>JASGDG010000429.1:0-8499 GCA_047607325.1 Xenophilus sp. | reverse complement strand
GCCGGCGGCAGGCCGTCGGCGGCGGCGGCGGCGGCCGCGGTCCTCAGCATGGCTTCGCCCGCAGCCGGGGCCCGCGGAGGGTGCCCCAGGCGAGGGCCACCGACAGGAACGCGCCCGCCGCCATGCCCAGCACCATGGGCAGCGGCCGGCCGTCCGAGAACATGCCGACGGTGGCCATCGCCGCCGCGCCGGTGAGCATCTGCAGCGTACCCATCAGCGCCGAGGCCGTGCCGGCGATGGCACCGTGCGCCTCCAGCGCCAGCACGGCGGTGGTCGGGATGACCAGCCCCATGAGCGCGCTGGCGGCGAAGTACAGGCCGATGAGCACCGGCAGGCTGTCGCCGCCGGCGAGGAAGTACGCCAGCAGCAGCGCCATCACCGCGCCGCAGCCGCTGGCCGCGCCCTTGACCATCGGCACCAGCCCGAAGCGGTCGCCCAGCCGGCCGGTGAGCTGCGACGTGCCGATGAAGGCCGCCGCGTTGAGACCGAAGGCCAGGCTGTACTGCGTCGGTGTGAGGCCCCAGTGGCCGATCATCACGAAGGAGGAACTGGCCAGGTAGACGAAGAGGCCGCCCATGGCGAAGGCGCCGACGAACACCATGCCCAGGTAGTGCCGGTCGCGCAGCAGCAGCGCGTAGCCGGCCAGCGCGCTGCGCAGGCCGCTTTCGACGCGCGCCTGCGGCGGCCGCGTCTCGCGCAGGAACACAGCCGCCAGCGCCACGCCGGCCAGCCCCGCCAGGGCCACGGCCCAGAACACCGCGCGCCAGCCGGCCAGCGCGATCACCCCGCTGCCGGCCAGGGGCGCCAGGATGGGCGAGACGCTGAACACCAGCATCAGCAGCGACATCAACCGCGCCGCGTCGGTGCCGGTGTGCAGGTCGCGCACCACGGCGCGCGGGATGGCCATGCCGGCGGCGGCGCCCAGCCCCTGCACGAAGCGCAGCGCGATCAGCGTCCGGATGTCGCCGGCCAGCGCGCAGCCGACGCTGGCCGCGCAGAAGAGCAGCAGCCCCGCGAACAGCGGCGGCTTGCGGCCCACCATGTCCGACACCGGGCCGTAGAGCAGCTGGCCGGCGCCGATGGAGAGGAAGAAGGCGGTGAGGCTGAGCTGGACGGCGCCGATGTCCGCATCCAGCTGCTGGCCGATGGCCGGCAGGGCCGGCAGGTACATGTCGATGGCGAAGGGACCGATGGCCGAGAGCAGGCCCAGCACCAGCGCGACCCCGAGGAAGCGCGGCGATGACGAAGAAGGCATCGGGACATTGTCCGCGCGGCGGCGGATCGGCTCCGCCGGCGGCGCCGATACCCCTGCGCCGCGGCGAAGACCGACAGCGGGTCCGCGTCCTCGAGCGACCACTGACAGCGCCGTCATGCCATCGCCACGGAATGGCGGACCGGCGCGTCAGTACGGGAAAAGGGACTGCGTGCCGCCCGGGCACGCCCCCTCGATGGCCAGCATGCGCATCTTGGCGAGCGCGCCGCCGTGGGCCGAGAAGCCGCCGGCCCAGCCCGACGCGCCGAGGATGCGGTGGCACGGCACCACCGGCGCGAAGGGGTTGCGGCCCAGCGCCTGCCCCACCGCGCGGGCCAGCCCCTTGTCGCCCAGCTGCAACGCCAGCTCACCGTAGGTGCGCGTCCGGCCGGGCAGAATGCGGCGGGCCAGGGCATAGACGCGCTGGTTGAACTCGGGCACGCCGCGCAGGTCCAGGGGGATCTCCAGCAGGTCGCGCGGATCGCCGGCCATCAGCGCGGCGATGCCCTCGATGGCCCGGGCCGCCTCGCCGGCGCAGCGGGCAGGCGCAATCTCGGGCCAGCCCGGGAAGCGGCGCGCCATCCGGGCCCGCGTGGCGGCCTCGTCCGACTCGGGCAGCTGGGCGCCGGCCAGCCCGGCCTCGTTCCAGGCCAGGCCGACCGCGCCGATGGCGGTCGGGAAGACCGTCCAGATACCGTCGTCCTGCTGCATCACTCGAAGAAAGGGGGCGGTTCCGTGGATGACGAGGGCCGATTCTGCGCCGGCCGCGCGCCCAGCCGCACCTCGGCAGCGAGGAAGTCCAGCACCGCCCGCACCCGGGCCGGCAGGCGGCCCGCCCGGCCCAGGTAGACCGCATGGATGGGCTCCAGCTCGCGCGGGTTGAAGTCCTCCATCACCGCCACCAGCCGGCCCGCATCGAGGTCGGGCTGCACGTGGTAGACCGACATGCGCGCCAGCCCCACGCCGTGCAGCAGCAGCGTGCGCAGAGCCGAGCCGTCGGAGGCGCGCACGTTGCCGGAAATGGGCACCTCGACGATGCGCCCGTCCACCCGCAGCGGCCAGTCCGGCACGTTGCGCCGGTAGGTGCTGCCCAGGCGGTTGTGGCGCAGCAGGTCTTCGGGCGTTCGCGGCGTGCCGTGGCGGGCCAGGTAGCCGGGCGCGCCGACGATCACCTGCTCGGTGTGGCCCAGCAGGCGCGCCACCAGCTCCGAATCGGCCAGCCGGCCCCAGCGGACGGCGATGTCGGCGCGCTCGTCCATCAGGTCCACGACGCGGTCGGTCAGGCTCAGGTCCAGCGTCAGTTCCGGGTGGGCCGCCAGCAGGCGGGGCACCAGCGGCAGCAGCACGTGCTGGCCGAAGGGCACGCTGACGCTGAGGCTCACCCGCCCGCGCGGCGCGGCGCCGGCGGTGCAGCGCTCGGCCTCGTCCATGTCGGCCAGCACGCGCACGCTGCGCTCGTAGAAGTGGCGGCCCTCGGCGGTGAGCTGCAGCTTGCGGGTGGAGCGGTGCACCAGCTGCACCGCCAGGCGCGCCTCCAGCCGGGCGACCAGCTTGCTGACGGCCGAGGGCGTCATGCCCAGCACGCGCGCGGCGGCCGAGAAGCCGCCCCGGTCCACCACCTGGACGAAGGCTTCCATCTCGCCGGAGCGGTTGACCTCGATGCGCGGCACGGGCTCCTTCTTTCTGTGAATTCAACTCATAGCTTCTGGTCAGATCGGCATTCTAGTCATCGAATCCGGCGCCCCGCACAGTACGGGCCATCATGCCCATCGCACTCCTCGCCCTCTCCGCCGGCGCCTTCGGCATCGGCACCACCGAGTTCGTCATCATGGGCCTGCTGCTGCAGGTGTCGGCGGACCTCCACGTCTCCATCCCCGCGGCCGGCCTGCTGATCTCGGGCTACGCCATCGGCGTGGCCGTCGGCGCGCCGCTGCTGACCCTGGCCACGCGCCGCCTGCCGCGCAAGACGGTGCTGCTGGCGCTGATGGCCGTCTTCACGCTCGGCAACCTGGCCTGCGCGCTGGCGCCGGACTACGGCGCGCTGATGGCGGCCCGCGTGCTCACCTCGCTGGCGCACGGCACCTTCTTCGGCGTCGGCTCGGTGGTGGCCACCGGGCTGGTGCCGCCGGAGCGCCGCGCCTCGGCCATCGCGCTGATGTTCACCGGCCTGACGGCGGCCACGCTGCTGGGCGTGCCGGCGGGCGCGTGGATCGGCCTGCACTTCGGCTGGCGCACCACCTTCTGGGCGGTGGCAGCCATCGGCGTCGCGGCGCTGGCGGTGCTGTGGCGCTTCGTGCCGTGGGACGACGCCCGCGCCGAGCCCGCGCCGCTGCGCGAGGAACTGGCCGTGCTGCGCCGCCCGCAGGTCTGGCTGGGGCTGGCGACGACGGTGCTGGGCTTCGCCGGCGTGTTCGCCTTCTACACCTACGTGCAGCCGCTGCTCACGCAGGTGAGCGGTCTGCCCGAATCGGCCGTTTCGCCCGTGCTGCTGCTCTTCGGCGGCGGGCTGGCGGTGGGCAACCTGCTGGGCGGCCGGCTCGCCGACCGGGGCGCGATGCGCGCGGCGATCGGCACCCTGCTCGCCCTGGCGCTGGTGCTGGCCGCCGCGCGCTGGGCGATGCCGCACGCCGTCGCGGCCGTCGCCCTCCTCGCCGTGCTCGGCGTGGCGGCCTTCGCCACCGCGGCGCCGCTGCAGATGCGCGTGCTGGAACAGGCCGCCGGCGCGGGGCAGAACCTGGCCTCCAGCCTCAACATCGCCGCCTTCAACCTCGGCAACGCGCTGGGCGCGTGGGTGGGCGGCGCGGTGATCGCGCACCAGCCGGGTCGGCAGGGCCTGATGAACCTGGGCCTGGCCGCCGCGGCGCTGACGCTGGCCGGGCTGGTGCTGGCGCTTGGCAGCCAGGTGCTGGAGCGGCGCCGGCGGCCGGTGCCGGGCTTCGGTGTCTGAGGAAACGCCGGCCAGGAGGACGCCCGGGCGAATGAGCGACCTCCGCCTGGAGCACGGCGTGCCCGCCCCTTTGAAGACGCTGACTCAGATCGCGCGAAGCTGCTCGCGCAGCTTCGCGCCCACCTCTGGCTGCGCCAGGAAGGGGTCGGCCGGGTTGCGCACGGCGACGATGTTCTCCATGCGGCTGGTGATGTTGCCCAGCGCCTTCGGGCTGTCGTGGCTGAACACGTAGAACTGGTTGTCGCTGATGGCCTGGAACACCTTGTGCGCCACCTCGGCCGCCGTGACCTTGCCGCTGGTGACGGCCTTCTCGGTCATGGCCTGGCCGATCAGCTGGCTCTTGGTGAGCTGGCCCTGGCCGGGCGCGCCGCCGGGGCGGTTGCGTTCGCTGTGGGTGATGCCGGTGGGCACGAAGTACGGGCACAGCAGGCTGGCGCCGATCTGGTCGGTGACCAGCTTCAGATCCTGGTACATCGTCTCGGTCAGGCTGACGACGGCCGCCTTGGCGGCGTTGTAGATGCCCATGTTGGGCGGCGTCAGCAGGCCGGCCATGCTGGCGGTGTTGGTCACGTGGCCGCGATACGACGGGTCCTTGGCGGCGGCCTCCAGCATCATCGGCACGAACAGGCGCACGCCGTGGATGACGCCCCACAGGTCAACGCCCAGCACCCAGTCCCAGTCGGCCACGGTGTTCTCCCACACCAGGCCGCCGGCACCCACGCCGGCATTGTTGAAGACGAAGTGCGGCGCGCCGAAGCGTTCCTTCACGGCGGCCGCCAGTTGCTCCATCTGGGCCGCGTCGGAGACGTCGACCTTGCGCGACATCACCGCCACGCCGGCGGCCTTCAGCTCGGCCTCGGCCTTATCCAGGGCGTCCTGCTGCACGTCCACCAGCACCAGGTTCATGCCGCGTGCGGCGCCGATGCGCGCGCATTCGAGGCCGAAGCCGGAGCCGGCGCCGGTCAGCACGGCGGTCTTGCCAAGGAAATCCTGAATCATGGAAAAGGGCCTTTCGCTTGTCGCTTGTCTCGTCATGGGCCTGCCGGCCCGGGATATGGCCCGCCTATTGGAGCCGCAAGGGCGCCGCGTGTCTGTCCGGCGTGCGACCGCCCTGGAAATTGGCGGCGGTTTTCTCAGAAACCGAGAAGCGCGATGGCCGCTCGGCACGGCCTCGCGATCATTCGCTCCATGGCCCTTCCCGAAGGGCAAAGCACCGGAACAGCCCATGATCGAACACGAACTCCCTGGCCGACCCACCTTTCTCCTGGTGCACGGCGCCTGGCACAACGCCGCGCACTGGGACCGCGTCGCGGCCGCCCTGGCGGCCGCCGGCTGCCGGAGCGTCGCGATCGACCTGCCCGGCAGCGGCGAGGGTGCCGCGCTGCCGGTCTCCTACCTGGCGCAGGACCTGGCGGCGCTCGCCACCGAGCCCTCGCCCCTCGCCCACCTCACGCTCGAAGACCAGGCCGCGGCCATCGTGGCCGAGATCCGCCGGCAGCGGGAACACGGCCCGGTCGTCGTGGTCGCGCACAGCGCCGGCGGCCTGGCCGCGACGGCGGCGGTCGAGCAGGTGCCCGAGCTGGTCGACCGCGTCGTCTACGTGGCTGCGCACTGCCCCGTGGCGCTTCCCAACATGCTCGGCTATCTGGGCCTGCCCGAGAACGCCGGCGCGCAGCTGGGCCCGGCCTTCCTTGGCGACCCGGCGGCCCTGGGCGCGGTGCGCATCAACCCGCGGGCCGCCGATCCGGCCTACCAGCAGGCCCTGCGCCAGGGCTTCTACAACGACCTGAGTCCGGCCGATGCCCGCCCGTTCATCGCCGGGCTGACGCCCGACCTGCCGCTGCGCGTGGCCGCCGACGAGGTGCGGGTCACGCCGCAGCGCTGGGGCCGCGTGCGCCGCAGCTTCGTGCGCACGCTCGCCGACCAGGCGCTGCCCCTGGCCCTGCAGGACCGGATGATCGCCGAGGCCGATGCGCTGACGCCGCAGAACCGTTTCGAGGTGCACAGCCTCGACAGCGGCCACTCGCCCTTCGCATCGCGCCCCGAGCCGCTGGCGGCGCTGCTGCGTGTCCTGTCCTGAGTCCATCCTCCTTCCACACATACATCTTTCGGGAATCCCGCCGTGCCCAACGATCTCTGCCGCCGCCGCTTCCTCCATGCCACCGCCGCCGGCCTTGCCCTGGGCGCCGGTGCCGTCCGCGCCCAGCCTGCCTGGCCCGCGTGGCCTGTGACGCTGTTCGTGGGCTTCCCGGCCGGCGGCATCACCGACGTGATGGCGCGGCTCGTCAGCCAGGGGCTTTCCGACGAGCTGAAGCAGCCGGTCGTGATCAACAACCGCTCCGGCGCCGGGGGCTCCATCGCCGCCGCCGCCGTGGCGGCCGCGCCGAAGGACGGCTACACCCTGCTGGTCGTGGCCAGCGGCCACGTCCACAACCGGTTGCTGCTCAAGGGCGTGCGCTACGACGCGCTGGCGGACTTCGAGCCCATCGGCGGCATCGCGCAGAACCAGCTCGTGCTGCTGGTCAACCCCTCTTCACCCTATCGAACGGTGCAGGATCTGATCGCGGCAGCCAAGGGCAGGGAGATCACCTACGGTGCCGGCAGCGTCGGCGGCGTCGACCACCTGCTCATGGAAGAACTGGCCGTGCGCACCCAGGGACGTTTCATCGGCGTGCAGTACCGCGGCGCGGCGCCGGCCTTCCAGGACCTGCTGGGCGGCCAGATCGATGTCTACGCGGGCCTGGTCCAGGCCGCAGTGCCGTATATCGAATCAGGCAAGCTGCGCGCGCTGGCGTTGACCAGCAAAACCCGTTCGCCGCTGCTGCCCCAGGTGCCCACCCTGGCCGAGACGGTGCTGCCCGGCTATGACGCCCAGGGCTACTTCGGACTGGTCGGGCCGGCCGGCCTGCCCGCGCCGGTGGTCGCCCGGTTGAACCAGGCCCTGAACAAGGTGCTGCAGCTGCCCGACGTGCTGGCCACGCTGCGCCAGGGCGGCGCCACGCCGCTGGCGGGCACGCCCGCCGGGTTCCAGGCCTTCCTGCGCGAGGACGGCCAGCGCTGGAGCGACCTCATCACCCGCCTGCACATCCAGCCCCAATGAGTCAGGAACCCCTGCGCATCGAGCATGCCCCCGCCCGCCCGCCGGCCACGGAGCTGGCCTGCGACCTGTGCATCGTCGGCGCCGGCGCGGCCGGCGTCTCCGCCGCAGTCGAGGCCTCGCGGCTGGGCCTGCGGGTCTGCCTGGTCGACGGCCTTGCGCAACTCGGCGGCCAGTCGGTCAACGGCCTGATCGGCACGCTGTGCGGCTTCTACTCGGCCGGCGAACAGCCCTACCTGCTGCACTACGGATTCGCCCGCGAACTGCTGGCCGAACTCGATGCGGCCGGCGCGCTGTCGTACCGCCGCGGGCGCGGAACGCTGATCGCGCTGTACGACGACGGCGAACTGGCGGCCGCCTACGCCCGGCACTTGCGGCAGGCCGAGGTTCAATTGGTGCTGGGCGCCCTGCTCACCCGCGTGGAACGCAGCGGCCGGCGCATCGGGCGCGTCCATCTCCAGACACGCTATGGCGCCGTCGCCGTCACGGCCGGCTGCTTCCTCGACGCCAGCGGCGACGCCGCGCTGGCCCGCGAGGCGGGCCTGCGCACCCAGTCGGCCGCGCAGCCGGTGTTCGGCACCACGATGTTCAGCCTGGCCGGCCTGGGCCCGGCGGTGCCCGCGCGCGAGGAGATCGAGCACCGGCTGGGCGAAGTGGCCGCGCAGTACGGGCTCGAACGCCGCGACGGATTTGTCTTTGCCTTTCCGGGACGCGACCTCTGCCTGGTCAACCTGATGCATTTCGAGACCCCGCTGGAGCCACTGGCGATGTCCCGGGTGGCCAGGGACGGCCACGACAGCGTGGCCCGCCTGCTGGCCTTCCTGCGCGGCGAGTTTCCCGCCGCGTTCAAGGGTGCGCGCGTGCACTCGGTGGGCCAGCCCGGCGTGCGGCAGACGCGGGGCATCGTCGGTCGCGGCCGCCTCACGACCCAGGCGGTGCGCGCCGGCACCCGAGCAGCCGACGCCGTGGCGCGCAGCGCCTGGCCGATCGAGTTCCACGGCGAGCTGAGCGGCGTGCACTGGGAAAGCTTTGGCGAAGGCGCCCTGTCCTGGGTGCCGCTGTCGGCCATGGTGGCCGCCGACGCCGACAACCTGCTGGCGGCCGGCCGCTGCATCGACGCCGACCCCTACGCCCTGGCGGCCGTGCGCGTGATCGGCCCCTGCATCGCCATGGGCGCGGCGGCCGCGGCGGCCGCGGCCATCG
>JASGDG010000428.1:0-5118 GCA_047607325.1 Xenophilus sp. | reverse complement strand
GGGGCGCCGCCACCTCGCCGGCCTCCATCGCCATGTCGAAGGACCTGAAGCAGCGCGGCTGGAAGTTCGTCGGCCCCACCACGGTCCACGCCTTCATGCAGGCGATGGGCCTGATCAACGACCACGCGATCGACTGCGCAGTGCACGCCGAAGCGCAACGCGCCCGCGCCGCCTTCCGCCGGCCGGGCGCTTGATGCCCAGGCTCAGTGCGCCGGGACGAGGAAGTCCTGACTGATCCGCCCGCCCAGTTCGTTCACCCGGTCGAGGAACTGCGTGAGGTAGGCATGCAGCCCGGTGGCGAGGATCTCGTCCACCCGGCCGTACTGCAGTTCGGACAGCAGCTTGCCAGCGCGGCGCAGCGTCTCGGCGCTCTGGTCGTTGGCAACCTTGCCAAGGTTGCTCAGCACTTCGCCCATGCTGTGGTGCACCGAGCGCGGCATGTCCGCCCGCAGGATCAATAGCTCGGCCACGCGCTCGGGCTTGATGACGTCGCGGTACACCTTGCGGTAGACCTCGAAGGCCGAGACGCTGCGCAGGATCGCGCTCCAGTGGTAGAAGTCGTACTCCTGATGATCCTCGCTGTCGGCGGCGCCGAAGAACTCGCTGCCCATGGCGTGGAACTTCACGTCCACCAGGCGCGCGGTGTTGTCGGCGCGCTCCAGAAAGGTGCCCAGCCGCGAGAAGTGGAAGGCCTCGTCCTGGAGCATGGTGCCCAGCGTCACGCCGCGCGAGAGGTGCGAGCGGAACTTGACCCACTCAAAGAAAGCGCCCGGGTCGCGCTCGAACCGGTCGCCGCGCAGCATGCGGTTGACGTCCAGCCAGGTGGTGTTCTGCGTCTCCCACGACTCGGTGGTCAGCGCGCCGCGCACGGCGCGCGCGTTCTCGCGCGCGGCCTTCAGGCACGAGACGATCGACGAGGGGTTGCTCTCGTCCTTGACCATGAACTCCATCACCCCCTCGGGCGTGATGGCGTCGTGCTTGGCGAAGTAGGCCGGCCGCAGCTCGCTGATGGACAGCACGCCCTGCCAGCCCAGCTGCGCGACCTCGGCCGACTGCGGCAGCAGCGAGGTCTGGTAGTTGACGTCGAGCATGCGGGCCGTGTTCTCGGCCCGCTCGGTGTAGCGCGACATCCAGTAAATGTGATCGGCGGTGCGCGAAAGCATGTTCCGGGTCTCCCTTTCGTTCAGGCCGTCTGCGCCTGGCCCTGGCCGCCACCCTGGCGCTGCGACTGCGATGCGAAGCGCCCTTCGGGTTCGAGGATCCAGGTGTCCTTGGTGCCGCCGCCCTGCGAGGAGTTGACCACCAGCGAGCCTTCCTTGAGCGCCACGCGCGTCAGGCCGCCGGGCACCATCAGCACCTCCTTGGCGCTGAGCACGAAGGGGCGCAGGTCGATGTGACGCGGCGCGATGCCGGCATCGACGAAGGTGGGCGAGGTCGAGAGGCTGAGCGTGGGCTGGGCGATGTAGCCGTCGGGCTTGGCGCGCACCACCTCGCGGAACTCGTCGATCTCGGCCTGGGTGGAGGCCGGGCCGATCAGCATGCCGTAGCCGCCGGCGCCATGGACCTCCTTGACCACCAGGTCCTTCATGTGGGCCAGCACGTAGTCCAGGTCGTCCTTCTGGCGGCACATCCAGGTGGGCACGTTCTTCAGGATCGGCTGCTCGCCCAGGTAGAACTCCACCATCTTGGGCACATAGGGGTAGATCGACTTGTCGTCGGCCACGCCGGTGCCCACCGCGTTGCAGATCACCACGTTGCCGGCCTTGTAGGCGCGCATCAGGCCGGCGCAGCCCAGCGTGGAATTGGGGCGGAACACCTCGGGGTCGAGGAAGTCGTCGTCCACCCGGCGGTAGATCACGTCGACCCGGCGCGGGCCGCGCGTGGTGCGCATGTAGACGAAGTCGTCCCTGACGAACAGGTCCTGCCCCTCGACCAGCTCGACGCCCATCTGCTGCGCGAGGAAGGCGTGCTCGAAATAGGCGCTGTTGTACATGCCGGGCGTCAGCACCACCACCGTCGGCTCGGCCGTGGCGGGCGGCGCGCTGGCGCGCAGCGTCTCCAGCAGCAGGTCGGGGTAGTGCGCCACGGGCGCGATGCGGTTCTGCGCGAACAGCTCGGGGAAGAGCCGCATCATCATCTTGCGGTTCTCCAGCATGTAGCTCACGCCGCTGGGCACGCGCAGGTTGTCCTCCAGCACGTAGTACTCGCCCTTGCCCGCGCTGTCGGGGGCGCGCACGATGTCGATGCCGGAGATGTTGGAGTAGACGTTGTTCGGCACGTTGACGCCGATCATCTCGGGCCGGAACTGCGCGTTGCCCTCGATCTGCTCGGCCGGCACGATGCCGGCCTTGACGATCTCCTGGTCGTGGTAGATGTCGTGGATGAAGCGGTTGAGCGCCGTGACGCGCTGCACCAGGCCCTTCTCCATCGAGGCCCACTCGTCGGCCGGGATGATGCGCGGCAGCAGGTCGAAGGGGATGAGGCGCTCGGTGCCCGAGCCGTCCTCGTCCTTGGCGCCATAGACGGCGAAGGTGATGCCGACGCGGCGGAAGATCATCTCCGCCTCCTCCCGGCGGGACTTCATCACGTCCGTGGGCTGCTTCGCGAGCCACTGGTCGTACCGTTGATAGTGCTGTCGAATGCCGGCGCCCTCATAGGGCAGCCGGTCATACATTTCATCGAACTTGTGCATGGAACGACCGATCTCCTTGGCCATAGCTTAGCAAGTTCGGGACCAGCCATGGCGGCGCGGGCATCCGGCACCCGCCCTTCTTCACGGCGCCGGGAGCGGCCGGTGGTGCCAGTAGCGGCGGCGCGCCTCCCGCTCGCACGGCACGGCATCAGGCTGCGTGCTGCGCCAGTGCAGGGCGCCGCAGCGCGGCGAATCGGCCACCTGCGCGCCGCGCTCGCGCAGGCGCGCCAGCACCTCCGGCGCCGGATGGCCGAAGCGGTTGCGCCAGCCGGCCTGCACGATGGCCAGCCGGGGCTGCACCGCGGCCAGGAAGGCCGGGCTCGACGAGGTCCTGCTGCCATGGTGCGGCACCAGCAGCACGTCGGCGCGCAGCGCATCGGCGTCGGCGGCGGCCAGCGCCCGTTCCTGCGGACGCTCGATGTCGCCGGCCAGCAGTGCGCTGGCGCGGCCGTTGTCCACCCGCAGCACGCACGAGACGGTATTGGGTCGCACGCCCTCGGTCGCCGTGCCGGGCGGCGGGTGCAGCACCGCGAAGCGCACGCCGTCCCATTCCCAGCGCAGCCCGGCCGCGCACGGCTGCTGCGGACGCAGCGCCTGCAGGGGGTGGCCGGGCTCCAGCGTGCCCAGCAGCATGGCGCCGGGCTGCATCGCCAGCACGGCCCCGGCGCCGCCGGTGTGGTCGGTGTCGCGGTGGCTCAGCAGCAGCGTGTCGACGCGCTCGTCCAGCGCGCGCAGCAGCGGCACCAGCACGCGGTGGCCGGCATCGCTGTCCTCGCCATAGTGCGGGCCGGCGTCGTACAGCAGCGTGTGCCGCGCGGTGCGCACCAGCACGGCGTTGCCCTGGCCTACGTCGGCCGCCAGCAGCTCGAACTCGCCCGCCGGCGGGCGCGGCGCCTGCCACAGCAGCACCGGCAGCAGCAGCGGCAGGCCCATCAGGCGCAGCGACGGCGGCAGGCGCATGGCCAGCAGCACGCCGCCCAGCACGCCCGCCACGCCGGCCCACAGCGCGGGCGCGGCGGTGGAGAAGGTGGCCCCCGGCCAGGCCGCCAGCCATTGCAGCAGGTGGCCGAGCAGCCCGACCGAGCAGGCCGCCGCATCCCACAGCGGCGGCAGCAGCACGCCCAGCATCGCCAGCGGCGTGACGACCAGCGTCACCCAGGGAATCGCCGCCAGGTTGGCCAGCAGCCCCACCAGCGACACCTGCTGGAACAGCAGCAGGCCCAGCGGCGCGAGCGCCAGCGTCACCACCGCCTGCTCGCGCAGCAGGCGGGCGAGCTTGGCGGCGAGGCGCCGCGCGCTCCCCGTGCCAGCGGGAGGGGCGCCGGCATCGGCGGCGAACAGCACGCCCACCGCGACGAAGCTGAGCCAGAAGCCGGCCTGCATCAGCGCCCACGGGTCGAGCGCGACCACGCCCGCGCACACCAGCAGCCAGGCCAGCGGCCAGGGCCAGCGGCGCGCGCCCAGGCGCAGCAGCGCCGCCAGCGCCAGCATCCAGACCGTGCGCTGCGCCGGCACGCCCCAGCCGCTGAAGAGCGCGTAGGCGGCCGCCAGCGCCAGGCCGCCGGCCAGGGCCGCCTGCTGCGCCGGCAGCCACCGCATCAGTCCCGTGCTGCGGCGCCACAGCGCGCCGACCAGGCCGCCGGCCAGCCAGGCGAACATCGTCACGTGCAGGCCCGAGATCGACATCAGGTGCGCCACGCCGGTGGCGCGGAAGACGTCCCAGTCGGCCCGGTCGATGGCGGCTTGGTCGCCCGTGACGAGGGCAGCGACCACGCCGGCGCGCTGCCGGTCGGCGACCCGTTCGAGGATCGCGTCGCGCACCGCCTCGCGGGCGCGCTCGACGGGATGGCGGGCCGTCGCGTCCAGCCGCTGCGGCGCCACGTCGCGCGCGCCGCTGCGCACCGTGCCGGTGGCCTGGACGCCCTGCTCCCACAGCCACAGTTCGTAGTCGAAGCCATGCGGGTTGAGCGTGCCGTGGGGCGCCCTCAGCCGCACGGTGAAGCGCCAGCGCTCGCCCGCGTGCACCGGCGGCAGGGGCCCGGGCGCCTCCGCCTCGCGCCCCCATCGCCCGCCGCCGGCCGCATACCAGCCCAGGGCGATGCGGGGCGGCACCCGGGGCGCCGGCCCCTCGGCCTGGGCCGCCGGCCACTGCGCGGATTCGACGTCCAGCCGGAACTGCAGCCCCGCGTTGCCGCGCCGGGGCATCTGCGCGATCACGCCGGCCACCTCGACGTCGCGCCCCTCCATCCAGGCCGGCAAGGCGCCGGACAACTGCGCGCCGGCACGCAGCCCGGTGGCGGCCAGGCCCAGCGCGATGCCGCACAGCACCGCCGGCAGGAAGGCACGCGCCGGCGGCCAGCCGGCGCGCCGCAACGCCCACAGCCCCGCCGCCGCGCCAAGCCCGAGCGCGGCATAGGCCGCCATCG
>JASGDG010000427.1:0-9965 GCA_047607325.1 Xenophilus sp. | reverse complement strand
GCGATCAGCACCTTGTCGGTGTAGTTGTCGGCGTTGATGAAGGTCTTGAGCAGGTGGATGGAACTGATGCCGATGATCGACATCGCCAGCTTGACCTTGAGCACCGAGGCGTTGACGTGGCTGAGCCACTCGGGCTGGTCGCGGTGGCCCTCGAGGTTCATGCGGCTGACGAAGGTCTCGTAGCCGCCGACGATGACCATGATCAGCAGGTTGGAGATCATCACCACGTCGATCAGCGCCAGCACCACCAGCATGATGACCGTCTCGTTGAGCGAGGTGATGGGGGCCGCGGTCTTGTAGCCGATGCTGTTGACCAGCGCGGCCAGCGCGTGCTCGCTGCCGAAGGCGGCCTCGACCAGGTGGGTCAGTTCGACCAGGAAATGCACTACGTAGACCGCCTGCGCCACGATCAGCCCCAGGTACAGCGGCAGCTGCAGCCAGCGGCTGGCGAAGATGAGGGCGGGCAGGGGGCGCAGGGGTGAGCCCTTGACGGGGCTCATGTCGGAAGGATCGGGCAGGGACATCGCGGCGAAGGGAGTCTTCGGGGAGGCGGATTCTAGAAGCCCGCCGGCTGCGCCCGGGCCCGATGCACCCCGCGGCGGGCGGGGCTACCATGACCGTGTAGTCAGTGCTTCGTAAGAGAGGCGCAGCACAGTCCGTCCCCGCCACTGCCCAAAGGAGACAACAACCATGAGCACCCGCTCGTCCGCGATCGAATCCGTCCTCGTCGAGAACCGCGTCTTCGAGCCCGACGCCCGGGCGCGCGAGGGAGCGCGCATCTCCGGCATGGCCGCCTACCAGGCCCTGTGCGACGAGGCGGCGCAGGATTTCGAGGGCTTCTGGGCCCGCCATGCGCGCGCGCAGCTGCAGTGGAGCAAGCCTTTCACGAAGACGCTGGACGAATCCAACGCGCCTTTCTACCAGTGGTTCGCCGACGGCGAACTCAACGCCAGCGCCAACTGCCTGGACCGCCACGCCGGCACGCCGGTCGAGAACAAGACCGCCCTCATCTTCGAGGCCGACGATGGCGCCGTCACCACGGTCACGTACAAGGAACTGCTGGCGCGCGTCGGCCAGTTCGCCAATGCGCTGAAGGCGCAGGGCGTGAAGAAGGGCGACCGTGTGCTGATCTACATGCCGATGACCATCGAGGGCATCGTCGCCATGCAGGCTTGCGCGCGCATCGGCGCCACGCACAGCGTGGTGTTCGGCGGCTTCTCGGCCAAGGCGGTGAACGAACGCGTGATCGACGCGGGCGCTTCCGTCATCGTCACCGCCAACTGCCAGATGCGCGGCGGCAGGGAACTGCCGCTGAAGGCGATCGTCGACGACGCGATCGCGCTGGGCGGCTGCGACACGCTGCGCACGGTGCTGGTCTACGAGCGCACGCCCAGCGCGTGGAACCGCGTCGAGGGCCGCGACAAGACCTTCGCCGAGGTGCTGGCCGGCCAGAGCGCCGAGTGCGCGCCGGTGGCGGTGGGCGCGGAGCACCCGCTGTTCATCCTCTACACCAGCGGCTCCACCGGCAAGCCCAAGGGCGTGCAGCATTCGACGGGCGGCTACATCCTGTGGGCGAAGATGACGATGGAGTGGACCTTCGACATCCGCCCGGAGGACGTGTTCTGGTGCACCGCCGACATCGGCTGGATCACCGGCCACACCTACATCGCCTACGGGCCGCTGGCCGCCGGCGCGACGCAGGTCGTCTTCGAGGGCGTGCCCACCTGGCCGGATGCGGGGCGCTTCTGGCAGATGATCGAGCGCCACCGGGTCAGCATCTTCTACACCGCGCCCACCGCCATCCGCTCGCTCATCAAGGCGGCCGAGTCCGACGCCAGGGTGCACCCGAAGAACCGGGACCTGTCCTCGCTGCGCATCCTGGGGTCGGTGGGCGAGCCGATCAATCCCGAGGCCTGGATGTGGTACTACAGGCACGTGGGCGGCGAGCGCTGTCCGATCGTCGACACCTTCTGGCAGACCGAGAACGGGGGCCACCTCATCACGCCCCTGCCGGGCGCCACGCCGCTGGTGCCGGGCTCGTGCACGCTGCCGCTGCCGGGCATCATGGCCGCCATCGTCGACGAGACGGGCAAGGACCTGCCCAACGGGTCGGGCGGCATCCTGGTGGTCAAGCGCCCCTGGCCCTCGATGATCCGCACCATCTGGGGTGACCCCGAACGCTTCAAGAAATCGTATTTCCCCGAGGAGATGGGCGGCCGGACCTACCTGGCCGGCGACGGCGCGGTGCGCAGCAGCGACCGCGGCTACTTCCGCATCACCGGCCGCATCGACGACGTGCTCAACGTCAGCGGCCACCGCCTGGGCACGATGGAGATCGAGTCGGCGCTGGTCGCCAAGACCGACCTGGTGGCCGAGGCCGCCGTGGTCGGCCGGCCGGACGACCTGACCGGCGAGGCGATCTGCGCCTTCGTCGTGCTCAAGCGCCCGCGCCCGAGCGGCGAGGAGGCCAGGGCCATCGCCAACGAGCTGCGCAACTGGGTGGCCAGGGAGATCGGGCCGATCGCCAAGCCCAAGGACATCCGCTTCGGCGACAACCTGCCCAAGACGCGCAGCGGCAAGATCATGCGGCGCCTGCTGCGCTCCATCGCCAGGGGCGAGGCGATCACGCAGGACACCTCCACGCTGGAAAACCCCGCGATCCTTGATCAATTGGCTCAGACCAATTGATCAAGGCCGGCCGCAGGCCGGACCGGCGCGCAGCGCCACTCGCGGGGTTTGACGGCACTCATATCGCCGCAGGCGATGTGAGGTGCCGGCAGAACCCGGCCATCCTGGAGCAGCTGGCGCAGACGAACTGATGCAGTTCCCGCCCGCTTCCGACGGCCCGCGCCCGCGGACGACAGGGGCGCGGGCCGTCCTGCTTGAAAATGAGGGATTCGCAACAAGGAGAGGCACACCATGGGAGTGCGCACAGGCATCCTGCTCATCATCGTCCTGCTGATCGCCGCGCTGTCGGCGCTCAACTGGGGCACGCTCGCCGCGCCGGCGGTCATGTCGCTCGGCTTCATGCAGGTGACCGCCCCGCTCGGGCTCGTCATGCTCGGCCTGACGGTGCTGCTGGGGCTGTTCTTTTCCGTCTACGTGCTGTGGCTGCAGACCACCGTGCTGATGGATGCGCGCCGCCACACGAAGGAGATGCAGGCGCAGCGCGACCTGGCCGACAGGGCCGAGGCTTCGCGCTTCACCGAGCTGCGCACCTTCCTGGCGGCGCAGGAGGCGGACCACATGGCGCACAACGGCGAACGCCACGCCGCCGTGCTGGCGCGCATCGAGCAGCTGGAGAACGCGCTGGCCGCGCACATCGGGCAGCTGGAGGACCGGCTGGAGCGTCGCGCTCCCGTGGCCGAGGTGCCGGCCCCTCCTGCGCTCTGACGGCGCGCGGACCGGAACGCCGGCCCCGCTACGCTCCGGCGCCGATGGCCACCTGGAACAGGGTCCGCTTCGTGTGGGTGAAGTGGGGGCGCGTCACGTCGCTCCAGGCGGTGGCGCGCACGGCCAGCCAGGGGGGCGAGCCGAGCACCGCCCCGGAGGCCAGGTCGTAGCATGCCAGGGACAGCGGGCCATGCCCGTGGTTGAGAAAGCGCATGGCGCGGACGGTCCCCGGCACGGCGGCCAGGCCCGGCATGTGCTCGGCGTCGTACCAGCGGCCGATCTCGGCCATCCAGCCGGCCTCGGGGTCCATCTCGACGGCATAGTGGTACAGCGCCTCCTGCCCGGCTGCGGCTCCGGCCGTGTCGAACACGGGTTCCAGCGGCGAGCTGCGGATCGCGCGAGCTGCCGGGAGCCGGGCCGCGAAGGCTTCGGCCAGCCGGTCCGGCGCCGCGCTGCGGGCGTAGACGTAGGCCTGTCCCGTCGCGCGGGCCCAGGCGGCGCGGTGCAGCCGGCCGCCGGCCCCATGGCAGGCGGCCAGCGCCGCGTCATGCAGGCCGCCGATGTCCGGCAGATCGGCCTGGAGCAGGGTCCACGCGCCGGCCGCGTTCATCGGTGCCCGATCCGCAGCGCTTCCAGGAAGCGCGACACCATGTTGTAGGCGGCCACCGTGGCGGTGAGGTCCACCAGCTGGCGCTCCCGGTAGTGCGCCCGCACCCGGGCGAACAGCGCGTCCGGCACCTGCACGTCGCGCGTCATGCAGTCGGCGTATTCCAGCGCGGCGCGCTCGGCCGGCGCCAGCGGCAGTTCGGCCGCGGGCGTGGCCGCGCGCAGCATGTCCACCGTGCCCGGCGGCACGCCGGCCCGGAGCGCGTGCGGCACGTGCGCGTCGAACTCGTAGGGCGCCCGGTTGAGCACCGCCACCCGCAGGATGATGAGTTCGCGCAGGCCGGGCGGGAGGCTGCTGCGATTGCGCACCGCCGTGAGCAACTGTTCCCAGCCGTGCGCGATCGGCGGGCTGTGCAGGAGCACCTGGTACAGCGTCGAGACGCCGCCGCGTTCGGCCTGGAGGCGGCGCTCGATGTCCGCCAGATCGGGCCGGCTGCCCGGCACCACGGGATCGATGCGCATGGTCAGTCCGCCTTGATCTTCCTGGAGCGGATCACCGCCGACCACTTGGCGCTGTCTTTCCTGAGCAGTTCGGCCAGTTCGCCGGGCGTGGAGGGCGCCGCCTCCGCGCCCGAGGCCATGAGCCTGGCTTTCACGCCGGCATGCTCCAGCGTGGCGCGCAGGGCGCGGTTCACGTGCCCGACCACGGCTTGCGGGGTGTTCCTGGAAGCGAAGACCGCGTACCAGTTGTCGGAATCCACGCCCGGCACGCCCATTTCCTCATAGGTCTTGACCTGGGGCAGCAACGGATGGCGCCGTTCGGCGGCGAGCGCGATGGGCTTGAGCCGGCCGCTCCTGATGAATCCGATCAGCCCGGGGATGTCGCCGAAGAAGCCGTCCACGCGGCCGGCAATCACGTCGGCGATGGCCGGCGCGGCCCCCTTGTACGGCACGTGCAGCAGCTTCACCTTCGCGGCGTCGGCCAGCAGCTCCATCGCCAGGTGGGGCACGCTGCCCGTGCCGGACGAGGCCATGGTGAGCGGCTGCCCGGCCGCCCTCGCCGCGGCGACGAAGGCGGCGCCGTCGGCGAAGGGCGCGTTGGCGCTCACCACGAGGACCTCCACATTGCGCACCACGAGCGATACCGGCGCCAGATCGCTCTGCGGGTCGTAGGGCAGCTTCTCGTAGAGCGCCGGGTTGATGGCGACGGCGCCCACGCTGGTGAGCCAGAGCGTCCGGCCGTCGGGAGCGGCGCGCGACACGTATTCCGCCGCGATCGCGCCGTTGGCGCCGGCCCGGTTCTCCACGATGACCTGATGGCCGAGCTGCCTGCCCAGTTCGTCGCCGATGGCGCGGGCGACGAAGTCGACCGGTCCGCCCGGCGGAAAGGCGACCACCAGGCGGGTCAGGTCGGCCTGCGCCAGCGCGGGCGCGACGCCGGCGGCCAGCGCCGCGCCCAGGCCGCAGATCCGGCGGCGTCCGAGCGAAGGAGCGGGAGGATGCATGGGATGTCTCCAGGCGTGAATGGCGCCGGCGGTTCAACCGCAGCGCACGGACATGCCGCCGTCGACGACGATCTCGGCGCCCGTGACGAAGCGCGATTCGTCGCTGGCCAGGAACAGCGCCGCGGCGGCGGTGTCGCGGCCGTCGCCCATGAAGGGCAGGGGAATGCGCGCCTGGCGCTGGCGCAGCAGGGCCTCGACGTCGCCGCCCGCGCGCTGGCCTGCCAGGCGCGCCTCGACCATGGGCGTGTGCAGCTGGCCCGGCACCACCGTGTTCACGCGGATGCCCTGGGCGGCGTACTGCACCGCGAGCACGCGCGAGAACTGGATCACGCCGGCCTTGGCCGCCGCATAGGCCACCTGCGCCGCGCCCGTCCAGCGCAGGCCCGAGGTGGACGACAGGTTGACGATGGCGCCGCCGCCCTGGCGCGCCATGTGCGGCAGCACGTGCTTGCAGACGAGGAAAACGCTCTTCAGGTTGACGTCGACCTGCGCGTCCCACACCGCTTCCGGCATGTCCGCCGGGCCGCCGCCTGCGGAGCCGCCGACGTTGTTGACCAGCACGTCGATGCGGCCGAAGCGATCGACGCAGGCGGCGACCGCGGCCACCACCGAGGCGCTGCGGGTGACGTCGCATTCGGCCGTTGCCAGGGAGCCGCCCGCGGCGACGACGCGCTCGGCGGTCTCGGCCAGGCGCGCCATGTCGCGGTCGATGCCGAACACCTGCGCCCCTTCCTCGGCGAAGCGGACTGCGATGGCGCGGCCGTTGCCCCATCCGGGGCCTACCGACCCCGCGCCGGTGACGAAGGCCACCTTGTGCTCCAGGCGGCCCGCCGGCCGGTAGCGGAAGTCAGGCGTCATGAGGCGCCTCGAAGCGGTAGAAGTCCCGGGGGTTGAGGACGAGGACCCGTTCGCGCAGGCCCTCGTCGGGTGCGATGCGGGACAGCGCATCGACCAGCGCGGCGTCGTCCGGCACATGCGTGTGGCTGGGGTGCGGCCAGTCGGTGCCCCAGAGGCAGCGCTCCGGGTAGTCCTGCACCAGAAGGCGGGCCAGTGCGGCGCCCTGGTCGTAGGGGGGCGCGGGATCGACGCGGTCGATCCCGCTGATTTTCACCCGGAACCGCGGGTCGCGCAGCAGCGCATGCAGGGCGCGGAAGTCCGCATGGTCCGGGCCGAGTCGCGCGTCCACCCGGCCCATGTGGTCGATGACGACCGGCACCGCGCTGCGCTTCAGGGGCGCGGCCAGCTCATGCACGAGGCGGCCGTCGAAATGGACCTGCAGATGCATGCCGTGCGGTGCCAGGCGCCGGGTCAGCGCGATCACTTCGTCGACCGGCGTGGCGGGCAGGTGCGACATGAAGTTGAAGCGCACGCCGCGCATGCCGGCCGCCGCCAGGCGGGCCAGTTCCGCATCGGCGACTCCGGGCCGGATCAGGGCGACGCCGAGATAGCGCCCGCGCCCGGCGGCGACGGCCTCTTCGACGACGCGGTTGTCGAAGCCGTGCACCGCCGACTGCACGATCACGCAGCGGCCGATGCCCAGCGTCCGGTGCAGCGCGAACAGCCTCTCCCGGGGGGCATCGGCCGGCGTGAACCCGCGTTCCTGGGCGTAGGGAAAGCGCGCGGCGGGCCCGAAGACGTGCACGTGCGCGTCGCAGGCCAGCGGCGGCAGGCGCAGCGCCGGCACGCGGGGCGAGGGGTCGTACGTGAGGATGGCTTCGGGCATGGGGGGCTCGTCTGCATCGCCAGCGGAATTCTGGAGCGCGCCGGCCGCCGCGACCCAGGCTTTCAGCGGATATCAGCTATCTGGAGAATGCATGGCCAGGGTATGCTGCGGCCGTGGATCTCACGCGTTTGCGCTACTTTGCCGCGGTGGTGGAGGCCGGCAGCTTCAGCCAGGCGGCCGCGGCGCTGCACCTGTCGCAGCCGGCGCTGAGCCGGCAGGTGTCCCTGCTGGAAGAGGAACTCGGCCAGCGGCTGCTGCTGCGCCATGGCCGGGGCGCCGAGGCGAACGAGGCGGGCCTGGCGCTGCTGGCGCACGCGCGCGGCATCTTCGAGCTGGCCGAGCGGGCCGCCCTGGACATGCGCGAGCGGCTCAGCAGCCCGCGCGAGAGGGTGACGATCGGGCTGCCGCCGCGCGTGGCGCACGCGATCGCCGCTGATCTGATCGAGCGCTTCCGCGCGGCCTACCCGGCTTCCGTCATCAGCGTGGTGGAAGGGCTGAGCATCCGGCTGCGCGAGTGGCTCGTCGCCGGCCGGCTGGACGCGGCCGTCCTGTTCGATCCGCCGCCATCGCCACAGATCCAGCAGGAGACCCTGGCGCGCGAGCGGCTCGTCGTGATCGGGCCGCACCCGCTGCCTGCACGCATGCGCCTGGCCGACCTTGCCAGCCTGCCGCTGGTGATGCCGCGCGAGCCGAATGCGCTGCGCCAGCTGCTGGAAAGGGAAATGCGGCCGCGCGGGCTGCCCCTGGTTCTGGTGGCCGAGGTCGACTCGGTGCAGACCGTGCTCTCGCTGGTGGCGCGCGGCGTGTGCGCGACCGTGGCGCCGTCGAGCGCGATCCGCCTGTGGCGCTACCCGCAGCCACTGCACAAGGCCGCGCTCCACGCGCCGGCGATCCGCAACCAGGTGGTGCTTGCCATCCCGCAGGCGCGCCCCTCCAGCCGCCCCGGCCGCCTGGCGGCGCAACTGCTGCGCGAGCTGGTGCCGGCCCAGTACGAGAGCTGACCCGCTGGCGGCACGCCGGCCCGGTGCGCGTCACTGGTAGAGGGCCTGCGGGTTGTGCCGCAGGATCTGCGCCAGCCGCGCGGCGTCGGGCGTCCACTGGCGCAGCAGGGCCAGCAGCTGCGCGGCGTCGGGGCTGGGCGTGATCCGCAGGTGCGGCCAGTCGCTGCCCCAGACCAGCCGCTGCGGGTTGGCGCGCACCAGCGCTTCGTGGAAAGGCCTGCCGGCCTGCGGGTCGGGCGCCGCGAGCAGATTGCGGTAGGCGCAGAGCTTGACCCAGGTCCGGCCTTGCGCCACGAGCGCCAGCAGCGCCTGGAAGCCGGGGTCGGCCACGCCGGCCTGCAGGTCGAACATGCCCATGTGGTCGATCACCACCGGCACCGGCAGCGCGCGAAGCTGTGCTGCGATGGCCGGCAGTGCCCGCGCATCGGTCCAGAGTTCCGCATGCAGGCCGGCTTCTGCCAGTCGGGGCGCGAGGCGCAGCATGTCGGCGAAGGAGGCGCTGCCGGCGAGATTGGCCCCGGCGCCGCTGCGGTGGCTGAAGCGCGCCGCGCGCACGCCGCGCGCGCGCAGTTCGCGCAGGCGCGCCAGCGGCATGTCGCGCGCGACGATCACGCCGCGCAGGTTGGCGTGCGCTGCCAGCGCCTCTTCGAGCAGCGACAGGTCCTCGCCGTAGGCGCTGGGGTGGACCAGCACGCCGTGCGTGCAGCCGATGCGCTTCAGGAGCGCCAGGTAGTCCGCCTGCGTGGCCTCGGGCGGCACGAAGCCGCTGCCGGCGGGCAGCGGGTGGCGCGCGTAGGGGCCGAACAGATGGGCATGGCAGTCCCAGTTTTCGCTGGCGGGGGCGGGTTCCTGCATGCGACGGCTTCCGGTGGTACTCAGGGCGTGAGAGGCATTCGGGCGTGGCCTGCACGGGACCGGTGGCTGTGGACGACCGCGCCGTCCTTCATGACCATGGCCAGTTTCGAGCGGTCCTGCAGGATGCCGATGTCCTCGAGCGGGTCGCCCTCCACCAGAACGAGGTCCGCCAGGTAGCCTTCCCGGACCAGGCCGAGCGATGCCTCCCGGCCCATCAGGCAGGCGCCCCATCGCGTGGCGGCGCGCAGGGTCTGGGCCGGGCTGAAGCCGAGCAGATCGACGAAGAGCTGCAGATCGCGTGCATTCTCGCCATGGGGGCATTGCATGAAGCCGTAGTCGCCGCCGGGCAGCACGCGGATGCCCCGGCGCAGCAACTCGGGCATGACGCGCTGGTAGCGTTCGAGCGTCTGGCGGGTGCCGCGGGCTTCGAGGTCGCGTGCCGTCAGCCCGGCGCGCTCCGGGTGATGCAGCGTGGCCCAGGTCGCCCCGAGCGAGGGGGCGACGAACAGCGCATCGCGCCGGGATTCGAGCGCGTCCAGCGCGGCCTCGTCGGCCCAGCTGCAGTGGTAGACGATGCGAAAGCCGTGCCGCACCGCGCGCCGCACGGCCTCGGCCGACTGCGCATGCGCCGCCAGCCACAGGCCGGCCTCCTGCGCTTCGGCGGCGATGGCGGCCAGCTCGCCGTCGTCGTAGAACAGCTCCTGGGCGCCCCCGGGCCGGAAGACGTCGTCGCCCGACAGCAGGAACTTGAGGTTGTCCACGCCCAGCGCCGCCATCTCGCGAACGAAGGCCCGCACGGCTGCCACGCCCTGCCGCTGCGGCGCGCCGGCCTCGCCCAGCGCGCCGCCGATGCCCGCCGCGCCGCGTTCCACCGAGCAGGCG
>JASGDG010000426.1:0-5669 GCA_047607325.1 Xenophilus sp. | reverse complement strand
CCCTACCCCGACGCACCCGTCCCGCAGGCGGCCACCGGCCCGCTGTCCGGCCTGTACTTCGGCGTCAAGGACCTGTTCGACGTCGCCGGCTACCCGACCGGCGGCGGCAGCCCCACCGTGCTGGCGATGTCGGGCATCAAGACGCGCACCGCGCCCACCGTGCAGAAGCTGCTGGACGCCGGCGCCTGCTTCGCCGGCAAGACCGTCACGGACGAACTGGCCTTCTCGATGAACGGCAACAACGCGCACTTCGGAGCGCCCCTGAACGGCGCGGCGCCGGAGCGCATCACGGGCGGCTCGTCCTCGGGTTCGGCCTCGGCCGTCTCCAGCGGGCTGGCCGACTTCGCGCTGGGCACCGACACCGGCGGCTCGGTGCGCGCGCCCGCCAACCACTGCGGCTTGGTCGGCCTGCGGCCCACGCACGGCCGCGTGAGCCTGGACGGCGCGCTGGCCCTGTCGCCCAGCCTGGACACCTGCGGCTGGTTCGCCCGCGACACGCACACCTTCGCCCGGGTGGCCGACGTGCTGCTGGGTCCCGACACCGCGCCGCTGCCGCACGCGCCGCGCCTGCTCAAGCCTGCCGACGTGTGGGCCCTCGCCGTGCCCGAGGCGGCACAGGCGCTGGCCTCCGCCCTGGCCAGGGTGGAAGAAGCCTTCGGCCGCGCCGCCCCCGCCGAGGCGGCGCTGGACTCCTTCGAGGCCATGTACGGGAGCTTCCGCTGCGTGCAGGGCCGCGAGGCCTGGATGACCGACGGCGCGCTGATCGAGCGCTTCGCGCCGCCGCTGGGGCCGGGCGTGAAGGAACGCTTCGCGTGGTCCAGGGCGCTGACAGACGCGCAGGTCGCCGCCGCGCAGGCCTTCCGCGCGCGCTTCCGCGCCCACCTCGCCGCGCTGCTGGGCAGCGACGGCGTGCTGGTGATGCCCACCATGCCCGACATCGCCCCGCTGCGCAGCGCGCCCGAATCCACGCTGGAGGACTATCGCAACCGCGCCATCCAGATGCTGTGCATCGCCGGGCTGGCGGGCTGTCCGCAACTCTCGCTGCCGCTGGCCTCGCGCGAGGGCGCGCCGCTGGGCCTGTCGCTGCTCGGGCCGGCGGGCAGTGACCGCTCGCTGGTCGCCCTGGCCGAACGCCTGGCCGAATGACACCCGAGGACACCATGAACACCGACACCCTTTCCGCAGACGCCCCCCACCTGGCCATCGACGGCGAGCGGCTGTGGGATTCGCTGATGACCCTGGCGCGCATCGGCGCCACCGACAAGGGCGGCGTGTGCCGCCTGGCGCTGACCGAGCTGGACCGGCAGGGCCGCGAACTGTTCATCCGCTGGGCGCGCGAGGCCGGCTGCACGCTGCGCGTGGACGCCATCGGCAACCTCTTCGCCCGCCGCGAAGGCACGGACCCGAGCCTTCCCGCCGTGGCCACCGGCAGCCACATCGACACCCAGCCCACCGGCGGCAAGTTCGACGGCAACTACGGCGTGCTGGCCGGCCTGGAGGTGCTGCGCACGCTGAACGACGCGGGCATCCGCACCGTGGCGCCGCTGGAAGTCTGCGTGTGGACCAACGAGGAAGGCTCGCGCTTCGTGCCGGTGATGATGGGCTCGGGCGTGTACTGCGGCGCCTTCACGCTGGCGCACGCCCTGGCCGCCACCGACCGCGAGGGCATCCCGGTGGCCGAGGCGCTGCGCGCCATCGGCTTCGCCGGCCCCGCGCCTGCCGCCGTGGCCGACGGCGCGCCGCGCTTCGGCGCCTACTTCGAGGCCCACATCGAGCAGGGCCCGGTGCTGGAAGACGCCGACGTGCCGCTGGGCGTGGTGACGGGCGCGCTGGGCCAGCGCTGGTACGACGTGACCGTGACCGGGCAGGAGGCGCACGCCGGCCCCACGCCGATGCCGCTGCGCCGCGACGCACTGCAGGCCGCCACCGCGCTGATGCGGCAGGTGGTGGCCATCGCGCTGGAGGAGCAGCCGCACGGCCGCGGCACGGTGGGCTACGTGCAGGTGCATCCGAACTCGCGCAACGTCATCCCCGGGCGCGTGACCTTCACCGTGGACTTCCGCCACGCGGACGACACCGGCCTCTCGCGCATGGACGCGCGCCTGCGCGAGGCCTGCGCCACGCTCGCCGCCGGGGGGCGTTTCGAGGTGGCGGTGGAGCAGACCGTGTACTTCCCGCCGGTGCACTTCGCGCCCGCGCTGGTGTCGGCCGTGCGCCAGGGCGCCGGGCGCGCCGGCCTGGCGCACCTGGACATCGTCAGCGGCGCGGGGCACGACGCGGTGTACGTGGCGCGCGTGGCGCCCGCCGCCATGATCTTCGTGCCCTGCAAGGACGGCATCTCGCACAACGAGATCGAGGACGCCAGGCCCGAACACCTGGCCGCCGGCTGCAACGTGCTGCTGCACGCCCTGCTGGAGCAGGCCGGCATCGCGAGCGCATGACCTCCACCGGCTGGCCGGGGCGGTCGGCGCTTTGCGCCGACTCCGCTGCGGTGCTCGGCCAGGGGGCGCGCTGCACAACTCGCTGCGTTCAAACAAGCTGCAGTGAGCCAGCGGCTCTGGTGGACGGACAGGAGAACCCGCTGTTCCCGTTCACCGTGCCGAAGCGCACACCGCAGGCCGGAAATACGTGACCCCCTGGGGCTACGTGGCCGACCCGCTGGTCTTCGTGGCGAACAAGGACATCCGGGCGTCCTGGAGCAAGGTCGGCCAGGACATCGTGCGCCAGGCCGCCATGGGCGTGACGGTGACGCAGCTCACGCCGGCCGAACGCGAGGCCTTCCTCAAGGTGACGCGCCCGGTCTACGACAAGTGGAAGGGCACGGTGGGCAACGCTCTGGCCGAGAAGGCGATCGCGGAGCGCGGGCGGTAGGCCGCAGAAGAAGACCCGCGCGGGTTCAGAACGCGGGGATGACCGCTCCCTGGTACTTGTCCTCGATGAACTTGCGCGTCTCGGGCGAATGCAGCGCCGCCACCAGCTTCTGGATCTCCGGCGCATTGACGCGCTCGCTGCGCACGGCGATGAAGTTCGCATAGACGGACTTCAGCGCATCCTCGAGGGCCAGCGCATCCTTGCCGGGACGCAGCCCCGCCTCCAGCGCATAGTTGGTGTTGATCAGTGCCAGGTCCACGTCGGGCAGCGCGCGGGGCAGTTGGGCGGCTTCCAGCTCACGGAAGCGCAGCTGGCGCGGGTTGTCCACCACGTCGCGGGCGGTCGCCTGGATGCTGGCCGGGTCCTTGAGCCGGATCAGCCCGCGCTGGGCCAGCAGCGACAGGGCGCGGCCGGAGTTGGTCGGGTCGTTGGGGATCGCCACCACGGCACCCTGCTTGAGCTGGTCCAGCGACTTGATCTTGCGCGAGTAGGCGCCGAAGGGCTCGATGTGGACACCGCTGCCCGGCACCTCCACCACGTCGGTCTTGCGGTCCTTGTTGAAGGCGCTCAGGTAGGGACGATGCTGGAAGTAGTTCGCGTCCACGGCCTTGTCGTTGACGGCGAGGTTGGGCTGCACGTAGTCGGTGTAGACGCGCACTTCCAGATCGATGCCCTCGGCCTTGAGCCGGGGTTTGACGAATTCGAGGATCTCCGCGTGCGGCACCGGCGAGGCCGCCACGGTGAGCTTGGTCTGGGCCGACACGGACGCGCTCAGCGCGGCGAAGGACAGGGTGGCGCCCGCCAGGGCACGCAGGAAAAGAGAGGACATCGACGCCTTGCCTTGATGAAGGTGGAGCGCCCCTGGCGTGTGCTCCCCGGAGAATCGCCAGAGGCCGGGAGCTGCGCAGCATAGCGGCGCAGGCCCGGGGCCTTCAGACGGGTTTCACATATCGTCATTCGCCCGCCGGCGACGGGGCGGGTCATGGGGCCGATGGTCCGGTGCCGGCTCAGTGCTGCAGGATCTTGTTGAGGAAGTCCTTGGTGCGCGGCTGGCGGTTCTCCGGGTGGGCGAAGAATTCCTCCTTGGAGCAGTCCTCCAGGATGCGCCCGCCCACGTCGATGAAGATCACGCGGCTGGCCACCTTGCGCGCGAAGCCCATCTCGTGGGTCACGCACATCATGGTCATGCCTTCCTTGGCCAGGCCGACCATCACATCCAGCACCTCGCCGACCATCTCCGGGTCGAGCGCCGAGGTGGGCTCGTCGAACAGCATCACGATCGGGTCCATGCTGAGCGCGCGGGCGATCGCCACGCGCTGCTGCTGGCCGCCGGAGAGCTGGCCGGGGAACTTGTCCTTGTGCGCCATCAGGCCCACACGGTCGAGCATCTTCAGGCCGCGCGTCTTGGCCTCGTCCAGGCTGCGGCCCAGCACCTTGACCTGCGCGATGGTCAGGTTCTCCGTCACCGACAGGTGCGGGAACAGCTCGAAATGCTGGAACACCATGCCCACCTTGGAGCGCAGCTTGGGCAGGTCGGTCTTCGGGTCGTTGACGCGGATGCCGTTGACGGTGATGTCGCCTTTCTGGATCGGCTCCAGCGCGTTCACCGTCTTGATCAGCGTGGACTTGCCCGAACCCGAGGGGCCGCACACCACCACCACGTCACCCTTGTCGATGCTCACGTTGCAGTCGTTGAGCACTTGCACGGGCCCGTACCATTTCGAGACGTTCTTGATTTCGATCATTTTTTCGGCCATCTCAATACTCCTGTGTCAGTTGTCCAAGGCGCTCACGCGCCTCGCCACGCTTCCGGTCCGAAGGCCGCGGAGCAGGCCATGCGGGAACATCCGCGGAACCGGCTTTGCCGGGCCGCAGGATGTGCCCCCTTGAGGGGGTTGGCGGAGCGGAACGAAGTCCGCGAAGACGGGGGGTGTCATCTGATGATCGCAATCTTCTTGTGCAGACGCTTGACGAAATACGACAGCGTATAGCAGATGATGAAGTAGATGACGGCGGCCAGCAGGTAGCTCTCGATCGGGCGGCCGAAGTTCTTGCCCGCCGTCTCGAAGCCCTTGAGCAGGTCGTAGGCACCGATGGCGTAGACCAGCGAAGTGTCCTGGAACAGGATGATGGTCTGCGTGAGCAGCACCGGCAGCATGTTGCGGAAGGCCTGCGGCAGGATCACCAGCGTCATGTTCTGCCGGTAGGTCATGCCCACGGCCATGCCGGCGAAGACCTGGCCGCGCGGGATCGACTGGATGCCCGCGCGCATGATCTCGGAGAAGTACGCCGCCTCGAAGGCGATGAAGGTGACGATGGCCGAATACTCCGCGCCGATCGGCCGGCCGATGGCCAGCGGCACCAGCAGGAAGAACCACAGCAGCATCATCACCAGCGGGATGGAGCGCATGCCGTTGACGTAGAGGGCGGCCGGCGCGTCCAGCCACTTCTTGCCCGACAGGCGCATCAGCGCCAGCAGCGTGCCGAAGAAGATGCCGCCCAGCGTCGCCACCACGGTGAGGAAGACGCTGAAGTACAGGCCCTTGAGGACGTAGCCGCTGATGACGTCCCAGTTGTAGAAGCCGAAGTCGAGGTTCAACATGTCAGTTGTCCATGGCGCACCGCGCCAGCCGCAAGACATGGAACGGCACCCGGCATGCAGCGATGCCGGAGGCCGCGGGGCAGGCCAGGCGGGAACATCCGCGGAACCGGCTTGGCCGGGCCGCAGGATGTGCCCCCTTGAGGGGGTTGGCGGAGCGGAACGCAGTCCGCGAAGACTGGGGGTGTTTCATTTCAGT
>JASGDG010000425.1:0-5300 GCA_047607325.1 Xenophilus sp. | reverse complement strand
GGCTTCATCGCCGCGCTGGACCAGAGCGGCGGCAGCACGCCCAAGGCCCTCAAGCTCTACGGCGTCGAAGAGTCGGCCTACAAGAGCGAGGCCGAGATGTTCGACCTCGTGCACGCGATGCGCGCCCGGATCGTGACCAGCCCGGCCTTCACCGGCCAGCGCGTGCTGGGCGCGATCCTGTTCGAGATGACGATGGACCGCCAGTTCGACGGCCAGGACGCCGCCGCCTACCTGTGGGAGAAGAAGCAGGTCGTGCCCTTCCTGAAGGTGGACAAGGGCCTGGCCGCCGAGGCTGACGGCGTGCAGCTGATGAAGCCCATGCCCGAACTGGATGCGCTGCTCGCCCGCGCCGTGAAGAAGGGCATCTTCGGCACCAAGATGCGCTCGGTGGTCAACGCCGCCAACGCCCAGGGCATTGACGCCGTGGTCGAACAGCAGTTCGCCGTCGGCAGGCAGATCCTCGCCGCCGGCCTCATGCCCATCATCGAGCCGGAGGTCAACATCAAGGCCGCCGACAAGAAGGAGGCCGAGGCCCTGCTCAAGGCGGCCATCCTCAAGCAGCTCGACGCGCTGCCGGCCGACCGGAAGGTCATGCTCAAGCTCACCATCCCGACGGTGGACGGCTTCTACACCGAGCTGGTGAAGCACCCCAGGGTGGTGCGCGTGGTGGCGCTGTCGGGCGGCTACAGCCGCGACGAGTCCAACGCCATGCTGGCGAAGAACCCCGGCGTGATCGCCAGCTTCAGCCGCGCGCTGACCGAGGGCCTCACGGCCCAGCAGTCCGACGCCGAGTTCGACGCCGCGCTGGACCAGGCCGTCGAGTCGATCTACCAGGCTTCCCTCACCTGACGCGCGGCGGCGGGGGTACCCTCCCGCCCGGCGCACCCGGCCACCGTTCGCGGTGGCTTTTTTCTGCGCACAATGATCCTTCGCGCGTGCGCTTTCCGGCCACCTTTTTCGCCACGACCATGACCACCACCGTCCACACCTCCTCCATCCAGAGCCTGCCCCTGCTCGCGCGCGGCAAGGTGCGCGACAACTACGCGGTGGGCGAGGACCGCATCCTGATGGTCGCCAGCGACCGGCTCTCGGCCTTCGACGTGATCATGGGTGAGCCGATTCCGGGCAAGGGCGAGATCCTGACGAAGATGGCGCTGTGGTGGTTCGAGCGCCTGGGCCACCTGTGCCCCAACCACCTGACCGGCGAGGCGCCCGAAAGCGTGGTGCGGCCCGAGGAAGTGCCGCAGGTCGAGGGCCGCTCGATGCTGGTCAAGCGCCTCAGGCCGATCCCGGTCGAGGCGGTGGTGCGCGGCTACCTGGCCGGCAGTGGCTGGAAGGAGTACCAGGAGAGCCGTTCGGTGTGCGGCGTGCCGCTGCCCGAGGGCCTGACCAACGCCGCCAGGCTGCCGCGCGCCATCTTCACGCCGGCGGCCAAGGCGGCGGCGGGCGAGCACGACGAGAACATTCCCTACGACCGCGTGGTCGAACTGGTCGGCCCGGCGCTGGCGCAGCAGATCCGCGAGACCAGCATCGCGCTGTACGAGACGGCGGCCGCCATCGCCCTGACCAAGGGCATGATCATCGCCGACACCAAGTTCGAGTTCGGCCTGGACGCCGGCGGCGCGCTGGTGCTGATGGACGAGGTGCTCACGCCCGACAGCTCGCGCTACTGGCCGGTGGAGGGCTATGACGAGGCGCTGGCCGCCGGCGCCAACCCGCCCAGCTTCGACAAGCAGTTCGTGCGCGACTGGCTGGAGGCGGTGCGCGTCAACGGCAAGCCCTGGGACAAGACCCCGCCCGCGCCGCGCCTGCCGCGCGAGGTGATCGACAAGACGGCCGCCAAGTACCGTGAGGCGCTGGAGCGGCTGACGGGCTGAACAAAAAGCCCCGCGGTCAAGCGCTTCGTGCTCGCCCGATCCCCCGAGGGGATGTCTTCTGCCTGGGGGCGGCCCGGCGGCAAAAGGTGAATAGATCACAAATGCGGTGGTGATATTCACTGCCTGAGGCGGCTGTGTTTTTTCACACTCCCTCTCCTCACAACCGAGGAAGGAGTGCCCGATGCCATCCCCCCTGCTGGAGATGCCCGCCGCCGCCCTGGCGCCGCCGGAGCCCGCGCCGCGCCTGCCGGAGGCGGCGCTCGCCGCCCTGTTCGCGCGGGCGCTGGACGAGATCGACCATGGCCTGCTGCTGCTCGACCCGAACGGCCGCATCCTACATGCCAACCACCCGGCGCAGCGCGAGCTTTCCGCCCAGCGTGCGCTGCGGGTGGGGCAGGGCGGCGAGCTGTGCGCCACCAGCGGCACCCTGCATGCGCGCATCCGCCTGGCGCTGCATGACGCCGAGCGCGACTGCCGCAGCATCGTCGAACTGGAGCACCCGGAGGAATCGCTCAGCCTGGCCTTCGTGCCCCTGGCCAGCGGGCGCTGCGGCGGCGCGGTCGACGCGGTGCTGGTCATCTGCAGCCGCCGGACCGGCGTGCAGCCGCTGACCCTGCAGATGTACGCGCGGGCGCACGGCCTCACGCCCACCGAGCAGTCGGTGCTGGCCCAACTGTGCGCCGGCAAGGCGGCCGAGGAGATCGCCGGGCGCCAGGGCATCTGCCTGTCGACCGTGCGCACCCACATCAAGAACATGCGCCAGAAGACTGGCGCCACCAGCATCCGCGACATCGTCCACCGCGTCACCCTGATGCCGCAGATCGTCTCCACGCTGCGCATGGTGGCGGCCAACGGATAGCGGCCGGGAAGAGGTTCGCGCGGGTGCCGCCGGGGCGGCCTGCGCGGCGTGGGCCCGTCGTCCTATAGTCCGCGCATGCCGCCCCGCGTCGCCGCGCCCCGCGCCAGTCCACCCGTCGCCGAGCTGCGGTCCGACGTGGCGCGCCTGGCCGCCCGCGGGGTGCAGCGGCGCTACCGTGCGCGTACGCTGATCATCCAGGAAGGCGAGGGCGGCGACGCGATCTACATCGTGCTGGCCGGCCGGCTGCGCGCCTTCGTCTCCGACGCGCGGGGGCGGCAGGTCACCCTGGGGTACCACGGGCCCGGCGAGTACGTCGGCGAGATGTCGCTCGACGGCGGCCCGCGCTCGGCCAGCGTGGAGGCGGCCGAGCCCACCACCTGCGTGGTCGTCACGTGCGAGAGCGTGCTGCGCCACATGGCCGAGGACCCGGAGTTCACCCTCGGCTTGGTCACCCGTCTGATCCGCCGCGCGCGCCTGGCCACCGAGAGCGCGCGCAGCATGGCCCTGCTGGACGTCTACGGCCGTCTGCGCCGTGTGCTGGAGCAGCGCGTGGCGGCGGGGCCCGATGGCGTGCCGGAGATCGCCGAGCGTCTCACGCACCAGAGCCTGGCGTCGGAGATCGGCTGCTCGCGCGAGATGGTCAGCCGCCTGCTCAAGGACTTGGAGACGGGCGGCTATCTGGCCGTGCGCGAGCGCCGGCTGGTGCTGCTGCAGCCCCTGCCTGCGCGCTGGTGACGGTAAATCTGGGAGATATTGGGGAGATTTGTTGTCGAATGTGCATGGCGCGCCACAATGGCCCGCTTGGAGCAGGCACAGGTGAAGGCAGCAGACGTCGAGGGACAGGGCGCCGGGGCAGCGGCTGAATTGCGGCGTCACATGACGGTGCTGTTCACCGACCTGTCGGACTCGACGCGCCTGTCCTCGCTGCTGGAGGCCGAGATCTTCGCCGCGCTGCAGGACGACGTGCGCCGCGCCTTCGACCAGGCCGTCCAGCGCCACGGTGGCACCATCAACCAGTACCAGGGCGACGGGCTGCAGGCCCTGTTCGGCCACCCGCGGGCGGGCGAGGAAGACGGCCTGCGCGCCACCCGCGCCGCGCTGGAGGTGCACGAGCGGGTGCGCGCGCTGCGCGGCCGCTGCGCTCCCGACGAGGATTTCGCGCTGGACGTGCACTCCGGCATCCATTCCGGCCTGGTGCTGGTGCGCGAGGGCGGCCAGGGCATCGCCGGGCGCTTCGAGCTGTTCGGCGCCGCGCCCGGCATCGCCAAGCACCTGAGCGACCTGGCCGAGCGCGACGAAATCCTGGTCAGCGAGGAGACGCTCGGTCCGGCGCGCCACCTGTTCCAGACCGACGAGCGCCGGGTGGGGCTCAAGGGCCGCGACGAGCCCCTGGCCGTGCACCGCATCAAGGCCGCCACTTCGCTGCGCACCCGCTTCGAGGCGCAGACCCGCCGTGGCCTGGTGGATTTCATCGGCCGCCAGGCCGAGCTGCGCTGGCTGCGCGATGCCCTGGGCCAGGCGCGCCAGGGCCGCGCCCGGCTGGTGGTCGTCTCGGCCGCCGCCGGCGTTGGCAAGACGCGGCTGGCGGAGGAGTTCCTGCGCGATGCCGAGGCGGCGGGCTTCGCCGTGTGGCGCGGCTATTGCGAGAGCGAACTCAGCGCCGAACCGCTGCAGCCCTTCCTGCAGATGCTGCGCATGCGCTTCGATGCGCAGGGCGGCCTGTCGGTGCCCGCGCTGCTGGCGCAGGCCGCCGCCACGTTGCCCGGGGCGCGGCGCCCCCCCGAACTGGCGCCGGCCGCTGTCGATGCGGCCGCACAGGCCCAGCAGATGCCTGCCGCGCTGGCCCGACTCTTCGCCGCGCTGGCCCGGCGGGTGCCGCAGGCGCTCTTCATCGACGACTGGCAGTGGGCCGATACCGCGACCCGGCAGGTGGTCCACCGGCTGGCCGCAGGCACTGGCGAGCCGCTCCTGCTGCTGCTGGCCACCCGGCCGCTGGAGGCGGGCGACGCGCAGCTGGCCGCGGCCGAGGTGCTGGAACTCGGCCCGCTGTCGGGCGCCGAGGCCGACGCCACCATCCGCCGCCTGCTGCCGCAGGCCGACCCCTTCCTGGTCGCCAGCATCCGCCGGCATTCGGGTGGCAACCCGCTGTTTCTGGAGGAGCTGTGCCACTTCGCGGCCGGCACGGGCCCCGGGCTGGACGCCCTGCGCGGCGGCTCGGCCTGGCTGGAGACGCTGATCGAGTCGCGCGTGGCCCGGCTGGCGCCGCAGCAGGGCGAATTGCTCGGTGCCGCCGCCGTCGTCGGCAACGTGGTGCCCGCCTGGCTGCTGCAGGCGCTCACCGGCTGCGACGAGCGCCACCCGGTGGTGGCCGCCATGGCCGCGCAGGACCTGCTTTTTCCCGGCGAGCCGGCCGGCGTCCTGCGCTTCAAGCACGGCATCACGCGCGACGTGGTGTACGGCACTCTCGGCCTGCAGCAGCGCCGCGACATGCACGCGCAGATCGCGCGGCTGCTGCGCGAGCGCGCCGGCCCCGTCGGCGAGGTCGAGCACTGCGAGGCGCTGGC
>JASGDG010000424.1:0-4302 GCA_047607325.1 Xenophilus sp. | reverse complement strand
GCGGCCCGGCCAAGCCGGTTCCGCGGATGTTCCCGCCTGGCCTGCTCCGCGGCCTTCGGCATCGCTGCCTGCCGGGCGCCGTTTCATGCGATGCGGGTGGCGCTCAGCGCTATGGATAACTGAGATGGCGGACCTGACCGCCGGAACCGCGAACTTGATCTGGTTAGTACCAGCGTAAGAAGAGCTGCAGCGCCGATGCGCGCCCGTCCGTCCATTCGCGGCGGGTACGCGCGCATCCGGCGCCGATGGCGGGGCACTCCATCCACCTTCCCAGGAGGTTGCCCCATGAATGCCCCCGACAAGTTCGCCCACCTGCTCGCCCTGACGCGCGAGCCCTTCCCCGCTTCCACCAAGGGCCGCATCGCCGGCAGCCGCGCCGACCTGCAGGTGCCGGTGCGCGACGTGCGCCTCACCAATGGCGAGACGGTCTCGCTGTACGACACCTCCGGCCCCTACACCGACCCCGCCGCCACGATCGACGTGCGCCGCGGCCTGCCCGCCATGCGCGATGCCTGGATCGCAGGACGCGGCGACACCGAGGACTACGAGGGCCGCGTCCGCCAGGCGCTGGACGACGGCGCGAAGCATGAGGAGCGCGAAGCGCAGCGCATCGCGCAGCTGCGCGCCGAGGCCGCCGCGCTGCAGCGCCGCCCGCGCCGCGCCCAAAGCGGCATGAACGTGACCCAGATGCACTACGCCCGGCGCGGCATCGTCACGCCCGAGATGGAATACGTCGCGCTGCGCGAGAACGGCCGGCGCGAGTGGATGGCCGAATACCTGGCCGACGCCGGGCGCGCGGCGCGCGTGGCCGGCAACCCGATGGGCGCGGCCATCCCCACGATCATCACGCCGGAATTCGTGCGCGACGAGGTGGCGCGCGGCCGCGCCATCATCCCGGCCAACATCAACCACCCCGAGGTGGAGCCGATGGCCATCGGGCGCAACTTCAAGGTCAAGATCAACGCCAACATCGGCAACTCGGCCGTCACCTCCAGCATCGAGGAGGAGGTGGAAAAGCTGGTGTGGGCCATCCGCTGGGGCGCCGACAACGTGATGGACCTTTCCACCGGCCGCAACATCCACACCACGCGCGACTGGATCGTGCGCAACAGCCCGGTGCCCATCGGCACGGTGCCGATCTACCAGGCGCTGGAGAAGGTGGGCGGCGTGGCCGAGGACCTGAGCTGGGCGATCTACCGCGACACACTGATCGAGCAGGCCGAGCAGGGCGTGGACTACTTCACCATCCACGCCGGGCTGCGGCTGCCCTTCATCCACCTGACGGCCAGCCGCATGACGGGCATCGTCTCGCGCGGCGGCTCGATCATGGCCAAGTGGTGCATCGCGCACCACCGCGAGAGTTTCCTGTACGAGCACTTCGAGGAGATCTGCGAGATCATGAAGGCCTACGACGTGAGCTTCTCGCTGGGCGACGGCCTGCGCCCCGGCTGCGGCGCCGACGCCAACGACGAGGCCCAGTTCGCCGAGCTGCGCACCCTGGGCGAGCTGACGCAGACCGCCTGGAAGCACGACGTGCAGACCATGATCGAAGGGCCGGGCCACGTGCCGATGCACATGATCCAGGCCAACATGGACGAACAGCTCAGGCACTGCCACGAGGCGCCCTTCTACACGCTGGGGCCGCTGACCATCGACATCGCGCCGGGCTACGACCACATCGCCTCGGCCATCGGCGCCGCGATGATCGGCTGGATGGGCACGGCCATGCTGTGCTACGTGACGCCCAAGGAGCACCTGGGCCTGCCCGACCGCGAGGACGTCAAGCAGGGGATCATCGCGTACAGGATCGCGGCGCATGCGGCGGACGTGGCCAAGGGGCATCCGGGTGCGCGGGCGCGCGACGATGCACTTTCCAAGGCGCGCTTCGAGTTCCGCTGGGAGGACCAGTTCAACCTGGGCCTGGACCCTGACACGGCGCGCGAGTTCCACGACGAGACGCTGCCCAAGGACGCGAGCAAGGTCGCGCACTTCTGCTCCATGTGCGGGCCCAAGTTCTGCTCGATGAAGATCACGCAGGAGGTGCGCGAATTCGCGGCGCAGGGCATGGCCGAGAAGTCGCGCGAGTTCATGGCCGGCGGCGGGGAGATGTACGTGCCGATCCGGCCCGCCTGACGGCGCCCTCCAGCCGTCGTCAGCCGTCTGCCGCCGGCGCCTCGTCCGGCGCCGGCAGGTGGATGGTGCCCGTGCGCAGGTCGTACTCGAACACCTCGCCGTAGCGGCCCCATTCGATCGCCTGGCGCAGCACCCGCAGCGCTTCTTCGGCGGACAGGCTGTCCTCCAGCAAGGCGAGGAAGTGCCCTTCGGCCAGTTGCCCGGCCGGGTCCTGCTCCAGGCTGTGGCGGATGTGGGCGGCCAGCGGCACGCGCTCCAGCAGCTGCTGGCCGAAGATGCGCTGGCGGCCGGCGTGCGAGCTTTCCACGTAGCCGCGTCCGAGCGGCGTGAGCAGCAGGTCGCCCTCGGCCAGCCGCGCCAGCCCCAGCAGCGACAGCGCCTGCGCCAGCGGCAGCAGGTCATGGTCGGCCAGCTCCGACTCGTCCGCCAGCCGCGGCAGGTCGGCGCGGCCATGGAAGTCCTCCTGCGCCAGCAGCTCCAGCAGGCCCTCCATGCGCGCCACGTCGGCCCCGGGCAGGCGCTCGGCCAGCACCGCACGGCGCGCGCCGTGCACCGCATGGGCCTGCGCGCCGGCCGTCATCAGCGCATAGACCTCGTCCACCAGCGCGCGCACTTCCAGCGCGTCTCCATCGCGCGGGCGCGGCAGGCGGATCGGCAGTTCGGCCCGCACGCGGCCCGGGTCGCTGGCGAAGACCAGCACGCGGTCGGCCATCAGCACCGCCTCCTCGATGTTGTGCGAGACGATCAGCATCGAGCGCGTGGGCATGCTGCCGCCTTCCCACAGGCCCAGGATGTCGTCGCGCAGCCGCTCGCCGGTGAGCACGTCCAGCGCCGAGAAGGCCTCGTCCATCAGCAGCACGTCGGGCTCGACCACCAGCGCCCGGGCGATGCCCACCCGCTGGCGCATGCCGCCCGACAGCTCGCGCGGCAGCGCGCCCTCGAAACCCGCCAGGCCGATCAGCGCGATGGCCGCCGCCGCGCGGCGCGCGCGCTCGGCCGCCGGCACGCCGCGCGCCTCCAGGCCCAGCTCGACGTTCTGCTGCACCGTGAGCCAGGGGAACAGCGCGAAGGACTGGAACACCATCGCGATGCCGCGCGCCGGCCCGTGCAGCGGCTGGCCGCGGTAGCGCACCTCGCCACCGTCGGCCGGCACCAGGCCGGCGATGATGCGCAGCAGCGTGGACTTGCCCGAGCCCGAGGGGCCCAGCAGCGCCACGATCTCGCCGGAGGCCAGGCGCAGGTCCACGTCCTCCAGCACGGAGCGCGCGCTGCCGTCGGCGCCGCGGAAGCGCTTGGCGACGCCGTGCAATTCGATGATGGCTTCGGGTTCGGTGGTCATGTCAGAGGTGGACGCGGCTTTCGGCCAGGCGGTACAGGCGCCGCCACACGAAGTGGTTCAGGCCCATGACGAACACGCACATCATGCCGATGCCCAGCGCGATGCGCGGGAAGTCGCCCACCGACGTCATGCGCGCGATGTAGCTGCCCAGGCCGTGGGCCTGCAGCGTGGTGTCGCCCCAGCTCACGGATTCGGCGACGATGCTGGCATTCCACGAGCCGCCGCTGGCCGTGATGGCGCCCGTCACGAAGCTGGGGAACACCGCCGGCAGCAGGTAGCGCTTCCACTTCAGCCAGCCCGAAAGGCCCAGGTTGTGCGCCGCGTGGCGCAGCTCCGACGGCACGCCCGAGGCGCCGGCGATGACGTTGAACAGCAGGTACCACTGCGTGCCCAGCACCATCAGGGGCGACAGCCACAGATCGGGGTCGAGCTTCCAGCGCGCGATGAACAGCACCGCCACCGGGAACATCAGGTTGGCCGGGAAGGCCGCCAGGAACTGCGCCACCGCCTGCAGCCGGCCCGACCAGCGCGGGTTCATGCCGATCCACACGCCGACGGGCACCCACACCACGGCGGCGATGGCGATGAGCACCAGCACGCGGCCCAGCGTGGCCAGCCCGAGCAGGAAGACGCGGCCCGCCTCGCCCCAGCCCACCTCGGTGTGGATGAAGCGCACCAGCAGCGCGACGGCCAGTATCACCGCCGCCGCCAGCACCGCGTCGCCGGCGCGCACGGCCAGCGGATGGGGCGGGCGGGGCCGCGCCCGCACCGAGGTGCCGTCGAAGCGGCGCGGAAACCACAGCAGGCTGCGCGCCGCCCAGCGCGCCGCG
>JASGDG010000423.1:0-14808 GCA_047607325.1 Xenophilus sp. | reverse complement strand
GGTGCAGGCGCGGGCACCACCGCCGCCTCGCGCGGCGGCACCACCGGCGCCGGCGCATCCGGCAGCACGCCCTTGATCACCGGCGTCTGCCTGTTGGTCGGCTCCTGCGAGCGTCGGGTGACGCGCGTCGGGTCCTCGAACTCGTCGGCCATGCTGTAGCTGGCGCGCAGCTGGTCCAGGCGCGGGTCGTCGTGCTTGAGGCGCTCCAGCCGGTAGTTGGGCGTCTCCAGCGTCTTGTTCGGGATCATCAGCACGTTCACGCGCTGCTTGATCTCGATCTTGGCGATCTCGGTGCGCTTCTCGTTGAGCAGGAAGGAGGCCACCTCCACCGGCACCTGCACGTGCACGGCGGCGGTGTTGTCCTTCATGGACTCCTCCTGGATGATGCGCAGGATCTGCAGCGCGCTCGACTCCGTGTCGCGGATGTGGCCGGAGCCGCCGCAGCGCGGGCAGGGGATGGAGGCGCCCTCGCTCAGCGCCGGCTTCAGGCGCTGGCGGCTCATCTCCATCAGGCCGAACTTGCTGATCGAGCCGAACTGCACGCGGGCGCGGTCCTGGCGCAGCGCGTCGCGCAGGCGGTTCTCGACCTCGCGGCGGTTCTTCGACTCGTCCATGTCGATGAAGTCGATGACGATCAGGCCGCCCAGGTCGCGCAGGCGCATCTGGCGGGCCACTTCGTCGGCGGCTTCGAGGTTGGTGCGGGTGGCGGTCTCCTCGATGTCGCCGCCCTTGATGGCGCGCGCCGAGTTGACGTCGATCGAGACCAGGGCCTCGGTGTGGTCGATCACGATGGCGCCGCCGCTGGGCAACTGCACCGTGCGGGCGTAGGCCGACTCGATCTGGTGCTCGATCTGGAAGCGGCTGAACAGCGCCGCATCGTCGCGGTAGCGCTTCACGCGGGCGGCATGCTCGGGCATGACGTGCGCCATGAACTGCTGCGCCTGCTCGTAGATGTCGTCGGTGTCGATCAGGATGTCGCCGATGTCGTGGTTGAAGTAGTCACGGATCGCGCGGATGACCAGGCTCGACTCCTGGTAGATCAGGAAGGCGCCCTTGGCGCCCTTGGCGGCGCCGTCGATGGCGCTCCACAGCTTGAGCAGGTAGTTCAGGTCCCACTGCAATTCGGGCGCGCTGCGGCCGATGCCGGCGGTGCGCGCGATGATGCTCATGCCCTTGGGGTACTCGAGCTGGTCCATCGCCTCCTTCAGCTCGGCGCGATCCTCGCCCTCGATGCGCCGGCTGACGCCGCCGCCGCGCGGGTTGTTGGGCATCAGCACCACGTAGCGGCCGGCCAGGCTGATGAAGGTGGTCAGCGCCGCGCCCTTGTTGCCGCGCTCCTCCTTCTCGACCTGGACGATCAGTTCCTGGCCTTCCTTGATGGCCTCGTTGATGCGCGCCTGGCTGGCCGAGACGCCCTCGGCGAAGTACTGCCTGGAGATTTCCTTGAAGGGAAGGAAGCCGTGGCGGTCCTCGCCGTAGTCGACGAAGCAGGCTTCCAGGCTGGGCTCGACGCGCGTGACGACGGCCTTGTAGATGTTGCCCTTGCGCTGTTCGCGCCCTTCGATCTCGATTTCGTAGTCGAGCAGCTTCTGCCCGTCGACGATCGCCAGGCGGCGCTCTTCGGCCTGCGTGGCGTTGATCAGCATCCGTTTCATGGGAGTGCGTGTCCTTTGTTGTTCGTTGTGCCGGGCCCCGAGGGGCCTTGGATGCACGCGGGACGACGCGGCGAAACGGGCGGAACGACCGATGCGCAGCTTGCCGGAAGAAGGGGGGAGGCGCCGGGCCCGCCCCCCGGATCAGCTCGGCAAGCGGGGCGGCGGGGGCGCGAGGAGGGGCGCGATGCCGGTCAGGCGGGCCTTGTCGGCAGCCTGGGATGCAGCAGCGATGGGCGCCGAGGGCGATCCAATGCCCGAAGGCGCGGGCGTCAGCCAGCGCAGGCACCATTGAAGCAGCCACATCAGCACGGGGGCACTCGTCTCGATCCGCCGGCTGGTGGTCTGCCGCACTGGGCAGCGGTACACCGGCTGGCATGTATTCCGTCAGGGGGTTCGTCGGCGTCGGCCCTTTTGCCTTGCCTGGGTTGCCGCTGGGGCAAGCCGGGCGCCGCAGCGGCATCGACCTGCCAGCGTGGGGGTGGGTGCTCTAAACTTCCCGTTCTATCAAGCACTTGCACGATCGCGCTGGTGAAAAACATTATAGGTGTGAAGCCGCCGGCGCCGGCGGAGCAGCCGGTGCGCTTTCTCACGGTGGACGAGGAATCGGCCGGCCAGCGGCTGGACAACTACCTGTTCCGCCGCCTCAAGGGCGTGCCCAAGACGCACGTCTACCGCGTCATCCGCTCCGGCGAGGTGCGGCTCAACAAGGGCCGGGCCCAGGCCGACTCGCGGGTGGCGGCCGGCGACGTGGTGCGCCTGCCGCCGGTGCGGGTGGCCGGGTCGCCCGCCGCCGAGGCGCCGCCCCGCGCCTTCGAACCGCTGTACGAGGACGAGGCCCTGCTGGCCGTGAACAAGCCCGCCGGCGTGGCGGTGCACGGCGGCAGCGGGGTGAGCTTCGGCGTCATCGAACAGCTGCGCGCCGCCCGGCCGCAGGCGCGCTTCCTCGAACTGGTGCACCGGCTGGACCGCGAGACCTCCGGCGTGCTGCTGGTGGCGAAGAAGCGCAGCGCGCTCACCGCCCTGCAGGCGCAGTTCCGCGGACGGGAGACGGGCAAGACCTACCTCGCGCTGGTCGAGGGCGACTGGCCGGACAGGCTCAAGGTGCTCGACGCCCCGCTGGCGCGCTACCTGCTGCCGCCCACGCCCGGCCAGGCCGAGGGCGAGCGCCGGGTGAAGGTGGTGGCCCGGGACCACCCCGACGCCAGGCACGCCCTCACGCTGGTGCGCGTGCTGGCGCGCCTGGCCCTGCCCGGCGACGCGGCGCCCATGACGCTGCTGGCGGTGACGATCAAGACCGGCCGCACGCACCAGATCCGCGTGCACCTGGCGTCCGCCGGCCACCCCATCGCCGGCGACGACAAGTACGGCGATGCCCAGCGCCGCCGCGCGCTGGCGCGGCTGGGCCTGAATCGGATGTTCCTGCACGCCTGGCGCCTGGCCTTCGCGCACCCCGCCAGCGGCGAGCCGGTCACTCTCCTCGCGCCGCTGCCATCCGAGCTGGCGGCCATGCTGCCGGCATCCGCCCGCGCTACGCTCGACACCCCATGACGAACACTGCCAACGACACGCGTCCGCGACGCTTCGACCTCATCGCCTTCGACTGGGACGGCACGCTCTACGACTCCACCGCGGTCATCACGCGCTGCATCCAGGCGGCGGTGGTGGACGTGGGCGGGCGCCGGCCCAGCGCGCACGACGCCGCCTGGGTCATCGGCCTGGGCCTGAGCGAGGCGCTGGCCAAGGCCGCGCCCGACGTGCCGCCGGCCAGGTACCGCGAGCTGGGCGAGCGCTATCGCCACCACTACCTGCGCCACCAGGACGACCTGGTGCTCTTCGACGGCGTGCTGCCGATGCTCGACGCACTGGCGGGGCGCGGCCACAAGCTGGCCGTGGCCACCGGCAAGTCGCGCCGGGGCCTGGACGCGGTGCTGGACACCATGGCCCTGCGGCATCGCTTCGACGCCTCGCGCACCGCCGACGAAACCTTCGGCAAGCCGCATCCGCGCATGCTGCTCGAACTGATGGAGGAACTGGACGTTCCCCCGGAGCGCACCCTGATGATCGGCGACACCCTCCACGACCTGCAGCTGGCGCGCAACGCGGGCTGCGCCGGCGTGGGCGTGGGCTACGGCGCGCACGAGCCGGCCGGCTTCGAGGCGCTGGCGCCGCTGCACGTGGCCCACTCGGTGCAGGATCTGTCCGGCTGGCTGCTGGCCAACGCCTGACCCCTTCTGCGATGAGGGAGGAAGCCATCCCGCTGTGCAACAGCCGCGAGCTGGCCGAGGGCGGGCTGGCGGTCGGCTTCGACGTCGCCTACGCCGGCCAGACCTGCCGCGCCTTCGCCATCCGCTTCGAGGGCCGGGTCCACGCCTTCCTCAACCGCTGCACGCACGTGGCGATGGAGATGGACTACCAGGAAGGCCGCTTCTTCGACGACACCGGCCGGTGGCTGCTGTGCGCCACCCATGGCGCCGTCTACCGGCCCGGCACCGGGGAATGCGCCGGCGGCCCCTGCCGCGGCGGCCTGGTGAAAATCGCCCTGTCGGAGCAGGACGGCGTGGTCCGCTGGCATACTGCGTGGAACCTGCAGCCCATCGGGTTCTGACGCGGCGCATGGTCCTTCCCACTCCTGTCCCATGAGCGATTCCGACCGCCGAGAACCTTCGGGTTTCGAGCCCCACGGGCTTCCCGCGCCCGCCGCGGCGGCCCCCGCCAGCGTGAACCACAAAAACGATCCGGCGGCCCAGCCCGGCTGGGAGCGGGCCATCCTCGAAAAAATCGCCTTCACCGCGTTGAAGGAGCAGCGCGTCGCGCGGCGCTGGAAGACCTTCGTGCGGCTGGCCTGGCTGGTCTTCTTCATCGCCTTGCTGTGGCTGGGCTTCTCGCGCACCCAGCCCTCGGCGTCGACGGCGACCGCCCATACCGCCGTGGTCGAGATCAAGGGCGAGATCGCCAGCGGCGCCGATGCCAGCGCCGAGTTCATCGTCGCCTCGATGAAGAGCGCGCTGGAGGACGACGGCGCCAAGGGCCTGGTGCTGCTGATCAACTCGCCCGGCGGTAGCCCGGTGCAGGCGGGCATCATCAACGACGAGATCCGGCGCATGCGGGTCAAGTACAAGAAACCGATCTATGCCGTGGTGGAGGAAAGCTGCACCTCGGCCGCCTACTACATTGCCGCCGCGGCGGACAAGGTCTTCGTCGACAAGGCCAGCCTGGTCGGCAGCGTCGGCGTGCTGATGGACGGCTTCGGCTTCACCGGCGTCATGGACAAGCTGGGCGTGGAGCGGCGCCTGCTCACCTCGGGCGAAAACAAGGGCTTCCTCGACCCCTTCAGCCCGATGAGCGAGGCGCACCGCCAGCACGCGCAGCAGATGCTCGACCAGATCCACGCCCAGTTCATCGACGCGGTGAAGCAGGGCCGCGGCGAGCGCCTGAAGGCCGACACGCCGGGCCTGTTCAGCGGTCTGTTCTGGACCGGCCAGCAGGCGGTGGACCTGGGCCTGGCCGACGGCCTGGGCAACGTCGACTACGTGGCGCGCGAGGTGGTCAAGGCCGAGGAGGTGATCGACTACACCCGCCACGACAACGTGGCCGAGCGCCTGGCCAAGAAGTTCGGCGCCGCCTTTGCCGACGTGACGCTGCGCGGCATGCGCGCCGGCCCCTCGGTCCGCTGAAGGGCTGCTGCCGACACCGTCGCGATGCCGCCCCGCTGGCGGTGCGCGCCGCCGGCAGCATCCGGCGGGCGGTCAAGGCGCCGGGTTCAGCGTCCGAGGGCGAACACCGCCGGCAGCCGCTCGTGCGCCAGCGCCGGCTGCTCGCGCCAGGCCTGGACGACGCGGGCGCGCACCTCGGCCTGGGCCAGCGTCAATCCGCTGGCCACGGCCAGCCGCGTGCCGGGTTGCAGTACTTGCAGCAGATCGCGCAGCAGCGCGGCGTTGCGGTACGGCGTTTCGATGAACAGCTGCGTCTGCCCCGTGCGCAGCGCCAGCGCCTCCAGCTCGCGGATGCGCTGCGCCCGTGCCCGCGCCTCCTGCGGCAGGTAGCCGACGAAGGCGAAGTTCTGCCCGTTCAGGCCGCTGGCCGCCAGCGCCAGCAGCAGCGACACCGGGCCGACCAGCGGCACGACCGCGGCGCCCATCGCGTGCGCGGCGCGCACCACCGAACTGCCCGGGTCGGCCACGGCCGGCATGCCGGCCTCGCTCAGCAGACCCATGTCGTGTCCGGCCGCCAGGGGGGCGAGCAGGGCGCGGATCGCTTGTGCGCTGGCCCCGGCGCCGTCGTGGTCGCCCTTCTTATGCACCTCGCGCGGCAGTTCCTGGATCGCCATGGACTGCAGCGGCGCGGCCAGCGGTACCACCGCGTCGATGCGCTTGAGGTAGGCGCGGGCGGTCTTGGCGTTCTCGCAGATCCAGTGCGTCAGACGGGCTGCGGCGGCCAGCGTGCCCTGCGGCAGCACGTCGGTCAGCGGCACCGGCGGCTCGCAGCCGAAGTCCAGCGGCGCCGGGGCGAGGTAGAGCGTGGCCATGCGACCGGCTCAGAGCAGATCGACGCCGGCGGCGCGCAGCATGCGGCAGGTGCGGATCAGCGGCAGGCCGATCAGGGCGGTCGGGTCGTCGCTGTCGATCGCCTCCAGCAGCGCGATACCCAGCCCCTCGCTCTTGGCGCTGCCGGCGCAGTCGTAGGGCTGTTCGATGCGCAGGTAGCGCTCGATGGCGTCGTCGCTCAGCGCGCGGAACGTGACCCGCACGGGCGCCAGGTCCTGCTGGGCGAAGCCGGTGGCGCGGCAGACCACGGCCACCGCGGTCTGGAAGACCAGCATGCGTCCGCGCATGCGCCGCAGCTGCGCGGTGGCGCGGGCGTGGTCGCCGGGCTTGCCCAGCGCCTCGCCGTCGAGGTCGGCCACCTGGTCCGAGCCGATCACCACCGCCTCGGGGAAGCGCGCCGCCACCGCCTGCGCCTTGGCCAGCGCCAGCCGGGCGGCCAGGGCGGCCGGCGTCTCGCCGGGCAGGGCGGCTTCGTCCACGTCGGGGGCCTGCGCCTCGAAGGGCAGGTGGAGCCGCTCCAGCAGCGCGCGCCGGTAGCGCGAGGTGGAGCCGAGGATCACGGGGCGTTGCATCGGCGCATTGTCCGTGACCGGCGGGCGTAGACTGCCGCCGATGAAAGCCAAGGATTTCGACGCCGGCCGCCTGGACGTGCCGGCCTTCACCCAGGCCGGCGCGACCCTGTCCGCGGAAGAGCCGCTGAGTGCCTTCGGCCGGCTGGCCGCCGAATCCGCCGTGCCGGACGCCTCCGCCACGGTGCGCTGGCAGGCGCGCGGCGAGACGCGCGCACTGCCGGGCGGCGCTCCGGTGCCCTGGCTGCATCTGCGGGCCAGCGCCACCGTGCCGCTGGTGTGCCAGCGCTGCCTGAACCCGGTGGACACGCCCCTGCAGGCCGACCGCTGGTTCCGCTTCGCCGATGACGAGGAGACCGCCGCGCTGGAGGATGAAGAGGCCGAGGAGGACGTGCTGGCCGGCAGCCGGGAGTTCGACCTGCATGCCCTGGTCGAAGACGAACTGCTGATGGAACTGCCCATCACGCCGCGCCACGAGGCCTGCCCGGTGCCGGTCACGCTCTCGGCGGCCGATGCGGACTTCGACGCTGAGGGAGACAGGCCCAACCCCTTCGCCGCCCTGGAGGCGCTCAGGCGCAAGGAGTGAGGCAGCCGCAGGGGGCTGGCGCCGTGTGGCGCCGGCGGGCTATAATGCCCGGCTTCGCCGCGCGTTGAAAGCTTTTACTGGCAGCAGCCAGGGCACCTGCGCCGCGCCTCCCACCCACCGTACCGAATACCGATTCAGGAGCCATCATGGCCGTTCAGCAGAACAAGAAGTCGCCGTCCAAGCGCGGCATGCACCGCTCGCACAATGCCCTGGGCGTGCCCGGCATCGCCGTCGAGCCCACCACCGGCGAGACCCACCTGCGCCACCACATCAGCCCGAACGGCTTCTACCGCGGCCGCAAGGTGCTCAAGACCAAGAACGAAGGCTGACCCGCCTTCCCAAGGCCAAGGCCCGAAGCTACTCTCCCCGTAGCATCGGGCCTTTGTTTTGATGCCCACGATTCTCCATTCGCCCCCCGCCGCGGGGCCCGAGGCGATCACGCTGGCCGTCGACTGCATGGGCGGCGACCACGGCCCGCGCGTCACCCTGGCGGCCTGCCGCGGCTTCCTGGAGCGCCACCCGGAAGCGTCGCTGCTGCTGGTCGGCGCGCCGGAGGCGCTCGGCGCGCTGCAGCAGCACCCCCGCGCGCGCATCGTTCCCGCCACCGAGGTGGTCGGCATGGACGACCCCATCGAGGTGGCCCTGCGCAGGAAGAAGGATTCGTCCATGCGCGTGGCGATCCAGCAGGTCAAGGACGGCGCGGCGCACGCGGTGGTCTCGGCCGGCAACACCGGCGCGCTGATGGCCATCGCCCGCTACCTGCTCAAGACGCTGGAGGGCATCGACCGGCCCGCCATCGCGACCCAACTGCCCAACATCCGCGGCGGCGCCTCGACGGTGCTGGACCTGGGCGCCAACGTGGACTGCCATGCCGAGGACCTGCTCCAGTTCGCCGTGCTCGGCTCGGCCCTGGTGGCGGCGCTGACCGGCAACGACGCGCCTTCCGTGGGCCTGCTGAACGTGGGCGAAGAAGTCATCAAGGGCAGCGAAACCATCAAGAAGGCTGGCCAGCTTCTGCAAGCGGCGGCCAACTCGCAGGATCTGAACTTCCACGGCAACGTCGAGGGCAACGACATCTTCAAGGGGACGACCGACATCGTGGTGTGCGACGGCTTCGTCGGCAACGTGGCGCTCAAGGCCACGGAAGGCGTCGCCTCGATGATCGTGGATTTCATGAGGCAGGAGTTTTCTGCCAGCATCTTCACCAAACTGGCCGCCATCGTGGCCTATCCTGTCCTGAGCGCACTCAAGGGCCGGCTGGATCACCGGCGCTACAACGGCGCCGCCCTGCTCGGCCTGCGCGGGCTGGTCTTCAAGAGCCACGGCTCGGCGGACGAGGTGGCCTTCGGCCATGCGCTGGATCGCGCTTATGATGCCGCCCGCAACAACCTGCTCGACCGCGTCCGCGCCCGCATCGCCCACGCCGCGCCCCTGCTGGCGCGCGCCGAGGCCTTGGAGACTTCCGAGCGCGCTCCGGCAACACTCGCCTGATGAGCACTTATTCCCGCATCACCGGCACCGGCAGCTATCTGCCGCCGCGCCGCGTGACCAATGACGACCTGGCCCGCGAACTGGCCGGCCGCGGCATCGAGACCTCCGACCAGTGGATCGTGGAGCGCACCGGCATCCGCGCGCGCCATTTCGCCGAACCCGGCGTCACCAGCAGCGATCTCGCGCTGCACGCCAGCCGGCACGCCCTGGAGGCCGCTGGCCGCAGCGCCTCCGAGGTGGACCTGATCATCGTGGCGACCTCCACGCCCGACATGGTCTTCCCCTCCTCGGCCGCCATCCTGCAGCACAAGCTGGGCGTGGCCGGCTGCCCGGCCTTCGACGTGCAGGCGGTGTGCAGCGGCTTCGTCTATGCGCTGACGGTGGCTGACGCGATGATCCGCGCCGGCAGCGCCCGCTGCGCGCTGGTGGTGGGCGCGGAGGTGTTTTCGCGCATCCTCGACTTCAGCGACCGCACCACCTGCGTGCTGTTCGGCGACGGCGCCGGCGCCGCGGTGCTGGAGGCGAGCGACGCGCCCGGCATCCTGGCCAGCGACATCCATGCCGATGGCTCGCACGTGGGCATCCTGTGCGTGCCGGGCCATGTCTCGGGCGGGCAGGTGCTGGGGACGCCGCTGCTGCACATGGATGGCCAGGCCGTCTTCAAGCTGGCGGTGCGGGTGCTGGAAGAGGCGGCACGCACCGTGCTGAAGAAAGCGGGCAGGGCCGAGGCCGACATCGACTGGCTGATCCCGCACCAGGCCAACATCCGCATCATGCAGGGCACGGCGCGCAAGCTGAAACTGCCGGCGGACAAACTGGTCGTCACCGTGCATGAACACGGCAACACCTCGGCCGCGTCCATCCCGCTGGCGCTGGACGCCGCGGTGCGTGGCGGCCAGGTCAAGAAGGGCGACACCGTCATGCTCGAAGGGGTGGGCGGCGGCTTCACCTGGGGCGCGGTGCTGCTGGACCTGTAGTTGCGCGGGCGCCCCGGCGCTCGCCAGGAGACACAAAGACCATGACTTCCTTCGCATTCGTCTTCCCCGGCCAGGGATCGCAGGCCGTCGGCATGCTCGACGCCTGGGGCGACCACCCCGCCGTGCGCGAGACGCTGGCCGAGGCGTCCGAGGCCCTGGGCGAGGACGTGGCCAGGCTGATCCACGAAGGCCCCAAGGAGGCGCTGGCCCTCACCACCAACACCCAGCCGGTGATGCTGGTGGCCGGCGTCGCGGCCTGGCGCGCCTGGCTGGCCGAGGGCGGCCGGGTGCCGGCCGCCGTGGCGGGCCACTCGCTGGGCGAATATGCCGCGCTGGTGGCCGCCGGCGTGCTGACGCTGACCCAGGCCGCGCCGCTGGTGCGCCTGCGCGCCCGTGCGATGCAGGAGGCCGTGCCGGTGGGCGCGGGCGCGATGGCCGCCATCCTGGGCATGGAATCCGCCAAGGTCGCGGCCGGCTGCGCCGAGGTGACGGCGGGCTTCGCCTCCGGCTGCGGGGAGACGGTCGAGGCGGTGAACTTCAACGATCCGGTGCAGACCGTGATCGCCGGCAGCAAGGCCGCGGTGGACAAAGCCTGCGAGGTGCTCAAGGCCCGCGGCGCCAAGCGCGCGCTGCCGCTGCCGGTGTCGGCGCCCTTCCACTCCAGCCTGATGAAGCCCGCGGCCGAGGCGCTGCGCGCGGCGCTGGCCGATGTGGAACTGGCCGCGCCGCAGATTCCGCTGGTCAACAACATCGACGTGGCGGTCGAGACCGAGCCGGCGCGCATCCGCGACGCCCTGGTGCGTCAGGCCGCCGGCCCGGTGCGCTGGGTCGAGTGCGTCAAGGCGCTTCAGGCGCGCGGCGTCACGGCCATCGCCGAGTGCGGGCCGGGCCGCGTGCTGGCCGGCATGGTCAAGCGCATCGCGCCCGAGGTCGCCAACCCGGTCATCCTCGACCCGGCCACGCTGGCCGAGGCCCGGCAGTTGCTGGCCTGAGCAGCACGGAAAATCATGAGCACACCTACCATCCAGGGCCAGGTGGCCCTCGTCACCGGCGCCACGCGCGGTATCGGCGCGGCCATCGCGCTGGAACTGGCCCAGCGCGGCTACAGAGTCGTCGGCACCGGCACCACGGCCGAGGGCGCCGCGAGGATCACGGCCGCCCTGGCCGCCCACGGCGGCCAGGGCGAGGTGCTGGACGTGACCGACGGCAAGGCGGTCGAGGCGTTGGCCGACGGCATCGTGAAGGCCTTCGGCGGCCTGCACGTGCTGGTCAACAACGCCGGCATCACGCGCGACATGCTGGCCATGCGCCTGAAGGACGAGGACTGGGATGCGGTCATCGACACCAACCTCAAGGCGGTGTTCCGCGTCTCGCGGGCGGCCATCCGGCCGATGATGAAGCAGCGCTTCGGCCGCATCATCAGCATCACCAGCGTGGTCGGCGCCTCCGGCAACCCGGGCCAGGCCAACTACGCGGCGGCCAAGGCCGGCGTGGCGGGCCTGACCCGCGCCCTGGCGCGCGAGCTGGGCAGCCGGGCCATCACCGTCAACTGCGTGGCGCCCGGCTTCATCGAAACCGACATGACGGCCAGCCTGCCGGAGGCGCAGCAGCAGGCGCTGCTGGCGTCCATCCCGCTGGGCCATCTGGGCAAGCCGGCCGACATCGCGCATGCGGTGGCCTACCTCGCCTCGCCCCAGGCGGCCTACGTGACGGGGCAGGAACTGCACGTCAACGGCGGCATGTACATGTAAATGCCCCGGCGTGCAAGGCGCTTCCCACGGCGATGCCGGGGAGGATGCCACACCCCGGCCCGTTAAAATCCACCGATTGTCTACAACCCTCAGAGGGAACCAAATGAGCGATATCGAAGCACGTGTCAAGAAAATCATCGCCGAGCAACTCGGCGTGGAAGAGTCGCAGGTCACCAACGAGAAGGCCTTCGTGGCCGACCTGGGCGCCGACTCGCTCGACACGGTCGAACTGGTGATGGCGCTCGAGGACGAGTTCGGCATCGAGATCCCCGACGAGGACGCGGAGAAGATCACCACGGTGCAGAACGCCATCGACTACGCCGTCAAGAATCAGAAGGCTTGAGGCCGACCGGGCGGCCGCATGATGGCCGCATGATCCTGCCGGGCACCGCTCGGCCTTCCCTGGAAAGGTTCGTGGCATGACCCAACGCCGCGTCGTCGTGACCGGGCTCGGTTGCGTCTCCCCCGTCGGCAACACCGTTGCCGAAAGCTGGGCCGGCCTGCTGGCCGGCCGCTCGGGCGTCAGCACCGTCACCCGTTTCGATGCCAGCAACCTGGCCTGCCGCTTCGCCGGGCAGGTGCAGGGCTTCGACATCACGAAATACATCTCCGAGAAGGAAGCGCGCCACATGGACCGCTTCATCCATCTCGGCATGGCGGCCGCCATCCAGGCGGTGGAAGACAGCGGCCTGCCCACCGGCGAGGCGCTCTCGCCCGAACTGGCCTCGCGCATCGGCTGCAACATCGGCTCGGGCATCGGCGGCCTGCCGATGATCGAGGAGACGCACGGCGAACTGGTCAACCGCGGCCCGCGCCGCATCTCGCCCTTCTTCGTGCCGGCCTCGATCATCAACATGATCTCGGGCCACGTGTCGATCAGGTACGGCTTCACCGGCGCCAACATCGCGGTGGTCACGGCCTGCACGACCGGGCTGCACGCCATCGGCCTGTCGGCGCGGCTGATTCAGGCCGGCGACGCCGACGTGATGGTGGCCGGCGGCGCCGAATCCACTGTGTCGCCGCTGGGCATCGGCGGCTTCGCGGCGGCGCGCGCCCTGTCCACCCGCAACGACGATCCTGCCACCGCCTCGCGCCCCTGGGACAAGGACCGCGACGGCTTCGTGCTGGGCGAGGGCGGTGGCGTGATGGTGCTGGAGGAGTACGAGCACGCCAAGGCGCGCGGCGCGAAGGTCTACGCCGAGCTGGTCGGCTTCGGCATGAGCGCCGACGCGTACCACATGACGGCGCCCAACGTGGACGGCCCGCGCCGCGCGATGGAAGCGGCGCTGCGCAATGCCGGCCTCAACGCCGACCAGGTGCAATATCTGAACGCGCACGGCACCTCCACCCCGCTGGGCGACGTGAACGAGACCAACGCCATCAAGAACGCCTTCGGCGCGCACGCCGGGAAGCTGGTGGTCAACTCCACCAAGTCGATGACGGGCCACCTGCTGGGCGGCGCCGGCGGCATCGAGTCGGTCTTCACCGTGCTGGCGGTGCACCACCAGAAGAGCCCGCCGACCATCAACATCTTCAACCAGGACCCGGAGTGCGACCTGGACTACTGCGCCAACGAGGCGCGGGACCTGAAGATCGACGTCGCCGTGAAGAACAACTTCGGCTTCGGCGGCACCAACGGCGCGCTGGTGTTCAAGCGCGCCTGAGGCGCCTCGGCCTTCCCATGCGCAGCGCCCCGGCGGTGAGCTATCCGGTGGGGCGTTCGCGCTTCGCGGCCGGGCTTTTCCTGGCGCTGTGGCTGGGCGGCGCCGGCGGCGCGGGGCTGTGGTGGCTCCAGGCTGGCGGCAGCGGGTGGCGGCCGGCACTCCTGGCCGCCGCCCTGGTCCTGAGTGCGCTGGCGGCCGGGACTGGCTGGGTCCGCGTGCCCCCCGGCCCGCTGCATTGGGACGGCGCGCATTGGTCCCTGGGTCCGGACGGCGAGGCGCTTCGCATGGCGGCGGCGGTTGTCGGCTTGGATCTGCAGCGCGTGCTCCTGGTCCGTCTGGCGGCCGCAGGCCGGGCGCCGCGCTGGCTGTGGCTGGAGCGCGCCTGGGCACCCGGGCGCTGGGACGCCCTGCGCCGTGCGGTATATTGCCGCCCCCCGGCCGCTGAAGCGCCGCCGGTGCCCGCCGCCGATGCCGGCGCGCGGCGCGCCCCGCCTGCAGCATGACTTCCTCCCCTCCGTCACCGCCCGAGAACGACAGCAGCGCCGCCGGTCGGCCGGTCGACCCGGACTACCAGCTCGTCCAGCGCACGGTGGCCGGCGACCAGAAAGCCTACGAACTGCTGGTGCTCAAGTACCAGCGCCGCATCGAGCGGCTGATCGGCCGCATGGTGCGCGATGTCGACCTGATCGAGGACATCGCCCAGGAGACCTTCATCCGGGCCTACCGCGCCCTGCATCAGTTTCGCGGCGAGGCGCAGTTCTACACCTGGCTGTACCGCATCGCCGTCAATACCGCCAAGAAGGCCCTGGTCGACATGAAGCGCGACCCCACCGTGCCCGAGGCGGCGCTGCGCGGGGCCGACGACGACGATGAAACTTACCGGGGCGGAAACGAACCAATCAGCGACGAAACCCCCGATTCCGTGCTGGCGGCGCAGGAGATCGCCGCCGCGGTCAACGCCGCGATGGAGGCGCTGCCGGCCGAGCTGCGGCAGGCCGTGACGCTGCGGGAGATCGAGGGTTTGAGCTACGAGGAAATTGCCGAGGTCATGAACTGCCCCATCGGAACGGTGCGCTCGCGCATCTTCCGGGCGCGCGAAGCGATCTCGGTGCGGGTGAAGCCCCTGCTGGACAACCAGTCCGGCAAGCGCTGGTGACGAGCAGGTGATGACATGGACCAAGGCATGAACCGGGATCTGGAGCAGGTGTCCGCGCTGGCGGACGGCGCGCTGGAGGGCGAGGCGTTCGCCCGCGCGGTGAGCGAGATCGGCGCGTGCGGCGATCTGCAGCGCCAGTGGCAGATGGTGCATCTGGTCGGCGACGTGCTGCGCTCCGGCACGCATGCGCCGTGCTCGGACCCGGCGGTCTTCCTCGCGCGGCTGCGCGAGCGGATGGCGGCGCAGTCGGTGGCACGCCCGGCGGCGGCCGGGCCGGAGCAGGGCGCGCGGCTGCGCCTGGTGCGCGCCGAGGCGGCCAACGAGCCGGCGTTCCGCTGGAAGATGGTGGCGGGCATGGCCTCGGTGGCGGCTGCGGCGGCGATCGGCTGGGCCTGGATGGGACAGGGCGGCGCGT
>JASGDG010000422.1:0-8690 GCA_047607325.1 Xenophilus sp. | reverse complement strand
GCGGCGGCACCAGCCGGCCGCGGCGCGAAACAGAAAAGCCCGCACGCGGCGGGCAGGTGGAGCCGGGCGCCGCCGGGTCAGTGCATGTGCAGGCCGCCGTTGACCGGGAAGTCGGCCCCGGTGGAGTAGCTGCCCTCGTCGGACGCCAGCCACGAGATGATCGAGGCGATCTCGCTGGGCTCGCCCAGGCGCCTGACGGGGATGGTGGCGACGATCTTGTCCAGCACCTCCTGGCGGATCGCCTTGACCATGTCGGTGCCGATGTAGCCGGGGCTGACGGTGTTGACCGTCACGCCCTTGGCCGCCAGTTCCTGCGCCAGCGCCATGGTGAAGCCATGCATGCCGGCCTTGGCGGCCGAGTAGTTGGTCTGCCCGGCCTGGCCCTTGGCGCCGTTGACCGAGCTGATGTTGATGATGCGGCCCCAGCCCTTTTCCACCATGTCGCCCACCACCTGCTTGGTGACGTTGAACATGCTGTTGAGGTTGGTCTCGATGACGGCGTTCCAGTCGTCGGGCGTCATCTTGACGAACATGCGGTCGCGCGTGATGCCGGCGTTGTTGACCAGCACGTCGATGCTGCCGTGCTCGGCCTTGGCCTTGCTGAAGGCCTCGACGGTCGAATCCCAGGCACCGACATTGCCCACCGAGGCATGGAAGGTGTAGCCCAGCTCCTTCTGCTCGGCCAGCCATTTGGCGTAGTCGCGCGTGGGGCCGCAACCGGCAATCACGGTGAACCCGTCGTTGTGGAGGCGCTGGCAGATGGCAGTTCCGATGCCTCCCATGCCGCCGGTGACGTATGCGACTTTCTTGCTCATGTCCATTTCCTTCAAAACCGCCGTCCCGTACGGCCGGTCTCAGCCACTGTAGCGATGTTTTCGCGGCTCCCCGGCTCAGGAAAACACCAACAACGATACGCTCACTGCGCCGGGGGCCGGCGCCCCGCCGCGCGGGCATGGTGCGCCGGTTGTCCAGCGGGATCGTCACTGAATGTTCATGGGGCCGCGGGCCCCTGGGACGGACTGTCACATTCGACTTCTAGACTCGTCCGGATGTCTGCCATCGAGCTGATCGATGTCGCCAAGTCCTGGGGCGACAGCGCCGCGTTGCACGCGATCAACCTCCGCATCGAACCCGCCAGCTTCTGCGTCCTGCTCGGCCCCTCGGGCTGCGGCAAGTCGACCACGCTGCGCATCATCGCCGGCCTGGAGACGGCCAGCGCCGGCCAGGTGCGCATCGGCGGGCGCGAGGTGAACGCGCTGCCGCCGGCGCAGCGCGGCATCGCGATGGTGTTCCAGAACTACGCCCTCTTCCCTCATCTCTCGGTCGCGGACAACATCACCTTCGGCCTGGCGGTGCGCAAGGTGCCAGCAGCCGAGCGCGCCCGCCGCCTGGCGCACGCCGCCGAGCTGCTCGGCCTGGGCGCGCTGCTGGCGCGCCGGCCCTCCCAGCTCTCGGGCGGCCAGCAGCAGCGCGTGGCGCTGGGCCGGGCCCTGGTGGCGCAGGCGCAGGTCTGCCTGATGGACGAGCCGCTGTCCAACCTGGACGCCCAGCTGCGCCAGGAGATGCGCCGCGAGCTGCGCGAGCTGCAGCGCCAGCTGGGGCTGACGGTGGTCTACGTCACCCACGACCAGGCCGAGGCGATGAGCATGGCCGACCAGGTGCTGCTGCTGAACAAGGGCCGGGTCGAGCAGGCCGGCTCGCCGCGCGAGCTGTACGCGCGCCCGGCCACCACCTTCGCCGCCCGCTTCGTCGGCACGCCGCCGATGAACCTGGTGGCGCTGGAGCGCGGCCGCATCGCCGGCAGCGCGGTCGACACCGGCCTGGCCGGCGCCACGCTGGGCGTGCGGCCGGAGGCCATCGCGCTGGCCGCGGCCGGGGGCATCCCCGCCACCGTCCAGGGCACCGAGTACCTGGGCGCCGACCTGGTGTTGCGCTGCGCCGTCGGCAGCCAGTCGCTGCTGGTGCGCACCGACGGCCGCCGCAGCGCGCAGGCCGGCGACGCGGTGCACCTGGACTGGTCCTACGACGACGCGCACGCCTTCGACGCCGGGGGCCGCCGCATTCCCTTCCCCTGAAACCCGGAGCAGACTCCCCATGCGACAACGCACCTTCCTCAAGACCCTGGTGATCCCGCTGGTCGCCGGCACGGCGCTGCTCGGCGCCCTGGCCCCGGCGCTGGCCCAGGCGCCGACCGAGGTCCCGTTCTACTACCCGGTGGTCGTGGGCGGCCCCATCGCCAAGATCATCGACGGCTTCGCCGAGGACTTCATGAAGGAGAACCCCGGCATCAAGGTCACGCCGATCTATGCCGGCACCTACCAGGAGACCATCGTCAAGGCGCTGACCGCGCACAAGTCGGGCACGCCGCCGGTCACCTCGGTGCTGCTGTCGACCGACATGTTCACGCTGATCGACGAGGACGCGATCATTCCCTTCGACAACTTCGCCAAGACGGCCGAGGACAAGGCGTGGATGGGCAGCTTCTACCCCGCCTTCATGATGAACAGCCGCACCGGCGGCAAGACCTGGGGCATCCCCTTCCAGCGCTCCACCGTGGTGATGTACTGGAACAAGGAGCTGTTCAAGGAGGCCGGCCTGGACCCGGACAAGCCGCCCGCCACCTGGGCCGAGCTGAAGGACATGGCAACGAAGCTGACGAAGAAGGACGCCGGCGGCAAGACGACCCAGTACGGCGTGCAGATCCCCTCCAGCGGCTTCCCCTACTGGCTGTTCCAGACGCTGACCACGCCCAACGACGCCATCCTGGCCAACGAGACCGGCACCCAGGTGAAGTTCGACGACCCGAAGGTGGTCGAGGCACTGCAGTTCTGGGTCGACCTGGGCAAGGCCGGCGTGCACCCCACCGGCGTGGTCGAGTGGGGCACCACGCCCAAGGACTTCTTCGAGAAGAAGGCCGCCATCATCTATACCACCACCGGCAATCTGACCAACATCAAGGCCAGCGCGAAGTTCGACTTCGGCGTCGGCATGATCCCGGGCGACAAGCGCAAGGGCTCTCCCACCGGCGGCGGCAACTTCTACATCTTCAAGAAGAGCACGCCAGCGCAGCAGGAGGCGGCCTACAAGTTCGTCAAGTGGATCACCCAGCCCGAGCGCGCGGCGCAGTGGAGCATCGGCACCGGCTACGTGGCCGTCTCGGCCGCCGCCTACGACACGCCGGCGCTGAAGAAGTACGGCGCCGAGTTCCCGGCGGCACTGGTGGCGCGCGACCAGCTGCCGGTGTCGGTGGCCGAGTTCTCCACCCACGACAACCAGCGCGTGACCAAGGCGCTGAACGACGGCCTGCAGGCCGCGCTGACCGGCGCCAAGACGCCCAGGCAGGCGATGCAGGACGCGCAGAAGGAGGCCGACCGCCTCCTGAGAAGCTACAAGTAGCCATGGCCCGAGGCGAAGCCCCTGCCGCACATGCAGGCACCGGCCTGCGCGCCCTCCATGCCTGGCTGATGGTGCTGCCGGCGATGGTGGTGCTGCTGAGCTTCACCCACTGGCCGGCCGCCGCCACGCTGATCGACAGCTTCTTCTCCACACCCAAGGGCGGACGCGCGGCGGTGTGGGTCGGCCTGGAGAACTACCAGGTGATGGCCCAGGACCCGGTGTTCTGGAAAGCGGTGCGCAACAACCTGCTGTTCGCCGCCACCACCATCCCCTGCTCCATCGGCCTGGCGCTGGCGATGGCGCTGTGGGTCAACGAGCGCATCGCCGGCCGTGCCTTCCTGCGCATGGCCTACTTCACGCCCACCGTGCTGCCGATGATCGCGGTGGCCAACATCTGGCTGTTCTTCTACACGCCGCAGTACGGCCTGCTGGAACAGATCACCGGCCTGCTCGGCCTGCCCTCGCACAACTGGCTGGGCAGCCCGTCCACCGCGCTGGGCGCCGTCACCGTGGTGGCGATCTGGAAGGAAGCCGGCTTCTTCATGATCTTCTACCTGGCCGCGCTGCAGACACTCAACCCCAGCCTGCGCGAGGCTGCGGCCATCGAGGGCGCCTCGCGCTGGACCTTCTTCCGCCGCGTGCAGTGGCCGCTCCTGATGCCCACCACGCTGTTCGTACTGGTCAACGCCTTCATCAACGCCTTCCGCATGGTCGACCACCTGTTCGTGCTCACCCGCGGCGGGCCCGACAACGCCACCCTCCTGCTGATGTACCACCTGTACGAGGCCGGCTTCAGCTTCTGGGACACGGCCTATGCCGCCGCGCTCACCGTGGTGCTGATCGTGGTGCTGGTGGGCATCGCGCTGTTCCAGTTCTTCGCGCTCGACCGCCGGGTGCACTACCGATGAGCGCCGCGGTCTCTTCCGAACGCCTTGCCTGGAACCAGCCCACGTGGCTGGACACCCTGGCCGCCTGGCTGCTGGCGCTGCTGTGGATCCTGCCGCTGCTGTACGCCGTGTGGACCGCCTTCCATCCGGCCGAGTTCTCCACCCGCTTCGCCCTGTTCGCCCCGCTCACGCTCGAGAACTTCGGCCGCGCCTGGGAGGCCGCGCCTTTCGCCCGCTACTTCCTCAACACCACGCTGCTGGTGCTGATGATCCTGGCGGCGCAGCTGGTGCTGTCCACCCTGGCGGCCTACGCCTTCGCGCGCGCCAGCTTCCGAGGCCGCGACATCCTGTTCTCGCTGGTGCTGATGCAGCTGGTGGTGATGCCCGACATGCTGATCGTCGAGAACTACCGGACGATGGTGCGCCTGGGCCTGGTCGACACGCTGCTGGGCATCGGCCTGCCCTACTTCGGCTCGGCGCTGGCGATCTTCCTGCTGCGCCAGACCTTCATGGGCATTCCGAAGGAGCTGGACGAGGCGGCACGGGTCGAAGGCACCGGCGCGCTGCAGACGCTGTGGCGCGTCTACGTGCCGCTGGCCCGGCCGGTCTACACCGCCTTCGCGCTGGTGTCGGTCAGCTACCACTGGAACAATTTCCTCTGGCCGCTGGTCCTCACCAACAGCCCGCAGTCGCGCACGCTCACCGTGGGGCTGCAGGTCTTCTCGTCGGTGGACCAGGGCGTGGACTGGTCGGTCATCACGGCCGCGACGCTGATGACGGCCGCGCCGCTGCTGATCGCTTTCCTTCTCTTCCAGCGGCAGTTCGTGCAGAGCTTCATGCGGGCGGGCATCAAATGAAACGGGTCACCTGGAACACGCAGTGGTGCCGCGGCCTCGACGGCACGCCGGCCCGCGCCGCGCGCGGGAAGTCGAGCGGGCCATGCGCCGCCGAGGCGGCGGCCGATCGCGCAGAATGCCGCCATGTCCGGTCCACCGAGTTCGCCTGCCTTCCAGCGCGGCACGCGCCAGCGCGCTGCCATCCGCACCGCCATCGACGCCGCCGGGCGGCCCCTGCTGCCGCAGGAGATCCTGGCGCTGGCCCAGGGCGAGGTGGCCGAACTGGGCCTGGCCACCGTCTATCGCAACCTCAAGCTGCTGGCGGAGGCCGAGGAGATCCGCGTGGTGGAGCTGCCGGGCGAGGCGCCGCGCTACGAGTCGGCCCAGCACTCGCACCACCACCACTTCCAGTGCCGCGCCTGCCAGCGTGTGTTCGACGTGCACGGCTGCGCGGAGGACTTCGCCGGGTGGGCGCCGCACGGCTTCCGCGTGGACGGCCACGAGCTGACGCTGTACGGGCTCTGCGCCGACTGCGCCAAGGCCGTGAAGCCCGCGCGCAAGGCTCAGGCGGCGGCCGCCTCCCACGACGGGAACGGATCCTCGTAGCGCACCCAGGCGCGCGGTCCGGCGGCCATCTCGTCGGGCGTGAGCAGGCAGCGGTCGAGACGGGCGCGCAAGGCCGCCTCGTCCATGCCCATGCCGATCAGCACCAGCTCCTGCCGCGCGTCGCCCACGCCGTCGATCCAGTGCTCCTCGATGATGGCGCGCGACTCGGCGTCCTGCGGCCACTGCGCGCGCGGCACGGCCGCCCACCACCAGCCCGCCGCGCCGTGCCGGCAGGCGCCACCGGCCTGCGACCACGCGCCCGCATGGCGCGGCCGGCTGGCCAGCCAGAAGAAGCCCTTGGAACGCACCACGCCCGGCCATTCCTCGTTCACCAGCGCCCAGAAGCGCCTCGGATGGAAGGGCCGCCGCGCACGGTAGACGAAGCTCGTGATGCCGTAGGCCTCGGTCTCCGGCACGTGCTCGCCGCGCAGCTCCTGCAGCCAGCCGGGCGCCGCCGCGGCCTGCTCGAAGTCGAACAGGCCCGTGCCCAACACCCGCGCCAGCGGCACGCAGCCGAACTCGGCCAGCTCGATGCGCGCGCGCGGGTTGAGCCGCCGCAGGATCGCCAGCAGCCGCTCCCGCCCGGCCTCGTCCACCAGGTCGATCTTGTTGACCACCAGCACGTCGCAGAACTCCACCTGCTCGATCAGCAGGTCGACCACGGCGCGCGTGTCCTCGCTGCCCAGCGACTCGCCGCGGTCGGCCAGCGCGTCGGCCGAACCGTAGTCGCGCAGGAAGTTGAAGGCGTCCACCACCGTCACCATGGTGTCCAGCCGGGCGACGTCCGAGAGGCTGCGGCCCTCCTCGTCCTCGAAGGTGAAGGTCTCCGCCACCGGCAGCGGCTCGGAAATGCCGGTGGACTCGATGACCAGGTGGTCGAAGCGGCGCTGCCGGGCCAGCGCGCGCACCTCCACCAACAGGTCCTCGCGCAGCGTGCAGCAGATGCAGCCGTTGCTCATCTCGACCAGCTTCTCCTCGGTGCGCGAGAGTTCCGCGCCGCCGCCCCGCACCAGCGCGGCGTCGATGTTGACCTCGCTCATGTCGTTGACGATCACCGCCACGCGACGGCCCTCGCGGTTGTGCAGGATGTGATTGAGCAGCGTGGTCTTGCCGGCGCCGAGGAAGCCGGACAGCACGGTGACGGGAAGGCGGTGCATCGCAGATCCTTTTTGATATTGAATTATCATAATCATAAATACACCTGCACTGGCCTTCATCCGACGCCGCGTTCCCTGCCCCGTCCCGCCACGGTCCCTCCCTGCCTTTGCCACTGCCGCCCTCTGCGCGGCCGCGAAGAAGACGTGTGGCACGCCTTCTTCGTCGTGCCGTGCGTCACGGCCTGCCCCGGCGCTCTCGGCCGAGGCCCTGCAGGCAAGAGTTCCGGGCTCAGTCTCAGTCTTCCTTCATGCCGGTGGCCTTCACCACCGCCCCCAGGCGCGCGCGCTCCTCGTCCACGAACTTGACGAAGGAGGCCCGCGTGCCGCCGATGGGCTCGATGCCCATGCCCTTGAGGCGCTGCACGGTGGCCGGGTCCTTCATCGCCTTGTCCACCGCGGCGGCCAGCTTGTCGAGGATGGCCGGCGGCGTGCCGGCCGGCGCGTGCACGCCGGCCCAGTGGGCGATGCGGATGTCGTCGAAGCCCTGCTCCACCGCGGTCGACAGCTCCGGGTAGGCGGAGATGCGCTGCGTCCAGGTGGTGGCCAGGGGCTTGAGCTTGCCGCTCTTGATGTAGGGCAGCACGACGATGCTGGCCTCGGAGGTCGCGTCGACCTGGCTGCCCAGCACGGCGGTGATCGACTCCGAGCCGCTCTTGTAGGGCACCACGTCGAGCCTGGCGCCGTGGTTCTTCTCCAGCAGCCCCTCGACGAAGTGCGGCGTGCTGCCGGTGCCGGCGGTGGCGAAGTGCAGGCCCTGGCCCTTCTTCGAGGCGGCGACGAAGTCCTTCAGGTCTTTGTAGGGCGCATTGGCCGGCGCCACGACGACCGACGGCGCCAGGCCGATCATGGCCACCGGCACCAGGTCGCTGTCCTTGTAGGGCACGTTCTTGCGGATCATGCTGTTGGACACCACGCCGGCCGCGCTGATCAGGAAGGTGTAGCCGTCGGGCGCGGCCTTGGCGACCAGGTCGGTGCCGAGCATGGCGCCGGCGCCGGGCTTGTTGTCGACCACCACCGGCTGGCCCAGCGCCTTGGAGGCGCCGTCGGCCGCGGCGCGCGCCATCAGGTCGTTGGCGCCGCCGGCCGAGAAGGGCACGACGAAGTGGATGGCCTTGGTCGGCCACTGCTGGGCCGAGGCGCCGGCGGCGAAGCCCGAGGCGGCCAGGCCCAGCAGCAGGGCCGGGCCGAGACGGCGGAGGGGTGTCATGTCGAGTCTCCTGGGTGTTGGATGGAAGATTTTCAGACGCCGGCCACCGAGGCCGGCAGGACCATGATGCCATTGCACGGCCCGGGCCGATGGCGCCGCGTAGGATGGGGGATCGAATCCCGTCCCGTGCCATGCCCCTTTCCGATTTCTCCCGCCGGCCGCGCATCTACCTGGCCGGCCCCGACGTGTTCCGCCCCGACGCCGGACAGGCCTTCGCCGGCCTCAAGGCCGCCTGCGAGGCGCTGGGCCTGCAGGGCGTCGCACCCACGGACGGCAACGTGGACGTGAAGACGGGCACCGGCGACGAGATCGCCCAGCGCATCTACGACGGCAACGTCCGCCTGATCCGGGGCTGCGACGGCGTGATCGCCAACCTGGCGCCCTTCCGCGGGCTGGAGCCGGACTCCGGCACCGTGTTCGAGCTCGGCTACGCCGTGGCGCTGGGCAAGCCGGTGGTGGGCTACGGCGTGCCGCCGGGCAGCTACGAGCAGCGCGTGCGCGCCGCGATCGACTGCGCGCCGCCCGACGCGCGCGGCGCGGTGCGCGAAGCGGCGACCGGCATGACGGTCGAGGGCCTGGGCCAGCGGCTGAACCTCATGCT
>JASGDG010000421.1:0-5060 GCA_047607325.1 Xenophilus sp. | reverse complement strand
TGGTGCCCCCGGCAGGAATCGAACCTGCACCTGCCCCTTAGGAGGGGGCCGTTCTATCCATTGAACTACGGAGACGAAGGGCTGCGACTTTAACCGACCGGCGGGAGTTGCGCCGCATCGCGCAGCGCCATCACGTCAGCGTGCAGGCCGAGTGCCCAACTGCGGCGGTCACGGCCGTGCGAGTCCTGCGGGGCGCCGAAGCGCACGATGGCCACCATCGGCGGCGCACGCAGCACGCGCCAGAGCGAGCCGACCAGCGTGTCCTCGTCGACGTAGCGGGAGGCGAAGCTGATCTGGCCGCTCGCCGCGTCGACGAAGCGCAGCGCCGCCGGCTGCACCGGCACGCCGGCGGAGATGGCGGCCTGCAGCAGGTTGGCGTGGAAGGGCAGCAGCACGCGGCCGTCGCTGGTGGTGCCCTCCGGGAAGACGGCAATGCGGTCGCCGTTGCGCAGCGCCTCCGTCATGTGGTGCACCACGCGCATCGCGTCGCGGCGCTTCTCGCGCTCGATGTAGAGCGTGCCGGAGCCGGTGGACAGCGTGCCGATCAGCGGCCAGTGCCTGACCGCCGCCTTGGAGACGAAGCGCACGTGCCGCGCCGCGTGCAGGGTCACGATGTCCAGCCACGAGATGTGGTTGGACACCAGCAGCAGCGGTCCCTCGCCCGGCCGCGAGCCCTGCACTTCCAGGCGGATGCCCAGCACCTGCAGCATGCGGCCGGCCCAGCGCTCGACGTGGCGGGCGCGCGTGGCGTCGTCCATCCACTGGAAGCGGGTACGGATCACCCACCAGCCGTGCGACGCATGCGCGACGGCGTGGAGCAGCCGGAAAAGGGCGCGCAGGGTGCGCACAGGCGGCGGCCTCAGCCAGCCTCGTGCACCAGACGCCCGGCCACCAGCGTGGCGCGCGCCCGGCCGCGCAGCACGTGGCCGCCGAAGGGCGTGTGCTTGCCCTGGCTCCTCAGCGCCTCGGGCAGCACCTGCCATGCGTGCGCGGGGTCGGCCACCACGAGGTCGGCCGCGCCGCCGGCTTCGATGCGGCCCAGCGCCGCACGCCCGATCAGGCGGGCCGGCGCGGCCGTCACCGCCTCGACGGCCCGCTTCAGACCGGCGCCGCTGGCCTCGCCCCACTGCAGCGCCAGCGGCAGCAGCAGTTCCAGGCCGGTGGCGCCGGGCACGCTCTCGGCGAAGGGCAGCGTCTTCTCGTCCGCATCGACGGGCGTGTGGTCCGACACCAGGGCGTCGATGGTGCCGTCGGCCAGCGCGGCCGAGAGCGCCTCGCGGTCCCGCTGCTGGCGCAGCGGCGGCAGCAGGCGGGCGCGGCTGTCGAAGTAGCCGATGTCGGCGTCGCACAGGTGCAGCGAGTTGATGCTGACGTCGCAGGTCACGGGCAGGCCGGAAGCCTTGGCCTCGCGCACCAGCTGCACGCCGGCGGCGCTGGACAGGCGACACAGGTGCACGCGCGCGCCGGTGCTCTTCATCAGCTCGAAGAGGGTGAACAGGGCGATGGTCTCGGCCGCCACCGGCACGCCCGTCAGGCCCAGCCGCGTGGCCAGCGGGCCGCTGGCGGCCACGCCCCGGCCCAGGTCGCGGTCCTGCGGGCGCAGCCAGACGGTGTGGCCGAAGGTACTGGCGTACTGCAGCGCGCGCTGCAGCACGACGGTGCTGGCCAGCGGCACGTCGGCCTGGCCGAAGCCGATGCAGCCGGCCTCGGTCAGCGCCGCCATCTCGGTCAGCACCTCGCCGGCCAGGCCGCGGGTGAGCGCGCCCTGCGGGAACAGGCGGCAGCGCTGCAGCTTCTGGGTGCGGAAGGCCAGCATCTCCACCAGGCCGGGCTCGTCGAGCACCGGGTCGGTGTCGGGCGGGCAGACCAGGCTGGTCACGCCGCCGGCCACCGCGGCGGCGGTCTCGCTTTCGAGCATGCCCTCGTGCTCGTAGCCGGGCTCGCGCAGGCGCGCCGCCAGGTCCACCAGGCCGGGCAGCACCAGGCAGCCGCTGGCGTCGAGCGTGCGCTGCGCCTCGAAGCCGGCGGGCACCTCGCCGAGCGCCGCGATCTTGCCGTCGGCCACGGCGACGCTGGCGATGCCGTCGAAGCCCGAGGCCGGGTCGATCACGCGGCCGTTCTGGATCAGGAGGTTCATGCTTCGTTACCCGCCACGATGCTCATGACGGCCATGCGGACCGCGATGCCGAAGGTGACCTGCGGCAGGATCACGCTCTGTTGGCCGTCGACCACTTCGGAGGCGATCTCCACGCCGCGGTTGATGGGACCGGGGTGCATGACGATCGCGTCCGGCCTGGCCAGCCTCAGTTTTTCGGGCGTGAGGCCGTAGGTCTTGAAGTACTCCTGGCTGGAAGGCAGCAGCGCGCCGCTCATGCGCTCGTTCTGCAGGCGCAGCATGATGACCACATCGCAGCCCTGGATGCCCTCTTCCAGCGAGTGGAAGACCTTCACGCCCATCGGCGCCATGTCGCCCGGCACCAGCGTGCGCGGGCCCACCACGCGCACCTCGGCGGCGCCCAGCGTGGTCAGCGCATGGATGTCGGAGCGGGCCACGCGCGAGTGCAGCACGTCGCCCACGATGGCCACCGTGAGGTTGGAGAAATCCTTCTTGTAGTGGCGGATGGTGTACATGTCGAGCAGCCCCTGCGTGGGGTGCGCATGCCGCCCGTCGCCGGCGTTGATGACGTGCACGTGCGGCGCCACGTGCTGCGCGATCAGGTAGGGCGCGCCCGACTCGCTGTGCCGCACCACGAACAGGTCGGCCGCCATCGCGCTGAGGTTGGCGATGGTGTCGAGCAGGGACTCGCCCTTGCTGGCCGACGAGCGCGCGATGTCGAGGTTGATGACGTCGGCCGACAGGCGCTTGGCCGCGATCTCGAAGGTGGTGCGGGTGCGCGTGCTGTTCTCGAAGAAGAGGTTGAACACGCTCTTGCCGCGCAGCAGCGGCACCTTCTTGACCTCGCGGTCGCTCACGCTGACGAAGCTGGCGGCGGTGTCGAGGATGTGGGTGAGGATGTCCTTGGGCAGCCCTTCGATGGAGAGCAGGTGGATCAGCTCGCCGTTGCGGTTGAGCTGGGGGTTGCGCCGGGCGAGCATCAGGTGTTGTCCTCCACGGTGAAGCGCAGGCCGCCATCCTCGCCGCGCGCCAGGGCGAGCAGCTGCGTCCCGGGCAGCGCCAGATGCGCGGCGGCGAAGTCGGCCGCCACCGGCAGCTCGCGCCCGCCGCGGTCCACCAGCACCGCCAGGCGCACGCAGGCCGGGCGGCCGAAATCGAACAGCTCGTTGAGCACGGCGCGCAGGGTGCGGCCGGTGTAGAGCACGTCGTCCAGCAGCAGCACGTCGGCGCCCTCGACCTCGAAGGGCAGCACGGTCTGCGCGCTGGCGGCCATGCCGCGCCGCGCGAAGTCGTCGCGGTGCATGGCCGAGGAGATGACACCGGCCGCGCCGGGCAGGCCCAGGTCGCGCTGCAGGCGCTCGGCCAGCCAGGCGCCGCCGGAGGCGATGCCCACCAGGCGGGTGGCGGGGCGCAGCAGCCCCTTCACGCCGGTGAGCAGCTCCGCATAGAGCGCCTGGGCGTCGGGCAGGGTGTTCGCGTTCACGGGAGGGCCCTCAGGAATTGTTCAAGGATGATGCAGGCGCTGGCGGCGTCGGCGTCTTTCGCGCCGCCGGCCAGCGCCTCGGTGGTGCTGTAGCGCTCGTCCACCTCGTACACCGGCAGGCCGAAGCGGCCGTGCAGCTGCCGCGCGAAGCGGCGCGCGGCGCGGGTGTTCTCGTGGCTTGCGCCGTCGGGGTGGAAGGGCACGCCGACCACCAGCGCGTCGGGCTGCCATGCGCGGATGCGCGCCTCGATCTGCGCGAAGCGCGCGTCGCCCTGGACGGCGATGGTGGGCTGCGGCGTGGCGCTCTTCAGCAGGCGGTTGCCGCTGGCGGCGCCGACGCGCCGGGTACCGAAGTCGAAAGCGAGAAAGGACTGGAAGCGCGCGGGGACGTCGGCGATGGAGGCTGCCGAACCGCTCATGCGTGTCCCGCCTCCGGCGAGAGCTTCCACGCCTCCAGCCCGAGCAGCGACAGCGCCTTGTCGTAGCGCTGCGCCACCGGCGTGTCGAAGATGACGGCCGGATCGGCCAGCACGGTGAGCCAGCTGTTCTCGGCGAGTTCGGATTCGAGCTGGCCCTCGTCCCAGGCCGAGTAGCCCAGCATGACCAGCACCTTGCGCGGGCCGGCGCCGGTGGCCATGGCTTCCAGCACGTCCTTGGAGGTGGTCATCTCCAGCCCGCCGGGGATGGCCAGCGTGGAGGCATAGACCGAGGGGGCCTCCTCGCCCTTCGCGTCCTCGTCCGGCGGCGCAGGACGCACCGGCTCGTGCAGCACGAAGCCCCGCTCGGTCTGCACCGGGCCGCCGTGGAACACCGGCGCGTCGCCCAGGTCGGGCCGGTCGAGGTGGAGCTCGACCTTCTCGAACAGGCCGCTGAGCTTGAGGTCGGCCGAGGGCTTGTTGATGATCAGGCCGAGGGCGCCGCGCTCGCTGTGCTCGCACAGGTAGACGACACTGCGGCTGAAGGACAGGTCCTGCAGGCCCGGCATCGCGATCAGGAAGTGATGCGTGAGGTTGATCCGGGCAGAATCGCTGGCCATGCCGCCGATTTTACTGGCCGTGGACAAGGTCTACCCCCGCGGGCTGGTGTGGTTCCGGCGGGACCTGCGCGCCCACGACCATGCGGCGCTCTACCACGCGCTGCGCAGCTGCCGGGAGGTGTTCTGCGCCTTCGTCTTCGATACGGACCTCCTCGGCGCGCTGCCGGGCCAGGACCCCACCCCGCGCGCCGACGGGCTGCGCTCGGATCGCCGCGTGGAGTTCATCCGCGAATCCGTGCGCCTGCTGCGGGCCCGGCTGGAGGCGATGGGCGGCGGCCTCGCGCTGCGGCACGGCGCGGCCGCCCACGAGCTGCCCGCGCTGGCCCAGGCCCTGGCGGTGCAGGCCAGCGCGGGCAGCTCGTGGGCGGCCGCGCCGTGCCGCAGCGCGAGGCCGCCGCCCATCGCCTCCAGCCGGGCCCGCAGAG
>JASGDG010000420.1:0-10221 GCA_047607325.1 Xenophilus sp. | reverse complement strand
GGTGGCCGGTGTGTACGAGAAGACGGTGGACCGCGAGTCGGCCTACGAGAAGCTCAAGGGCCGCGCCGGGAGCGCGCCGGACGCGCCGCCGCCCGCGGCCGGCGGTACCAAGGGCGCGGCGGGCCAGGAAGATGGCGGCTTCCTCAACGACCTGCTGTTCGGCACCACCGGCCCGCGCGGCGGCAAGCACGACGGCCTGGTGCAGACCATGGCCAAGTCGGCCGTGCGCACCATGGGCACCAGCGTGGGCAAGGAGATCCTGCGCGGCGTGCTGGGCGGCATCTTCGGCGGAAAACGCTGAGCGGCCGGCCTGGCGGGCGGACTCCCGCCCCGTCTTGCACGCTGGCACGGTGCTCGCTACATTGCATTCTTTGAGGGCCCGCAATGTCCGTCGACAGCACAACGAGCGCTTCCACCTCTCCTGCCGCCTCGCGTCCCCCCGCCTCCTCGACCGCGCCGCCCCCGTCCCCGACCAGCGCCTCGCGCCACATCCGGCTCACCTCGCACAGCAGCGGGCTGGGTGCCCTGCCCATCCACTGGGGCGCGCCCACCGCCGCCGAGCGCGGCCCCATCGTCGGCACCACCACCAGGCGCGCGCACCGCAACGTCATCGGCACCCACAGCGGCAGCTACAGCGTCTACCGCGCGCTGGCGGTGGCGGCCGGCGCCCTCAGGCGCGAGCACAAGGCGGACCTGACCAACACCGCGCCCACCGACGCCATCGGCCCCTATCCGCAATGGAGCGAGCCGGGCAGGATCGTCTCGCTCGACCCCTGGGGCGCGGTGGTGGCCGAGGTGTTCGCCAGCGAACTGGCGGACGGCTACGACATCCGCCCCACCATCGCCGTGACGAAGGCGCACGTCATCCTGCCGGAGGTCATCGACGCGCTGCAGAAAGGGCGCCTGAAGGCCGACGGCAAGTTCCTCACGCCCGGCGGCGCCGCGGTCGTGACCAAGGTGGCGGTCGAGCCCGTGTGGTACCTGCCCGAGGTGGCACGCCGCTTCGGCTGCTCCGAGACCGACCTGCGCCGCGTGCTCTTCGAGGAGACCGGCGGCATGTACCCGGAGCTGGTCACGCGCTCCGACCTCGAGGTGTTCCTGCCGCCCATCGGCGGGCAGACGCTCTACATCTTCGGCCAGCCGCGCGACCTGGCCGACACCTCGGTCGAACTCACGGCCCGCATCCACGACGAGTGCAACGGCTCCGACGTGTTCGGCTCCGACATCTGCACCTGCCGCCCCTACCTCACGCACGCCATCGAGGAATGCATCGCCGGCGCGCAGCGCGGCGGCGTGGGCCTGATCGCCTACTCGCGCAAGGAAGGCCGGGCGCTCGGCGAGGTGACCAAGTTCCTGGTCTACAACGCGCGCAAGCGCCAGGTGGGCGGCGACACGGCCGACCAGTACTTCGCCCGCACCGAGTGCGTGGCCGGCGTGCAGGACATGCGCTTCCAGGAGCTGATGCCCGACGTCTTCCACTGGCTGGGCATCCGCAGGATCCACCGCCTGGTCTCCATGAGCAACATGAAGTACGACGCCATCACCGGCTCGGGCATCGAGGTGGGCGAGCGCATCAACATCCCCGACGAGCTGATCCCGGCCGACGCGCGGGTGGAGATCGACGCCAAGATGGCGGCCGGCTACTTCACGCCCGGCCCGGTGCCCGACGCGGACGAGCTCAGGAAGGCCAAGGGCCGCGGGCTGGGCGAATGACCAGGGACAACGACGGGCTCGATCCCGACCGACCCACCCGCAACGCCGCCGTGCGCCACGCCGACGCGCAGGGCCGCGTCGACCCGGCGCTGGAATTCGTGCCCGACGCCGAAACCCCCGCGGCGGCCGCCGGCTACCTGCGCACCACCGATGCCATCCGCCACCGCGCGGCGGCACTGCTCGCCCGCGCCCGGCGCGGCGAATCGCAGTGGTTCACCCTCGGCGGCCCCGACCGGCTCGAGGACGCGGCGCGCGAGGTGGCCGAGGTCACGCGCGACCGCTATGCCGGGGGGCCCATCCCATACCACAGCCGCTGGCGCCATTTCGAGGCGGGCGGTGTCGACCGGCTGGCCGAGCTCAACCGCCTGCTCGAAGGCGCCACCCCCCGCGAACGCGTCAAGGCGCACATCGACCTGGTGGTGGTGAGCGTGCTGCTCGATGCCGGGGCCGGGCCCGGCTGGAGCTACGCCGAGAGCGCCGGCGGACAGCGCTTCACGCGCTCCGAAGGGCTGGGCGTGGCGAGCTTCCACGCCTTCACCGCCGGGCTGTTCTCGTCCGACCCCGACCGGCCGCTGCAGGCGGACGCCGCCGGCCTGAAGGCCCTGCTCGTCGACCGGCTGGGCGAGGCCTTCCAGGTGCACGACGCCAACCCGCTGGTCGGCCTGGCCGGCCGCGTCACGCTGCTGCGGCGGCTGGGCGAGGTGATGGCCGGGCAGCCGGAGGTGTTCGGCACCGGGGTGCAGCGGCCCGGCGGGCTGTTCGACAGGCTGGTCGCCCCCGAGGGCGCGCCCATCCCGCCCGCCGCCGACCTCCAGGCCGAGGACATCCTGGCGCAGGTGCTGGCCTCGCTCTCGGCCATCTGGCCCACGGGCAACCGGGTCGACGGCAGCGGCGACCCGGCGCTGGCGCTGGGCGACTGCTGGCGCCACGGCGCGGTGAGCGGCCCGGGCCTGACCCACGGCTGGATGCCCTTCCACAAGCTCTCGCAGTGGCTCACCTACTCGCTGATCGAGCCCTTCCAGTGGGCCGGCGTGGCCGTCACCGGCCTGAACCGCCTCACCGCCCTGCCCGAGTACCGCAACGGCGGCCTGCTGATCGACGCCGGCGTGATCGTGCCGCGCGACCCGGCCCTGCTGGCGCGCACCTGGAAGGTGGGCGACGAGTGCATCGTCGAGTGGCGCGCCCTCACCGTGGCCCTGCTCGACGAACTGCTGCCCCGCGTGCGCCGCGCCCTGGACTGCACCGAGGCCGGGCTGCCGATGGCCGCCATGCTCGAAGGCGGCACCTGGGCCGCCGGGCGCGCGCTGGCGCAGCGGCTGCGCGGCGGCACGCCGCCGCTGAAGATCGAGAGCGATGGCACGGTTTTCTGACGGCGGGCAGCCTGCGCCCCGAGTGGCACAACGGGCCGACGCGCTTGTCGGCGGAGCGCATGGAATGCGCTCCGCCCGATCCCATTTCAACCACAGGCCCTTGGCAGGCAAGGGCCTCTTCTTTTCTCATCCCATGAAGGAAACCGGCTCATGCTGAACAACAAGGTCGATCGCCAAGTCATTCTCTGGGGCACCCTCGTCGGCGGCTTCTTCAGCTCGCTCGTCAAGTGGGGCTCCGAGGTCAACATGCCCCCGCGCGTACCCGGCGAAGTCTCGCCGCCCGGCGCGCACATCGACGCCTGGCTGGGCTGGCTGGGCATCAATTCCCATTCGCTGGACTACCTGTACCAGGGTGCGAAGGTCGGGGGCGCCGTCACGCTCTACCACTGGCTGTTCAGCTTCGCCTTCGCGTTCGTCTATGTGCTCGCGTCGGCCCGCTGGCCGCGCGTGCGCCTGTGGTACGGCGCCGTGTTCGGCCTGGTGATCACGGTGGTCATGCACGGCTTCCTGATCCCGCTCCTGGGCTTCAGGCACCCGGTCTACGCCAGCGGCGCCACAGGCTGGCTGTGGAACCTCAACGGCTACGAGCTGTGGAGCGAACTTCTCGGGCACGTGTACTGGTCGGTGTCGATCGAGGTCTGCCTGATCGCCGTCCTGGCCCACTTCGGCCGCCCCATCCGGGGCGCCTGGACACGGTGACCGCCCCGGCGCAAACCGGTTGCCGGCGCAGGCGCGGCGTGTGCGTTGGCCGTCTCGGTTTCCGGCCGTACGCCAGTCGCGTGATATGAAATCTGCAGATCCCGATCCAGCAACACACTTCGCATACTTCATGTCCAACGTCCACCTCGTCGACCACCCCCTCGTGCAGCACAAGCTGACGCTGATGCGCCGCAAGGACGCCTCCACCAACAGCTTCCGGCGGCTGCTCAACGAGCTGTCCACCCTGATGGCCTACGAGGTCACGCGCGACGTGCCGGTGCAGGAGATCGAGATCGAGACGCCGCTGGAAGCCACCACCGGCAAGGTCATCGACGGCAAGAAGCTGGTGTTCGTCTCCATCCTGCGCGCCGGCACCGGCATCCTGGACGGCATGCTCGCCGTGGTGCCCGGCGCGCGCGTGGGCCACATCGGCCTGTACCGCGACCCGAAGACGCTGACCGCCGTGGAGTACTACTTCAAGATGCCCGGCGACATGGCCGAGCGCGACGTGGTGGTGGTCGACCCGATGCTGGCCACCGGCAACTCCGCCGTCGCCGCCGTGGAGCGGCTGAAGGAACTGGGGCCGAAGTCCATCAAGTTCGTCTGCCTGCTCACCTGCCCGGAGGGCATCAGGACCCTGCAGGAGGCGCACCCCGACGTGCCGATCTACACCGCCGCCATCGACCGCCAGCTCAACGGCCACGGCTACATCCTGCCCGGCCTGGGCGACGCGGGCGACCGCATCTTCGGCACGAAATAGGCCCCCGGCTGCGGGCCTGCGGGCCGGTTCCGCGCCCGCTGCCCCGCCAACCCGACCCGCGCATCCCACGATGGCCATGGCCTCTTCCCCCATCACATCCACCCCTGCAGCGACAGGCCCTTCCGCGCCCCCGGTCGTGCGCCATCTGCGGCAGGCGCTGCTGTGGCCCGTGCGCCTGATGCGGCCCGAACCGCCCGAGCCCGGCGCCCCCGCTCCCTGGCAGGTGCTGCGCGACCTGGGCGAGGCCTCGCCCTGGCGCGAGGTGGTGGACGAATACACCGGCGACAGCAGCCGCTTCCACGAGCGCCACTACAACGAGTTCGTGAGCTTCCTGCCCTACGTGCAGCGCTTCCTGTACGGCGAGGGCCGCTCGGCCGGCCGCGGCGACCACGACGGCGACTCGCCGATGCGCGTCTTCCGCCGCGACGACATCGCTTCGGTGCGCGTGGTGTCCCGCCCCGGCGCCGCGCCGATCACGCTGGACGTGGTGCACATCGACCTGTACTTCTTCTTCGACGTGGACGTGGTGATCCTCAACGTCGAGGTCAGCGCGGACGACCTGAGCCTGGCGCAGGCACAGGACCAGCTCTACGGCTTCGGCCGCGCCTACCCCGCCGGCTGGAGCGCCGACGGCACCGCGCTGCATTGCGCGCACAGCGTCGAATGGCTGGACGCGCAGGGCGCCGTGATCGCGCGCACGGACGCGCAGCAGCGCGAGCTGTTCCTGGCCCACGTGGCGGCGCACCGCGCGCCGCGCATCGCCAGCCACTGGGCCTGCGTGATGCAGCCGCTGGTGAGCGACCATTCCGGCCAGCCCGGCGCGCTGCGCTACCGGCAGATCGAGTACTACCGCATGCCGACGATGGCCTACCTGGCGGTCGACGATCCGCGCCGGCTGTCCCGTGCCGACTTCGTGCGCCTGGGCCTGGTCACCGGCGCCGGCGAGACCGAGGGCGCCCTGCCCTATGCCGAGCAGCACCTGGGCGACTTCGAGCAGCGCTACTGCTACGACCGCTTCTGGTCCGAAGGCGGCGCCGCCCCGCACACGCGCTACCTGTGCAACGGCCATGCGCTGATCGTGGTGGGCGATGCGCGCTCCACGTTCTTCCGCTGCCGCGACCGCGGCGTGCTGGCGCAGTTCCGGCACCAGCACTTCATGCTGTTCCTGATCGCGCACTTCCAGAAGGCCTCGCTGCTGATGTTCTCGGCCCAGCTCGTGGAGGCACTGCAGCGCCTGGACATCCGCGACGTGCAGAGCGTCAAGCGTTTCAAGCGCTCGATCCGCGCCAGCTTCGAGCGCTTCCTGCGCTTCACGCACCGCTACTGGTTCCACGAGATCTCGGAGCAGGCCCACGTGCGCGCCCTGTCGCACCTGTGCGCGCAGCACCTGGGCACCGACACGCTCTACGACGAGGTGAAGGAGCGCATCGCCGACATGAACACCTACCTGGAGGCCGACAGCCTGCGGCGCCAGGCCAACACGGTGGTGCGGCTCACGGTGGTCACGCTGTTCGGCCTCGTCGGCACCATCACCACCGGCTTCCTCGGCATGAACCTGCTGGCCGAGGCCGACGCGCCCTGGTGGCGCAAGCTGGCCTGGTTCGCCGTCGTGGGCGCGCTCACCACCTGGCTGACCTTCTACACGCTCATCAAGTCGCAGCGCCTGTCGGACTTCATCGACGCGCTGTCCGACCGGCGCCAGACCTGGCGCGGCAAGGTGGCGGCGCTGGCGCGCGTCTGGCGAGCCGGCGCGGACTGACACTTTTCATCTTGCCCGCAGGACACCGCCCATGCTCGACCTCCTCGTCACCCACGCCGCCCTGCCCGACGGCCGCACGGGCATGTCCGTCGCCGTGCAGGACGGCCGCATCGCCGAAGTGGCGCCAGGCCTCGCCGCCCCCGCCCGCGAAACGCTGGACGCCCAGGGCCTGCTGCTCTCGCCGCCCTTCTGCGACCCGCACTTCCACATGGACGCCACGCTCAGCCACGGCCTGCCGCGCGTCAACGCCAGCGGCACGCTGCTCGAAGGCATCGCGCTGTGGGGCGAACTCAAGCCGCTGCTGACGCCCGAGGCGCTGATCGAGCGCGCCCTGGCGTACTGCGACTGGGCGGTGGCCAGGGGCCTGCTGGCGATCCGCTCGCACGTGGACACCAGCGACCCGCGCCTGCTGGCCGTCGATGCGCTGCTGGAGGTGAAACGCCGCGTCGCGCCCTACATCGACCTGCAGCTGGTCGCCTTCCCGCAGGATGGCGTGCTGCGCACCCCGGGCGGCGTGGAGAGCCTGAAGCACGCGCTCGACAAGGGCGTGGGCATCGTCGGCGGCATTCCGCACTTCGAGCGCACCATGGCCGAGGGCGCCGAGAGCGTGCGCCTCCTGTGCGGAATCGCCGCCGGGCGCGGCCTGCCGGTGGACATGCATTGCGACGAGTCCGACGATCCGCTCTCGCGCCACATCGAGACGCTGGCCTTCGAGACGCAGCGCCTGGGCCTGCAGGGGCGCGTCACCGGTTCGCACTGCACCTCCATGCACAGCATGGACAACTACTACGTCAGCAAGCTGCTGCCGCTGATCGCCGAGAGCGGCGTCAGCGTGGTGGCCAACCCGCTCATCAACATCACCCTGCAGGGCCGGCACGACAGCTACCCCAAGAGGCGCGGCATGACGCGCGTGCCCGAACTGATGGCCGCCGGCGTGAACGTCGCCTTCGGCCACGACTGCGTGATGGACCCCTGGTACGGCCTGGGCTCGGGCGACATGCTGGAGGTGGCGCACATGGGCCTGCACGTGGCGCAGATGACCAGCCAGGCCGGCATCCGCCAGTGCTTCGACGCGGTGACGGCGAACGCCGCGAGGCTGATGCACCTGGAGGGCTACGGCCTCGACCCCGGCTGCGAGGCCAGCTTCGTGCTGCTGCAGGCGCGCGACCCGGTGGAGGCGATCCGCCTGCGCGCCGCGCGGCTGAAGGTGTACCGGCGCGGGCGGCTGGTGGCGGAGACGCCGCCGACCGAGGTGCGGCTGCAGCTCGACGGGCGCCCCGCCACCACCGCCTTCATGAAAGGCTGAGGCTCCCGGCGGCGGCGCGGCCCGGCTTCAGGCGGCCGTCTCGGACGCCCCCGCCACGGCCCGCGCCAGCGCCGCCAGCGCCTCCCCGCAGGGCGCCTGCACCTTCAGCGCCAGCAAACCGTCGGCCCGCGTGCGCCCCAGGTTGACGGCCGCCACCGGCCGGCCCGCCGCCGCGGCGGCCTGCACGAAGCGAAAGCCCGAATACACCATCAGCGAGGAGCCGGCCACCAGCACCGCGTCGCCGTCGCGGACCGCCGCCATGCCGGCCTCGACCCGCTCGCGCGGCACACTCTCGCCGAAGAACACCACGTCCGGCTTGAGCAGCCCGCCGCAGGCGGCGCAGGCCGGCACGCGGAAGGCGCCGAAGTCGCGCCCGTCCAGGTCGGCGTCGCCGTCGGGCGCGATGCCGGCCTCCAGCGCCGCCCAGTCCGGGTTGAGGGCGATCAGCTCGTCCTGCAGCGCGGCGCGCGGCAGGCGCGCCTCGCAGGCCATGCAGCGCACCGTGTCGATGCGGCCGTGCAGGTCCAGCACGCGGCGGCTGCCGGCGGCATGGTGCAGGCCGTCCACGTTCTGCGTCAGCAGCAGCGCGACGCGGCCGGCCTGTTCGAGCCGCGCCAGCGCCCGGTGGGCCGCGCCGGGGTGCGCCTGGCCCATCACCCGCCAGCCGACCAGGCTGCGCGCCCAGTAGCGCCGCCGCGTCGCCTCGCTGCCCATGAAGGCCTGGAAGGTGACCGGCGGGCTGCGCTTCCATTCGCCGTCGGCGTCGCGGTAGTCGGGGATGCCGGACTCGGTGCTCACCCCCGCGCCGGTCAGGACCACCAGGCGGGGATGGCGCCGGGCGAAGCCGGCCAGGGCGTCGATGGGCGTGGACATGGGGGCGAGCATACGGCGCGGTCCGATCGTCACTGTTTCGTCACCGATGTGTCATGCGTGGCGGCGATGCTGGCCGGGTCTGCCCCCGGAGCACCCATGAACGCATTCAACGACCAGGAGCTGGTCGACCGCATCCGCCGCGACCTGCTCGACGGCTACGACGAAGAACTGGAACTGGAGATCGAGGACCGCACGCCCGACGAGGCGCTGGCCGCGCTCGATGCCGGCGGAGCGCCGCCGCAGGGGCGCGCCAGCGAGCGCCTGCACTACTTCCGCACCCTGTTCACGCTGCAGCGCGAGCTGGTCAGGCTGCAGGACTGGGTGGCCCACACGAAGCAGAAGGTGGTGATCATCTTCGAGGGCCGCGACGCGGCCGGCAAGGGCGGCGCGATCAAGCGCGTGACGCAGCGGCTGAACCCGCGCCACTGCCGCGTGGTCGCCCTGCCCGCGCCGAACGACCGCGAGCGCACGCAGTGGTACTTCCAGCGCTACGCGGCGCACCTGCCGGCCGGCGGCGAGATCGTCATCTTCGACCGCAGCTGGTACAACCGCGCCGGCGTCGAACGGGTGATGGGCTTCTGCACCGAGGACGAGGTGGAGGAGTTCTTCCGCTCGGTGCCGGAGTTCGAGCGCATGCTGGTGCGCTCGGGCATCCGGCTGATCAAGTACTGGTTTTCCATCACCGACGACGAGCAGCACCTGCGCTTCCTCGGCCGCATCCACGACCCGCTCAAGCAGTGGAAGCTCAGCCCGATGGACCTGGAGAGCCGCCGCCGCTGGGAGGACTACACCGCCGCCAAGGAGGCGATGCTGGAGCGCACGCACATCCCCGAGGCGCCCTGGTGGGTGGTGCAGGCGGTGGACAAGAAGAAGGCGCGGCTGAACTGCATCGCGCACCTGCTGGGCCAGTTCCCCTACCAGGACGTGGCGCACCCCGCCATCGTGCTGCCCGAGCGCGAGCGCCGGCCCGACTACACCCGCCACCCGGTGCCGGCCGAGATGATCGTGCCGGAGCGCTACTGAGGCGCGGCCGCCCTCAGCTCCGCAGCAGCCGCGGCAGCCGCAGCGGCGCCGCCCCGCCCGGCAGCGCCTGCCCCTGCGGGAACAGGCTGCGCGCCACGCGCTGCGGATCGATGCCGAAGCACTCGCCGGCCGCGCCGGCGATCAGCGCATCGACGCTGGCCGTCGCCTTCAGGTCGCGCCGCTCGAACAGCTGCTGCGGCTGCAGCCCCGGCCAGTCGGCGAGCACGCGGCCGCCCTGCACGGCGCCGCCCAACAGCATGGCGACGGCGCCGGTGCCGTGGTCGGTGCCGCCGGTGCCGTTGGCCGCTGCGGTGCGGCCGAACTCGGTGGCCACCAGCACCACGGTGTCGGACCACATCGGCCCCAGCCCCTCGCGCAGCGCAGCCACCAGCGCGTCCAGGTGCTTCAGCTGCGCGGCCAGCCGCGCGTTCTGCGCGCTGTGGGTGTCCCAGCCGCCGGTCTCGATCATGGCGATGCGCGGCCCGTCCTCGCGCGCCAGGAAGCCGGCCGCCAGCCTGCCCAGGCCGGCGCCGTCCTGGCGCGGCCGCGCACCACCCACGCCTTCCATGGCGATGCCGCGCGTCTCCATCGCTGCGCTCCACAGGCCGTGCAGCTGCGCGTCGCCCTGGTAGAGCCGGGCCACGCGCAGCATCAGGTCGTCGCGGGCCTGCGGCAGCGACGACGGCGCGTACGACGACACCTGCGCCGCGCCGCGCAG
>JASGDG010000419.1:0-2703 GCA_047607325.1 Xenophilus sp. | reverse complement strand
GGCGGCCAGCACCGCCGCGGCCAGCGCGGCGGCGGCGCCCAAGCGGCGCAGGACGAAGGCGATGGGAGGAAGAGGAGAAGAGGAAAGCATGGCGGAGCGCGAGTCTACATAGGCATGCCGGCGGACGGCGCGGCGCTGACGCCGCGGCCCGTCACTGGCGCGCGGTGCGCACGTTGGGCGGCAGCGCCTGCGGCCAGCTGGCACGGAAGGGGTTGATGTCCAGCCCGCCGCGGCGGGTGTAGCGGCAGTACACCGCCAGCCTGGTCGGCCGGCAGCGGGCCTGGATGTCCATGAAGATGCGCTCGCAGCAGGGCTCGTGGAACTCGTTGTGGCTGCGGAAGCTCACGATGTAGCGCAGCAGGCCGGCCTGGTCGATCGGCGGGCCGCTGTAGCGGATCTGCACGCTGCCCCAGTCGGGCTGGCCGGTGACGCGGCAGTTGCTCTTGAGCAGGCGGCTGGTCAGCGTCTCGGTGACGGGCGCCTCGTCGAACCGCGCCGCCAGCAGTTCGGGCGCAGGCTGGTAGTGCGTGCAGTCCAGGTCCAGCCGGTCCAGGTCCAGGCCGTCGAGCTCGGCCACGCCTTCGCGGTCGAACTGCTCGGGCGCGAGCAGCTTCAGGCCGATGCTGCCGCCCCGCTCGCTGCCGCGCCACAGCGCCTCGGTCACGTCGGCGCGCAGGCGTTCGCGCACCGCCTCGGCGTCGGCGAAGGCGCTGCCGTTGAAGCTGTTCAGGTAGAGCTTGAAGGACTTGCTCTCGATGATGTTGGGCGACTCGCAGGGGATGGTGAAGTGCGCGATCGCCACCTGCGGCTTGCCGCGCGGGTTGAGCCACGAGACCTCGAAGGCCGTCCACATGTCGGCGCCGAAGAAGGGCAGGCGCGGCGCCTCGCCCGGCGGCGGCGCGATGCCCAGCGCCTGGCGCTGCGGCGCGCGCGACAGCGGGTACAGCAGCGTGGGGTCGTAGCGGTCGGCATAGGCCGAGCTGCGGCCCAGCTGCGACTGCTCGGGGGTGTTGCCGTCCAGGCTCATGGAAGCACCCCGGGCGCGGCGAGGGCCGCGGCAGGCGGCGGCGCGCAGCGCGCGTCGGCCTCGCGCAGGAAGGGAACGATGTGGCCCAGCAGCACCTGCTGCGCGCCTGGCGGCAGGTCGTGCGCGAAGCCGGAGATGGCCTCGAAGCGCGCGCCGGGGATGCGCCGGGCCGTGTCGCGGCCGCAGGCGATGGGCACCAGCGGGTCGGCGTCGCCGTGCAGCACCAGCGTGGGCGAGCTGATGTTCGGCAGCACCTGCGGCCGCAGGCCGGTGTCGGCGCCGATGGCCAGCATCTGCCGCACCACGCCCTCGGGCCGCCAGCTGCGGCGCAGGCCGATGGCGATGCGCTCGCGGTTGGCCGCCTCGTCGAAGGGCCAGCCGGGGCTGGCGATGAGGCGCACCAGACCGAGCGAATACTCGACCAGCGCCGCCTCGTCCTGCGTCCTGGGCCGGCGCATCAGGGCCGAGCCCACCTCCGGCCGCGGGCCGGGCAGGCCGCGCGCGCCGCTGGAGCTCATGATGCTGACCAGCGAGCGCACCCGCCCGGGCGCGGTGGCCGCCACGCGCTGCGCGATCATGCCGCCCATGGAGGCGCCGACGACGTGCGCCTCGCGGATGTCCAGCGCATCGAGCACCCCGAGCGCGTCCAGCGCCATGTCCTGCAGGCTGTAGGGCGCGCGCACCGGCAGGCCGATCTTCTGGCGCAGCGCCTCCCACAGCAGGTTGCGCCGGCGCGCGCCGTTGAAGGACTGCGACAGGCCGATGTCGCGGTTGTCGTGGCGCAGCACGCGGTAGCCGGCCTGCACCAGGCCCTGCACGAAGGGCTCCGGCCAGGCGGTCAGCTGCATGCCCAGGCCCATGATCAGCAGCACGGCGGGGCCGTCGCCACCGGTGTCCTCGACCTCGATGGCGATGTTGTTGGCGATGACTTTCATACGTTTGTCGGAATCTGCCGGCCGGTCACGCGAAGGTGCGCTCGCGCAGCCATTTCGTGGCGACCCACTTCTCGCCGGCCAACACCGGCGCGCCGCCGTGCAGCGTGCGGGTGGCCGGGTCGGGCCGGTCGTAGCTGAAGAACACGCCGGTGCCGCGCACCGGCGCCACTTCCAGGCCGATGTCGGGGAAGGTGGTGGCGCCGCCCTGCCCGGGCTCCTGCAGGTACATCACCAGCGTGCCCACGCGCTGGCCGCCGCGCCGCAGGATGGCGGGAGTGCCCGGCTCCTTGGGGTCGAAGTAGTCGTAGTGCGGCCGGTACTGCGCGCCGGGCGCGTAGCGCAGGATCTGCAGGCCCTCGCCGAACGCCAGCGGCCAATGGAGCAGCCGGGCGATGCGCGCCTCGATGCGCCGCACCACCTCGTTCTCGCCGCGCTCGAAGAACATGCCCTCGCTGGTGCGGTCGACGTTGAGCGTCTCGCCGCCGGTCTGGGTCTCCACGGTGAGCGAGCGCGCCAGGCGGGCGCGCGCCGCGGCGATCAGGTCCTCGCACTCCTGCGCATCCAGCAGGTTGCCGAAGACCACGATGCGCGGATGCTGCACGGTCTGCAGCACCTGCACGCGACGGTCGCCGGCGTCGAGGTACAGCGGCGCGCCCGTCAGGTCGGGGCCGGGCATCTCGGTGCGCGCGGGGCCGGCCGCCGGCGCGTCGCCGAGCGCGGCGCGCTCCACCTCGGCCAGCG
>JASGDG010000418.1:0-6708 GCA_047607325.1 Xenophilus sp. | reverse complement strand
GGCACATGCTCAAGGACGGCACCGAGTGGCAGGACCTGGGCGCGGCTCACTTCGACCGCCAGGACGCCTCCAAGACTGCCAATCGCCTCATCCGACGGCTCCAGCAGATCGGCTATCAGGTCACCGCCGTGCCTGCTTGAACGGGGGCGTTTCATTTCAGCCCCGCACCCCGAGGATCAGCGGCGTCAGCGCCTTCTGGACGCCGGCAACGAGGTCGGACATGGCAATCTCCCGGAGGTACGGTGAATGGCGGGCGAGCGTCAGCAGCCCAGCGCATCGGCCAGCGCGCCGATGTCCCGCGCGTGCAGGTCGTTGCCCGGCTGCGGCGACACGTCCTTCGGCTTCGCCGCGCCGAACTCCAGCGGCCGCTCGATGTAGGCCGTGGCCAGGCCGCACACGCGCGCGGCGGCCAGGTCGTCATGGTGCGCGGCCGCCAGCATCACCTGGCTGGGCGCGACGTCGAACACCGCCGCCACGCCCAGGTAGGTGCGCGGGTCCGGCTTGTAGGCCTTGAAGACCTCGGCCGAGAGGATGCAGTCCCAGGGCAGGCCGCCGCGCTTGGCCATCTCGGTCAGCAGGCCGATGTTGCCGTTGGAGAGCGTGCAGACGGTGTAGCGGCGCTTCAGGCGCGCCAGCCCCCCGGCCGCGTCGGGCCAGGGCGGCAGACGGTGCCAGGCGAGGTTGAGTTCGCGTTTCTCGTCGGCGTCCAGCCGGTCCTCGGCACCGAAGTCGCGCAGCACCTCGTCGAGGATGCCGCGGTGCAGTTCGTCGATGAGCGTGAAACCGCCCTCGCCCGCCGCCACCCGATCCATCACGCGGCGCATCGCCGGCTGGTAGCCGGCACGCCAGGCCAGCGCGAAGGCCTCGGCATCCACACCCGGCAGCATGCGCCGCACCTCGGCGGCGATGCCGCCGTGCCAGTCCACCACCGTGCCGAAGACGTCGAAGCGACGACCTTCAGCCCGCCAGGGTCGAAGGCCGGCGCCACGGCGGCGATCACCGCGCGAGCGCCGACGCCTCGCGCGCCAGCGCCTCGATGCGCGCCCAGTCCTTGGCCGCGATGGCGTCGGTCGGCACGATCCACGAGCCGCCGACGCAGGCCACGTTGGCCAGCGCCAGGAATTCGTGCGCGTTGCCGGCGTGCACGCCGCCGGTGGGGCAGAACTTCACGTCGCCGAAGGGCCCCTGCCAGGCCTTGAGCATGGGCACACCGCCGGCCTGCAGCGCGGGGAAGAACTTCAACTCGGTGTGGCCGTCCTCCTGCGCCAGCAGGATCTCGCTGCCGGTGGCCACGCCAGGCAGCAGCGGCAGGCCCAGGTCGTGGCAGGCCTTGCCGACGGCGCGCGTGTAGCCGGGGCTGACGCCGAAGCGCGCGCCGGCCAGGGCCGAGGCCTGCGCGTCGGCCGCGCTGCGGATGGTGCCGGCGCCGGGCACCGCCTCGGGCACCTCCTTGGCGATGGCCTCGATGCATTCCAGCGCCTCGCGGGTGCGCAGCGTCACCTCCAGCATGCGGATGCCGCCGGCCACCAGCGCACGCGCCAGCGGCACGGCATCGCCCACGTCGTGCAGCACGATCACGGGGATGACGGGCGCGTCGCGCATCACGTCCAGCGCGGTCAGGGGGGCGTCGAGGGTCACAGCCATGTGCAGGCTCCTTGTTCAGCGGTCGTTGCGTTGCGGCGCATGCCGGCGAAGAGTTCGCGGCCCAGGCCGTGGCCGTCTTCCTCGCGCTGCGCGTCGGTCATGGCCGCCAGCGGGCGGGCATCCCACTCGCCCTGCGGCACCAAGGCCTCGAGCGTGCCGGCCTGCGCATCGAGGCGGATGACGTCGCCGTCGCGCACCCGCGCCAGCGGGCCGCCGTCGGCCGCCTCGGGCGAGAGGTGGATGGCCGCCGGCACCTTGCCGGAGGCGCCGCTCATGCGCCCGTCGGTCACCAGCGCCACGCGGAAGCCTTTGCCCTGCAGCACCGACAGCGGCGGCGTGAGCTTGTGCAGTTCGGGCATGCCGTTGGCCTGCGGGCCCTGCCAGCGCACCACGCAGACCACGTCGCGCTCCAGCTCGCCGGCGGCGAAGGCCTTCTGCAGCGCGGCCTGCGAGTCGAACACGCGGGCCGGCGCCTCGACGACGTGCCGGTCGTCGGGCACGGACGAGACCTTGATCACGCTGCGCCCCAGGTTGCCGGTGAGCAGCTTGAGGCCGCCGGTGGGACTGAAGGGCTCGGCCGCGGGCCGCGCGACGTCCAGGTCCTTCGACGGCCGCGCGCTGTCCCAGTGCAGCACGCCCTCGGCCGAGGGCTCGCCGCGCATGGTCGGGATGTGCGCCCATTCGCCGAGGCCGCCGGGGCGCACCGTCAGCACGTCGCCGTGCATCAGGCCGGCGTCCAGCAACTCGCCGATGACGAAACCCGGGCCGCCGGCAGCCTGGAAAGCGTTCACGTCGGCGGTGCCGTTGGGGTACACGCGGGTGAGCAGCGGCACCACGTCCGACAGGCGCGAGAAGTCGTCCCAGTCGATCACGATGCCGGCCGCGCGCGCCACGGCGACCCAGTGGATCAGGTGGTTGGTCGAGCCGCCGGTGGCCAGCAGCGCGACCATCGCGTTGACGATGCAGCGCTCGTCCACCACCTGGCCGATCGGCGGCACCGGGTAGCGCTCCTGCGGCGTGACGCCGCTCATCGGCGTGCCCTGCCCCAGCACGGTGCGCACCGCCTCGCGCGTGAGCGCCTCGCGGATTGCATCGCCCGGCGGGACGAAGGCGGTGCCGGGCACGTGCAGGCCCATCGCTTCCATCAGCATCTGATTGCTGTTGGCGGTGCCATAGAAAGTGCAGGTGCCCTGCGCGTGGTAGGCCTTCATCTCGGCGTCGAGCAGGCCTTCGCGGCCGACCAGGCCCTGCGCCGCCTGCTCGCGCACCTTGGCCTTGGCGCTGTTCGAGAGGCCCGAGGGCATCGGCCCGCCGGGCACGAAGACCATCGGCAGGTGGCCGAAGTGCAGCGCGCCGATCAGGAGGCCCGGCACGATCTTGTCGCAGATGCCCAGCAGCAGCGCGGCGTCGAACATGTCGTGCGTCAGCGCCACCGCGGTGCCCATCGCGATCACGTCGCGGCTGAACAGGCTCAGCTCCATGCCCGGCGTGCCCTGCGTCACGCCGTCGCACATGGCGGGCACGCCGCCGGCCACCTGCGCGGTGGCGCCCAGGCGGCGCGCCTCGTGCTTGATGATGTCGGGGTAGTGCTGGAAGGGCGCATGCGCCGAGAGCATGTCGTTGTAGGCGGTGACGATGGCGATGTTGGGCGCGCGCTCGGCCACCACCTTGAACTTGTCGCTGGCCGGGATGCCGGCCACGGCGTGCGCCACGTTGGCGCAGCCCATGCGGTCGGAGCCGCGCTGGCGGGTGCGCATCTCGGCCACCCGCTTCAGGTAGGCGTCGCGCGAGGGGCGGCTGCGCTCGCGGACGCGCTCGGTGACTTCTTCGATTGTGGGGTGGGGCTTCATGGTCGCGCTCGGCTCAGGAAGAAAAAGCAAGAATGCCGCCTCATCCTAGGGCACAAACAGCGGCCTGGCGAATCCATCGCGGATCCGCGATCGGCTCGATGCGGATCGGCAAGGGCAACGGGGAGCCGTCACACCGCCTCCTTCGGCTAGGCCTCTTGCAGGAACTGGCGCACGTCCGCAAGAAACTGCGCAGCAAAGGCATCCGTGCGATGCGGGTTGTGTCCGCAGCCCTCGTAGTGCCGGATGCACGCCCCCGGGTTCGTCTCCGACAGCCACTTGGCGTGATCGTCCAACAAGGCAGCACCGTACCGGCTGTCTGCCTGGAGGATGGTTGCCGGACATTGGAAAGGCACCTTGGGGTCAAGGGGCGCCAAAGCGTGGCCGCCGGCAAGATCAGCCCAGCACTTCGAATCCATTCTCTGCAAGGCAGACGCGTGGCTGAGCAGATGCCTGTAGCTGATATGGTTTTTGTTGGTTCCGCCCAGCGACGAGGGGACGTTTGAAACGAACTCGACAAAATCGGAGAGCGGCGCCCGTCTAGCGGTCATTTCCCGGTGGCTTTTCGCAATCAACGGATGCGTTGTGCCGAAGGCAGTCCTTGCATATTCACGCGAATCACCCAGATACCACGGCGGATCACTGAGGAACACCCGGCGAACCAATTCCGTGGAGGTTTGAGCCAGCATGCCGGCCACGACGCCCCCCAGCGAGTGCCCCACGATGGCCGTCGGGCGGCCAATCAGCTGGAGTACGGCGCCGGCATCTTCTGCATACCCTCGAATTTCGTATTGCTGCGCGAAGCCGGAGTGCCCATGGCCACGGAAATCCAGCGTCCACACTTCATGGTCTTGTGCAAGGGCGGCGGCCACTTCGTTCCAGGTGTCCCGGCTGTTTCCGAGGCCATGAAGGAAGAGTACCGCAGGGGCATTCGGATCGCCGTATACCGACAGGGCCAGTTGCAACTCCGGCAATTTGATGCTGAGGTCCGTCATGATTCAAGCCGCCTTTCCGGCAAGGGTTGGTTTTTCCGAACGCGCCAGGTAGACGCAGATGGCGGTCAGGAGCGGCCCGAGCGCCAGCACCAGGAGACCGTAGTTGGAGCTTCCGGTTGCGTCCTTCACAGCGCCAAACATCGAGGGGCCCAGCCAGCCGCCGAGGTTCCCCACCGCGTTGATCCACGCCAAGCCGCCAGCGGCCGCCACACCCGTCAAGACCGAGGACGGAATCGGCCAGAAGGTCGGCGCGATCGACAGTTGCCCCATGAATGCGATGCACAGGATCACCATCGTGATCACCGGCTGATCGGCGCCTACGAAGACGCATGCGGATAAGCCAGCGGCCGACAAAAGCGCGGCACTGGCGCAGTGAAAGGTTCGCGTCCCCCGGATATCCGATCGCCGGCTCCAATAGATCATCGCGAAGACCGCGAAGATGGAAGGAAGAGCACTGACCAGCCCGATCCAATCCTTGGGCGTCCCGAGCCCCTTGACGATCAGGGGGACGAAGAAGACGAGTCCGTACGCAGAGACGTTCTGGCCGAAGTAGGCCAGTGTCAGCAACCACATCTTGGGGTCGGTGAAGACCGTGCGCAAGGATGGACGAAGGCGGTTTTCGACCCTCGCGTTCTCATCACGCAGCGTCGTCTCAAGCCAGGCCCGCTGCTCATCGGTCAGCCAATGCGCCTGCGAGGGCCGATCCGTCAGCAGTTGCCAAAAGAGCACTGCCACGAGAATGGGAAAAAGACCTTCCAGGATGAACAGCCATTGCCATCCATGCAGCCCCATCCATCCATCGAGACGCAACAGCAGACTACCGATGGGCGCGCCCAGCCCGACAGCGATGACGCTGGACGCCATGAAAATCCCCAGCATGAATGAACGGTATTTCGCGGGAAACCACCACATCAGGTAGAGGACAACGCCAGGGTAGAACCCGGCCTCGGCGATACCCAGAAGGATGCGATTGATATAGAAGCCGGTCGTACTCGAAACGAATCCCGTCAGCGACGCCACGATGCCCCATGTGAGCATGATGCGAGCGAGCCAGATGCGCGCCCCCACTTTGTTGAGCATAAGATTGCTGGGCAGTTCGGCCACGAAATAGCCCAGAAAGAACAAACCCGAGCCAAATCCAAAGACTGCATTGGAGAACTTCAAGTCCGCCAGCATCGTCGTCGCCGCAATACCGACATTCGAGCGATCCAGGTAGGCGCAGAAGTAACCGAGAATCAGCAATGGCATGAGCCGCCAAGATAGTTTCTTGATCGTCTCGCGCTCAACTGCGCTCACGTTCGTGGTCGCGCCTGCGGCCGTGGGAGGTGAACTCATGGGATCTCCGTCAATGAAATGGAAATGGAAATGAACCTTCAGCGCCTGCTGTTGAGCAGGCCCTGAACCACCAGCCAGTGGCGCACCTGGGCGCACAGCCCCGACATCGCGTCGGTGGCCCGCACAGCCAGCATGTCCGGCTCGCCCTCCGGCGGCTCCAGCGTCTGGAACTGGCTGTCGACCAAACTGGCCGAGAAAAAATGGGTGCGTGCCCGCACCCGCGCCAGCGCCTCGTCGCGCCCGATGCGCATGTAGACGAAGCGCAGCACCGGCACGGCGGCGCGCAGTCGGTCGCGGTAGGCGCGCTTGAGGGCCGAGCAGGTCAGCACGGCACCGCCCGGCCGCACCGCCAGTTCCTCACCCAGGCGGGCCAGCCAGCCGGCGCGGTCGGCATCGTCCAGCGCGATGCCGCTGCTCATCTTCCGGATGTTGGCTTCGGGGTGAAAGTCGTCGCCCTCAACCAGCGGCAGGCCGAGTTCGGCCGCCAGCACCTGGCCAAGGCTGGACTTGCCGCAGCCCGACACCCCCATGACCACCAGCCACAGGGGCGTTGTCGTCGATGTCTCCATGCTCGCCCTTTTGCTTGAGTGAGATAGCGCAATCTTTTTCATTGAAGCGCCATTTGCCTTCCATCTCATCGGCAAGCTTCCGGACTCTCGGGTTATCGATGATTTGGATAGCGCTATCCTAAAAGATACTTGATGCACCGCATTCAGGGTTTTCACTGATCGTCCGTTTGTTTTCCCCATGGACACGTCTGCTTCCCAGAGCCGCCGCAGCGGCCGCGTCACCTTGGCGGAAGTGGCTCGCGCCGCCGGCGTGAGCCCGATCACCGTCTCGCGCGCGCTGCGCGGCGAGCGGGCCGTGGCGCCCGAACTGGCGGCCCG
>JASGDG010000417.1:0-4774 GCA_047607325.1 Xenophilus sp. | reverse complement strand
CCTGGGCGCGCGCCGGCCGCTGGCGTAGCATGCCCGGGCGTCCGCGCGGCCCCGCCCCGGCGCCGCGCGGACGCCGGCCGTGCCACTCGCCATGAACTTCCCTTCGCCCCACTTCACCGAAGCCACCACCGCCTACTGGCAGCGCCTGCTGCCGGCCTCCGAAGCGCCGCCGGCCGTGCCCCCGTGGCGCCACGGCTATCCCGCCGCCCTGCCCGACGGCCGCGTGCTGGTGCTGCCGATCCGGCAGATGGCGGACGACCCCGGGCTGGCGGTGGCCTCGCTCATCTGCAACCAGGCCGCGCTGGAGGTGGTGGACGCGCTGGGCCGGATGCTGGCCGAGCGGCTGGCGCCGCTGCGGCCCGAGGTGGTGATCGGCCTGCCCACGCTGGGCCTGACCTTCGCGCCGCTGGTGGCGCGGCACCTGGGGCATTCGCGCTACGTGCCGCTGGGCTACTCGCGCAAGTTCTGGTACGACGAGGCGCTCTCCGGCGCGGTGCAGTCCATCACCACCCCGACCGCCGGCAAGCGGGTCTACCTGGACCCGCACCTGCTGCCCCTGGTGCAGGGCCGGCGCGCGGTGCTGGTGGACGACGCGATCAGCAGCGGGCGCACGCTGGAGGCGCCCTGGTCCATGCTGGAGCGGCTGGGCGTGCAGGTGCAGGCGGCCGGCGTGGCCATGCTGCAGGGCCGGCGCTGGCGCGATGCGCTGGGGCCGCAGCGCGCCGGCCGCGTGGTGGGCGTGTTCGACAGCCCGCTGCTGCGCGCCACGGCCGAGGGCTGGGTGCCGCGCGACTGACGCGGGCCGGGGTCCGCGCAGGCCCGCGAGCGCCTCATCGCAGGTAGGCTTGGACGAGCGACACCCAGTAGCTGGCCGTGCTGGGCAGGATCTGGTCGTTGAAGTCGTAGCCGGTGTTGTGGACCATGCAGCCCGGGCCGTTGCCCGGCGTGCCGTCGCCGTTGCCCACGATGAAGTAGCAGCCGGGCACCGCATCGAGCATGAAAGCGAAGTCGTCGCTGGCCTGCAGCGGCGCCATGCCGGGGATGAGCGCGTGCTCGCCCATCGTGCGCAGCGCCACCTCGCGGGCGAAGGCGGTGGCCTGCGCGTCGTTGACGCAAGGGGGCGACTTCCACTGGTAGTCCACCTGGGCACCGGCCCCGTGCACGGCGGCCTGGGCCTGCGCCATGGCGGTGATGCGCTCGCGCAGCAGGGCCCGCACCTCGGGCCGGCGCGCTCGCACCGACAGCTTGAGCTGCGCGCTGCCGGGGATCACGTTGGGCGCCTGGCCCGCCGTCATCGCCCCCACCGTGACCACCGCCATGTCGTTGGGATCGACCTCGCGCGAGACCAGCGTCTGCAGCGCCAGGATCAGGTGCGCCGCCACCACCACCGGATCGACGGTGGTGTGCGGCATGGCACCGTGGCCGCCCTTGCCCTCGATGGTGATGACGGCGGTATCGGAAGAGCTGTAGACCGGCCCGGCCAGGAAGCCGAAGCGGCCGGCCGGAAAGCCCGGCTCGTTGTGGTAGGCATAGATGGCGTCGCAGGGGAAGCGCTCGAACAGCCCATCCTCGATCATGCGCCGGGCGCCGAGCGAGCCCTCCTCGGCCGGCTGGAAGATCAGGTTCAGCGTGCCGCTGAAGCCGCGCGTGGCGGCCAGCAGCTGCGCCGCCGCCAGCAGCGTGGCGGTGTGGCCGTCGTGGCCGCACGCATGCATGCGGCCGGGGCTGCGGCTGGCCCAGGGCAGGCCGGTGGCCTCGGTCATCGGCAGGGCATCCATGTCGGCCCGCAGCCCCAGGCGCCGCGGCCCCTCGCCCACCTTCAGCCGGCCGACCACGCCGGTGCCGCCCAGCCCGCGGTGCACCTCGTAGCCCCAGCGCGCCAGCCGCTCGGCCACCAGGTCGCCGGTCTGGAATTCCTCGTAGCCCAGTTCGGGATGGGCGTGGATGCGGCGGCGCAGGCCGATCATTTCATCGGCCTGCGCGGCGATGCCGGGATGGATAGGGACGTCGATCATGCGGCGCATTGTCCCGGCCCCGGGCCGCGCGCGGCAATGGCCCTGAACTTGCTGTCGCCAACGGTGTTAGCGTCGGCACCTCGCCCTTGAAGGAAAATCGTCCCCGATGAATCTCCCCCCCGCCCCCCGCCCGCTCACCCGGCGTCAGCTGAACCTCGGCGCCCTGGCCCTCGCGGGCGGGCTGGCGGCCCCCTGCTCCACCGTGCTGGCCGCCACCCCCCGGGGCACGGCGGTGCTGGGCATCGATGCCGACCCGCCGACGCTGAACCTGGGCACCACCACCGACTTCGCCGCGGGCGACGTGGCGGCCAAGATCCTCGAAGGCCTGGTCTGGCTCGATCCGCAGTACAACCCGCGGCCGGCGCTGGCCACCGCCTGGACCGTGTCGCCCGACGGCAAGACCTACCGGTTCACCCTGCGCAAGGGCGTCAAGTGGCACGACGGCAAGGACTTCAGCAGCGCCGACGTGCGCTTCAGCCTGACCGAGATCGTCGGCAAGCTGCACCCGCGCGCCGCGCCGGTGTTCAAGAGCCTGGGCGTGGAGGTCGAGGCGCCCGATGCGTCCACGGTGGTCGTCAGGCTGCAGAAGCCCTATGCGCCCTTCCTGTCGCAGATGACGGTGTTCGACGCGCCCATCCTGCCGCGCCACCTGTACGAAGCCGGCAGCGTGGGCACCAACCCGGCCAACCAGCGGCCGGTGGGCACCGGCCCGTTCAAGTTCGCCGAGTGGAAGCGCGGCGCGACGATCACGCTGGTGCGCAACGACCAGTATTGGGACGGCGACAAGCCCTACCTGCAGAGCATCGTCTTCCAGATCATCCCGCAGGCGGCCAACCGCGTGCCGGCGCTGCAGGCCGGGGAGATCGACGAACTGCTGGACTTCTATACCCCCAAGCCCGAAGTGCCGCGCATCCTGGCCGACAAGAACCTGGCGGCCCGGCGCGGGGTGAACGTCCCGGCCATCTACTTCCTGATGTTCAACACCCGGTCGCCGCTGCTGTCGAAAGCGGAGGCCCGCCATGCGCTGGCCTTCGCCATCGACCGGCCGCGCCTGGTCAAGCAGGTGATGAACGGCATCGCGCGGCCCGGGGCGGGCGCCTTCGGCGACGGCTTCAAGTGGCTGCTCGACGAGGAGACGGGCTATGCCCGCAAATACCCGCTGGACCCGGCCAGGGCCCGCGCGCTGCTCGACAAGGCCGGCGTCAAGCCCGGCAGCACCACCCTGCGCATGCCTTTCGACGCGGGCCGCGCCCAGATGCGCGCCCAGGCCCAGATCATCCAGGACAACCTGCGCCAGATCGGCCTGGAGGTGCGGCTGGAGCCGCTGGAGCGCTCGGTCTTCTATGACCGCGTGTTCGCCAGGCGCGACTTCGACATGACGCTGTCTTCCTACTTTTCCGCGGGCGACCCGGCCATCGGCTACACGCGGCTGTACGCCAGCTACACCGGCACCGCGCCCAACACCAACGCCAGCGGCTATTCCAATCCCAAGGTGGACGAGCTGCTGGCGCAGGCGGCCACCTCGGTGGACCGCGCCCAGCGCGCCCGCGACTACAAGGCGCTGCAGGCGATCCTGAACGAGGACCTGCCCTCGCTGGTGCTGTTCGACGAGGAAACGGTGGACACCGCCTCGAAACAGCTCACCGGCGTGTTCCCCGCCCTGGATGCCCGCGACCAGTGGGCCGGCGTGCAGCGCAAGGACTGATGGCCGCCTTCATCCTGCGGCGCCTGCTGCATGCCGTGCCGCTGCTGCTGGCGGTGGTGGTGCTGAACTTCCTGCTGATCGCCTTCACGCCCGGCGACCCGGTCACGCTGCTGGTGGGCGACTTCCCGGCGCCGCCGGAGTACCTGGCGCAGATGCGCCACGACTACGGACTGGACCAGCCGGTGTGGATCCAGCTGCTGCGCTACCTGGGCAAGGTGGCGCAGGGCGACTTCGGCTACTCCTTCGCCAACCAGCAGCCGGTGGCCGGGCTGATCCTCGACCGCCTGGGCGCCACGCTGGAATTGACGCTGAGCGCGCTGGGCCTGGCCAGCGTCGTGGGCATCGCGCTGGGCGTGCTGGCGGCGCGCTCGCGCGGCCGGCCGGCCGACGCGGCGATCCAGGCCCTCTCCTCGGCCGGCTATGCCATCCCGGACTTCTGGCTGGGGCAGTTGCTGATCCTGGGCTTCGCCATCGCGCTGGGCTGGCTGCCCTCGCAGGGCTACAACCCGGTGCGCGGCGTGGCGCCGGGCTGGGAGGGCTTCGTGCAGCACCTGCGCTACCTGGCGCTGCCGGCCTTCGCGCTGTCGCTGCGCTACCTCACCCTCATCACCCGCATCACCCGCGCCGCCATGCTGGAGGTGATGGGCGCCGACTTCGTGCTGGCCGCCCGCGCGCGCGGCGCGGGCGAGTGGAGCGTGGTGCTGGGCCACGCGCTGCGCAACGCGGCAGCGCCGGTGCTCACGGTGATCGGCTACAACCTCGGCTTCGTGCTGGCCGGCTCGGCGCTGATCGAGGCCGTGTTCGCCTGGCCGGGCATCGGCCGGCTGCTCTATGAATCCATTGCCAAGCGCGACTACCCGGTCATGCTCGCCATCCTGCTGATGGTGTCGGCCACGGTGGTGCTGGCCAACCTGCTGACCGACGTGATGCACCGCTGGATCGACCCGAGGATCGAACGCCAATGAACGCCCTGGCCGACCCCGACCCGCTCCTGGCTGCCGACCCCGCGGCGGGCGCCGCACTGCGGCGGCCGGGCTTCTGGCGCCGCCTGCTG
>JASGDG010000416.1:0-9389 GCA_047607325.1 Xenophilus sp. | reverse complement strand
CCTGAACCTGCACAAGACCTTCTGCATTCCGCACGGCGGCGGCGGCCCGGGCGTCGGCCCGGTGTGCGTGGTGGAGGACCTGGCGCCCTTCCTGCCCGGCCACGCGACCTCGGGCGAGCCGGCTGCGGTCGGCGCCGTGTCGGCGGCGCCGCTGGGCAATGCCGCCGTGCTGCCGATCAGCTGGATGTACGTCCGCATGATGGGCGCCACTGGCCTCACGGCGGCCACCGAGACGGCCATCCTCAGCGCCAACTACATCAGCGCGCGCCTGGCCGGGCACTACCCCACGCTCTACGCCAGCCCCAACGGCCACGTCGCGCACGAGTGTATCCTCGACCTGCGCAGACTGAAGGAAACCAGCGGCGTGATGGCCGAGGACGTGGCCAAGCGCCTGATCGACTACGGCTTCCACGCGCCGACGCTGAGCTTCCCGGTGGCCAACACACTGATGGTCGAGCCCACCGAGAGCGAGCCGCTGGCCGAGCTGGACCGCTTCATCGACGCCATGATCGCCATCCGCGGCGAGATCCGCCGCATCGAGGAAGGCGTCTGGCCGAAGGACGACAACCCGCTGAAGAACGCCCCGCACACCGCCGCCACGCTGGCCGCGAGCGAGTGGACGCACCCGTACTCGCGCGAGGTGGCCTGCTTCCCGCTGGCGTCGCTCAGGCAGGCCAAGTACTGGTCGCCGGTGGGGCGTGTGGACAACGTCTACGGGGATCGCAACCTGTTCTGCAGTTGCGTGCCGGTGGTGCAGCCGCAGGACAGCTGAAGCGGCGGCGGGCCGGCGCTCAGGCGCCGACGGTGCGGCCGAGGAAGCCGACGATGCGCGCCGTGACCTCGTCGCGGTTGGTCTCGTTCAGCAGTTCGTGGCGTGCCTGCGGGTACAGCACCAGCTCCACGTCGCGCAGGCCGGCGTCACGGTAGCGCTGGGCGACGAGTTGCAGCGCGGCGCCGCCAGCGGCCAGCGGATCGGCATCGCCCGAGAGGATCAGGAGCGGCAGGCCGGCGCGGATCTTCGCCAGCGCCTGCGGGTCAGCGGCGCGCCGCAGCGTCTCGATGCCCGCGAAGGGCTCGGGCACGAAGCCGCAGGCCGGGTCGGCGCAGTACTTGTCGACTTCCGCCTCGTCGCGGCTGAGCCACTCGAAGCCGGTGCGGTGCTCGAAGGGCTGGTTGAAGGCGCTCAGGTCCACCGGGCCAGGCGCGGTCAGCGCGTCGACGAGGCCCAAGACCTCGCTGGAGCCGATCAGCACCGCGGCGTCCACCTCGGCCGAATGGTCCAGCAGGTACTGCTGCGTGGCGAAGGAGCCCATGCTGTGGCCCACCAGCGCCAGCCTCAGGCCCGGATGGTCTGCACGGATGCGCCGGTTGAGCTGGTGCAAGTCGTCGACCCAGCCCGGCCAGCCGTCGCGCCCCCAGTGCCCGTAGCGCCCGGCGGCCGTGCGGCCCGAGCCCCGGCCATCGGGTGCGTAGACCAGGTAGCCCGCGGCAGCCAGCGCCTCGCCGAAGCGGCGGTAGCGCCCGCCGTGCTCGCCCAGGCCGTGCTGCACCTGGACCACGGCGCGCGGCGCGCCCTCCGGCGCCCAGCGCCAGGTCTGGATGCGAATGCCGTCCTGCGAGGCGAATTCGATGGTGTCTTCCTTCATGGGTCGTTCCTGTCCCGTTTGTCCTGCTGCGTGACGCAGCGACGGTATTCTAGGAACGGGGCCGCGCCCAAGCGTGGCCGTGCTCCCGGTGAATCCGAATCACGGAAGAGCGCGCCGCACACCACTGCCGAAGCTGGCGCTCAGACGCCGACGGTGCGGCCGGGGAAGCCGACGATGCGCGCCGTGACCTCGTCGCGCAGGCCGGCGTCGCCCGAGAGGATCAGCAGATCAAGAGTCGGCGGTGAAGCCGATTTTCTTGACCAGCGGCCCCCAGCGCAGGCTCTGGGCGCGCTGCGACTCGGCCATCTCCTGCGGCGACGAGGGCGTGACCACGAGGCCCAGCGCGGCCAGCGACTCGATCACCGATCGGTCCTGCAGCGCAGCACGCATCGCCTGATTGGCCGCATCCACGATGGTCGCAGGCGTGTGTGCCGGCGCGTAGAAGCCGAACCATTCCTCGCTGCTGAGCATCGGGAATCCCTGTTCCGCAAAGGTCGGCACCTCGGGCGTGAACACCGTGCGCTGCGAGCCGGAAGTGCCCAGCAAGCGCAGCTTGCCGGCCTTGTAGTGCGGCAGCAGGTCGCCCGTGGTGGTGAACATCACGGGAATCTGGCCGGCGACCACGTCGGCGATGCCCGGCACCGCGCCACGGTAGGGCACTTGGACCAGCGGCAGCTTGGTTTCCAGCCCCAGCAGCGCGCCGAGGAAGTGCGACGTGGAACCTGCCGCGGGCGATCCGTAGCTCATGTTCTGGGGGTTGGCCTTCACCCAGGCGACATAGTCGGGCAGGCTCTTGACCGCGGCCGGCACCATGGGGCCGACGGCCATGGCCTGAGTGGTGGTGGCGGCGATGCCCACCGGCGCGAAGTCGGCCACGGGGTCATAGGGCAGCTTCTTGTAAACGTAGGGAAAGATCACCATGCACGAATAGGGTGTGCACAGCAAGGTCTGGCCATCGGGCGCTGAACTCTTCACGGCGGCACAGGCGATCTGCCCGCTGGCGCCGGAGCGGTTGTCCACGATCGCCACCTCGGCAAAGCTGCCGCCGAACTTTTCCGCCACCCGCCGGGCCACGATGTCGGTGGTGCCACCCGGTGCGAAGCCGACCACGATCCTGGCGGATCGCAGCTTCTGCGCCAAGGCCTGCAGCGGCGAGAGCGAGAGTGCTGTTGCGGCGGCAGTACCCGCGGAAACGATGTGGCGACGAGTGAACATGGGAACTCCAGCTTCAGGGTTGAGGAAAAGGGGGCGTGAACGAACCTAGGTCGCGCAGTAGCCGCCATCCACCGGCAGCGTCACTCCCGTGATGCACGCCGCCTCGACCGAGGCGAGGAAATGGACGGCATGGGCGACGTCATCGGGGTGCACGGTCCGTTTGAGCGGAACGCGCGACAGAAAGGAAGCCATGGCCTGCGGGTCGGCGCGCATGCAGGCGGTCATTTCGGTGTCGGTGCTTCCGGGCGCCACGGCGTTGACGCGCACGCCGTCGTCGCCCAGTTCCAGGGCCAGCGCCTGGGTCAACTGCTTCACTCCGCCCTTGGACGCCGTGTATGCCGCCGAATTGCGAACAGCAACGAATGCATGGATGGAAGCCACATTGACGATGCAGCCGCGCGTACGCCGCAGTTGAGGCGCAAACGCCAGGGCAGCGTGGAAACAGCCATCCAGATTCACACTCAGTGTGCAGCGCCACTGTTGCAGCGCTTCCGTGCCGCCCAGGTCGCCGCGCAACAACACGCCGGCATTGCTCACCAGCACGTCGCAGGGACCGATCTCGCGTTGCACGCGGGCCGCCAGCGCCTGCATGGCGCCGGCATCGGCAACGTCGACCACCATCTCCAAAGCCTTGGCGCCTTCGGCGCGCAGGGCCTCGCCCGCCTGATGCAGGCAAGTCTCGTCGATGTCGGCCATCGCGACATGCGCGCCCGTTCGGGCAAAGCGCCGCGCGATGGCCAGGCCGATGCCCTGCGCGGCGCCGGTGACCACCACGGTTCTGCTGGGTTGTGCGGACATCACGTCGTCCGGCCGCTCACTGGCGCAGAAAGGCCAGCGTGCGCGCACGCGCCTGCTCAGCGGCTGCGGCGTCGAAATGTTCGCCGCCCGGGCGCGCGAAAGCGTGGTCGCAGCCGGCGTAGACGTGGGCCGGCATGCGGGCCTGCAGGGCCGCACGGTCCAGAATGGTCTGCCGGATTTCGGGCGGCACGAAGGCGTCGAGTTCGGCGATGTGCAGCAGGCAGGGCGCCATCGGCACGTGCTCGGCCGGCAGCAGGCCCTCCAGGCCCACACCGTAGTAACTCACGGCGGCGCTGACCGGCGTGCCCAGGGCCATCATCACGGCCAGGCGGCCGCCCAGGCAGTAGCCCAGCGCGCTTACCCTCTCGCCGCGGCCTTCGGCCACGAACCAGGCGCGCGCAGCGTCCAGGTCCTTCACGGCGCGCTCGGGGTCCATGCCCTGCATCAGCGTCACGCCCTGCTGGAACTGCTCGGGCTGCGTCGGGTCCAGATCCACGCCGGGCTGCTGGCGTGCGAACAGGTCGGGGCACAGCACTTCGAAGCCTTCGCGCGCCCAGGCCTGGGCAGCTTCCTGCATGGCGGCGTTGACGCCGAAGATCTCCTGAATCAGCACCAGTGGCTGGCCGGTGCCCGTGGCGCTGGGCACATGCAGCGCAGGCAGCGCGAAGCCGTCGTCGGTCTTGAGCGTGATGAGTTTCATATCGGTCCTTTGGATGTTGAGAAATCGGGCGCCTGGACGACGCCTCTGGTGCTCTGGAGTTCGATGGAAATCAACCCCGGGTTGTGGATGGAGCGCACGTACTCGATGAGCGAACCGTCCACCGCATGCAGCCAGGCCTGCACCTGCAGGCCGGGCGAGCCAGCGGGCAGGCCCAGCGTGTGCGCCATGGGCTCGCTCAGCGCACAGGCGCTGATGCGGTGGCGGATGCTGTGCACGGACAAGCCGTAGACCTGCTCCACCAACGCATAGACGGAGTCCACCTCCTGGTCGAGGAAGGGGGCGATGCCGGCGTACTTGTTGTCGACGTACACCGTGGTGCAGGTCGACAGCGTGCTCACTCCCTGCATGTGCCGCACGCCTTCGATGACCAGCCAGTAACCCGTGACGCTGGCCACGCCGGCGAGTCCCTCGTCGGGCTCGCCCTTGACGGTGCGCATGCTGTCAACGCGCATGGCAGTCTGGCCGGCCAGGCGCAGGGTCTGTTCCAGACCGTCCATTTGCTGGATATAGGGCATCCTCATGCCCTCGGCAATCACTTTGGTTCCTACCTTTCTCTCGCGCTGAACCACCCCCCCCTTTTCCAGGATGTCGAGCGCCTGGCGCAACGTCACACGGCTGACGCCAAGCAACTTAGCCAAGTCCAACTCCCTCGGAAGAACAGCGCCAACGCGCCACTCGCCGGATTTGATGCGCTCCAGCAGAGCGGCGCTCACCTGCCGGTAGAGCGGTTCGCCCCCTGTTCTGGAGAGGAAGGTATTTTTCATTTGGTATGAACTTTAATAATAAGTTGGTATTTGATTGCTTGCAAGTGCTTCAGTGCAGTGCAAGCCGACGGCAGACGCTCTGCGAGCGCTGGCGCGGAATCGGGCGTGGCATCGCTGGATGAGTGATAGCCAGCGGGCGCGCGGCGATCCATGCAGGCGATACAGGGAAACGCCGCAGCCGTCACGCAATCGCGGCCGCCCCGGTTGCCGCCGATTTCACAGAGCACCTTGTGGAGGTGGCAGATGAAACCGGAGGTGGTGCATGCAGACAAGAAAAGAAGGGCATTCAGCTGCGATCCCCGTCAGGCACCATCGCCATGACCCAGCCCAAGCACCGCAAAGGCCCTTCGGCGGCATGCCCCGCATTACGGCCAGAGGCTTCACGACGCCGCGTCCCTCACCACCCCTTTGCCCCACCCTCCAGCCCCCGCCGCGCCAGCAGAAACGTCGCCGCATTCCAGCTCTGCCCCGCCATCCCCATCGGCGCCAGCGTCCTGCCGTGGAACCACTCGGTGAATCGCCAGCCGTCCTGCGCGTTGGCCTGCGCCAGCCGCTCCAGCGCGGGCCAGGCGAGTCGGTGCAAGCCCAGCCGCGCCAGTGCCATCACCCAGAAGCCGCCGACGAAGGGCCACAGGCCGCCGTTGTGGTACTGGTGCGCCAGGTTCTGCCGGTGCCGGCCCATGTAGGCGCGCCAGAGGTCGTGGCCGGGCGCCAGCGGGTGCAGGGTGACGCGCACCGGCCAGGGCTGCGCCGCCTGCGCGGCGTCGAGGGTGCGCACGATGCGGTGCGCCATCGCCTCGTCGGCCAGGCCGGCGAGCAGGGCCAGCACGTTGCCGAACACGTCGCCCTCGTCGCCGACGAAGGACAGGTTGACGAAGCTCAGGTACAGGCCCGGATCGCGCCGGCCGCGCCGCGCGTAGTGGCGCAGCAGGCGCGCGCGATGGTATTCGGGCAGGTCGCGCTGGAAGGGGTTGAACAGGTGGTTGAAGTGGTGCCGCGTCTCGTCCTGCTGCGCCAGGCCGAAGCGGCGCTTGACCTCGAACCACAGCGCGTTGGTGTAGAGCACGTAGCCGGAGCGCGGCATGATGTCGGCCCAGTCGCTGGCCTCGTTCTGCTGCAGCAGCCGGAAGTGCTGGTGCTCCTGCGCCTGCAGCCACTGGATGGCCAGCGGCACCTCGCGCGCCCAGCGCGCGGCGGCGGCTGCGCCGTGGCGCCGCACGTGGTCCACCGCGATCAGCCACCACAGCGTGGCGTCGATGCAGCCCAGGTACCAGAAGTCGGCGTCCTGCCCCTCGGGGTCGACGTATTTCGGGATCTGCCCGTTGGCCGCCTGCCGCGCCGCCAGCGCGTCGAGGCTGGCGACGGCGCCTTCTTCCAGCGCCGGCACGCCGCTGCCGCACATCGCCATCACGCAGATCGCCGCGTCGCGGCCGAAGATGCGGGTGTAGCGGCGGGCGACGGCCGCCTCGGTGCGGCTGGCGGCCAGGATGCCGTGCGGCGTGAGGTTGGCTTCGAGCAGCGCGAGCGAGGCGCGCGTGGCGTCGTCGATGAGCGCGGAGGCGGAAGGGTCGATGCAGGTCGTCATGCGGCAGGGTGCGCCCCGGTGCGGGCGCCGCATTGTCGCGGCGCTGCGGTTCAGGGCTTCGCCGCGCCCGCCGCGCGGCTGCCGACCTTGGCGGTGGCCACCTGGCTGCGCAGCTCGCGCAGCCGGGCCTTGAGGCGCCGCTCGTTGACCAGGCCCATGCGCATCATCGCCTTCTGCCCGGCCGAGAGCGATTCGAGCTTCGGGTCGGCGTACTCGTAGCGCACCCAGGGCCTCTCGCTGGGCACCTCGCCCCGGACCTCCACCACGCGGATGGCCAGCGGCTCGGCCGGCTCGGGCGCGGCCAGCAGGTGGTCGATCACGGCCACCAGCCGGTCGTTGAAGTACTTGCCGGGGTAGCCCAGCTCCTCATAGGCCTGCTGGAACAGCGGGTACAGCCGCGCGTAGAGCGCCGCCGCCTTGGCCGGGTCCACGCTCTCGGCGAACAGCACGAAGGGCGTGTAGCGCGCGCCGTTGTCGGGCGCGACGGTGCGCTGCTCGCCCTCGCCCGCCAGCGCGAAGCGCCCGGGCGTGGGCCGCACCGGCCAGGCCTGCACCGGCGCGTGCTCGCGCGGCAGGTTGTCCACGGTGGCGACGAAGCGGCGCACGAAGCCGTCGACCTGCAGGAAGGCGCCGACGTTCCCGGCGCCGAGCAGGCCGTCCAGCGCCGAGCGCACGCGCGCGTCGGCATCGGCCAGGCCCGGCAGGCCGGCCTCGGGCCGGGCGATCTCGTCGACCTGGTTCTGCGGTTCGGTGGAGGCGGCGGGCGGCGGCACGGGCGGGGCGTCCTGCGTCGACTCGGGCGGCGGCTGCACGGTGGCGGCCGGCGTCGGCGCGCCTTCCGCCTGGCGCTGCTGCCACCAGCGCCAGCCGAACCAGCCCAGCGCCAGCAGCACGATCAGCACCAGGGCATACAGGCCGACGGGGCGCTCGGAGCGCGGGCGGAAGTCGGGTTCGCGGTCGGTCATGCGGGCGGGTCCTTTCGGGGCAAGCGGTCCCCATTGGAGCGCGTGCGCGCCAGGGGTTCCGTAACGGGCTGTGATCTCAGCGGATTGGGCCGAAACCCTGGACCAGCGCGCGCACCAGTTCGGCAGCAGGCAACTCGCGACAGCCCGTCGCGTTCTGGCCGGACCACAGCGGCGAGAAGTCGCCGCTGCCCTGCGCCTCGGCCCTGGCGCGCAGAGGCGCGATGGCGGCGGTGGCGAGCGGGAACGCCGGCGCCGCGGGGCTGAGGGGGCCCAGTTCGCGGATCACGCGGTTGACGATGCCGCGCGCCGGCCGCCCGGTGAACAGGTTGGTGAGCGCCGTGTGGCGTGCCGCTTCGGACCTCAGTGCCGCGCGGTGCAGAGGCGAGGTCGTCGCCTCGTCGCACAGCAGCCAGGCCGTGCCCACCTGCACGCCGGCGGCGCCCAGCGCCATGGCAGCCGCCACGCCCTGCGCGTCGGCGATGCCGCCGGCGGCGATGACGGGCACGCGCAGTTGCGCCACCAGTTGCGGCAGCAGCGCGAACAGGCCGCTCTGGCGCGTCAGGTCGGACGAGAGGAAGTGGCCGCGGTGCCCGCCGGCCTCCAGCCCCTGCGCGATGACGGCGTCGGCACCGTGCGCCTGCAGCCACAGGCCCTCGTCCAGCGTGGTGGCGGAGGCCAGCACCACCGCGCCCCAGGCCTTGACGCGCGCCAGCAGCCCGGGCGCCGGCAGGCCGAAATGGAAGCTCACCACGCGCGGGCGGAATTCCGCCAGCACCTCGGCCGCCTCCGCGCTGAAGGGGTGGCGGCCCGGCCCGGCGGGGATGGCGGCGGGGTCGATGCCCAACTCGCGGTGGAAGGGCGCGAGCGCGGCGCGCCAGGCCGCCTCGCGCTCGGCATCGGGCACCGGGGGCGCGTGGCAGAAGAAGTTGACGTTGCAAGGCCGCTCGCCCAGCGCGCCGCGCAGCGCGGCCAGCTCGTCCCGCATCGCCTGCGGCGACAGCATGGCGCAGGGCAGCGAGCCGAGCGCGCCGGCCTGGCCGACGGCGATGGCCAGACGGCTGCCCTGCACGCCGGCCATGGGGGCCTGGATCAGGGGGAATCCGGTGCCCAGCAGGGCGGCCAGGGAGGAGGAAGGCATGCGTTTCGACCCACGGAGGCGGGCATCGGCCGGGAAGGCGCGAACACGGCCCGCACCCGGATTGTGCGACTGCGGCGCAGGCCGCCGTGCTGCTGGTGCAGGCGCTGTCGGGCGGCGGCACGGCAGGGGGCGCCGCCAGACCATGCGCCGGGCTCCGCGCCTACCGGCCTTCGGCCTCCTGCAGCACCCGCCACATGACCTTGCCGCTGCCGCTCTTGGGCCGTTTTTGCGGACTTCGTCGAACATCCCCGGACCGACTTTTCCCTCTGAAAACGTGTCGCATCGTTCGCCTTCGTCCGGTAAAGTACGGAACTGTTTTCCGTATTTTTTCCGTACTTGAGCATGGCCAGCAAGATCGACACCGTGATCGCCCGCGGCCGGCTCAAGCCGCGCCGCGAGCCGTATTGGCACCGCGTCAGCAAGGGCCACTACCTAGGGATGCTCTTCACCAATCCCCCTCAAGTGTGTTGATGTGATGTGGCGGTCGGATGTGGTCGATCAGGCGTTCACATGGTGCAAGCAATGGCCTCGCGCGCAGGCGCTGAGTTTGCTGGTGT
>JASGDG010000415.1:0-9701 GCA_047607325.1 Xenophilus sp. | reverse complement strand
CGACCATGCGGACGAGGCGCGCGAAGCCACCGCGCCCACCGCCGGCCCCACGCCCGCCATGCTGGCGCGCGGCCTGGCCAACCGCCTGGGCCACCTGAACGACGAGACGGTGCGCCTGGCCGCCCTGGCGCGCGGCGACGCGGCGCCCGATCTGGCCATCGTGCGCGCGCACTGGCAGCTCTTCGTCAGCCGCACCGACTGGTCGCTGGCGCCCTTCCTGGCGCTGTGGCGCTGGGACGCGCCGCCGCTGCGCCACGCCATCCGCGCCGCGCTGGCGCTGGCGGCCGGCTACCTGGTCGCGCTGGCCATGCCCTGGGGCTCGCACGACTACTGGATCCTGCTGACCATCGTGGTGGTGCTGCGCGGCAGCCTGGCGCAGACGCTGGAGCGGCGCAACCAGCGCGTGGCCGGCACGCTGGCCGGCTGCGTGCTGGCGGTGGCGCTGCTGGCCTCGCGCCCCGGCGCGGGCGAACTGCTGCTGGTGATGACCTTCGCGCAGGCCCTGGCGCACGGCATGGCGGTGCGCAACTACACCGTCACCGCCGTCGGCGCCACGGTGCTGGGGCTGGTGCAGGCGCACATGCTCTACGCCGGCGCCAGCCCGACCTTCGCCCTGTTCGAGCGCATCGGCGACACGCTGATCGGCGCCGGCCTGGCCTGGGCCTTCTGCTACGTGCTGCCCTCGTGGGAGCGCACGCAGCTGCCGGCGCTGGTGCGGCGCACGCTGGCCGCGCAGTCGCGGCACGCCCGGCTGGCGCTGGCACTGGGCCAGCAGCACGCCGTCGACAGCCGGCCCGAGCTGGACTGGCGCCTGGCCCGCCGCGAAGCCTTCGACGCGCTCTCGGCGCTGGTGCAGGCCACGCAGCGCTCGCTCTCGGAGCCGCGCGCCGTGCGCCCGCCTCTGGAGCACCTGCAACAGCTGCAGGCGCACTGCTACCAGCTGCTGGCCCAGCTGTCGGCGGTGAAGTCGATGCTGGTACTGCGCCATGACCGGCTGCAGCGCGACGCCATCGAGGGCCCGCTGGCGAAGGCCGCGGCACGCATCGAAGCCGCCATCGGCGGCGCGGCCGCGCAAGGCGCCTCCGCCAGCCTGCCGGACGGGGTGGCGCCCGCCTCGCTGTCGGCGGGCCCGGTGCCTCTGCCCGACCCCTTCGACAACGACGTCACCCCCTGGCTGCTGCGCCGGCTGGACCTGGCCATCGGCCTGGCCGGCCAGCTGCGCGACGATGCGGGGCGCATCCTGCAGCACGCCGCCGGCGGGCTGGCCGACGCGCCTTCGCCGCCCGCGGCGGCGGCCTGAGCCCGAACCCACCCCGGCGGCGCGCGGCCGATTCCCCAGGGCTTTGCCGACGGGCTGATTGCCGCCCATCCGATGGACGTGGCGGACAGCAAGACCGCCCTGCGTCATGCACGAACCTTGGCGTGCTGGACCTCCGCAGCGCCGTCTCGGATTTCCGTGGCGGTCAGCGCGAGCCGCGCGCCACCGCCAGCAGAACGCCGAAGCCAACCAGCAGTCCTCCGAAAGCGCGGTCGATCCAGTGGCGCACCGCCAGCAGCCGATCGCGCACGGCGCCGGCCGAGAAGCACAGGGCCACCAGACTGAACCAGGCCAGGTGCGCCACCGAGATGAACGCGCCGTAGCCGATCTGCACCGCCAGCGGCGTGTCGGGCCGCACCACCTGCATGAACAGGCTGACGATGAAGACCGTGGTCTTGGGGTTCAGCGCATTGGTCAGAAAGCCGGTGCGCAGCGCCGCCGCATCCGACAGCGGCGCCACGGCGCTGTCGGCCAGCGCGCCGGCGGGCTTGGCCCGCAGCATCTTCACGCCGAGATAGACCAGATAGACGGCGCCGACCAGCTTGATGGCGTTGAACAGCCAGAGCGATTGCTGGATCAGCAGCCCCACGCCGACCAGCGTATAGGTGACATGCACCAGCACGCCCAGGCCGATGCCCAGGGCCGTCAGCACGCCCGCGCGGCGCGACAGCATCAGGCTGTTGCGCGTGACCATTGCAAAGTCCGGCCCAGGGCTGATGACAGCCAGCAAGGTGATTGTGATGACAGCTATCAATTCGGTCATGGCGTATTCTGTCGAATAACAACGAATCAGCGATATGCTACCGACGACAGGCCCCGGTGAATAACGATGCTTTCTGACAAGAATGGTGATCTGGAATCACCATTGACCGACGCGCGCCTGCCTTCGCTGCTGGCCTTGCGCTGCTTCGAGGCGGCGGCCCGGCTGGAGAATTTCAGCCGGGCCGCCGAGGAACTGCACCTGACCCACGGCGCGGTCAGCCGCGCCGTGCGCCTGCTCGAAGACGAGCTGGGCGTGGCGCTGTTCGAGCGCCGCAGCCGGCGTGTGTTCCTGACCGATGCCGGGCGCAAACTGGCGCGGGCCGTGGGCGATGGCTTCGACCTGATGCGCCACGCCGTCGCCGGGCTGCGTGCCAGCGCCCGCCAGGCGCGGCGCTGGGTGCTGTCGTGCGAGCCGACCTTGCTGATGCGCTGGCTGATCCCGCGCTGGCCGCGCTTCCAGGCCCGGCATCCGGAAATCGACGTGCATCTGGTCGCGGGTGGCGGGCCGTTCTCCTTCGCCAGAGGCATCGACCTGGCCATCCGCCGCGACGACTTTCCCTGGCCCGAGGGCTACCACGCCGAAACTCTGTTCGCGGAGAAGGTCGGCCCGGTCTGCCGGCCGGACAAGGTGGCGAGCTGGTTCTCCACGAAGAAAGCCACGGCCGCGTTGCGCGCGGACGCCCCGCGCCTGCATTCGCGCACACGGCCGGGCGCATGGAAGACATGGGCATCTTCCACCGAAAACCCCATGCCCGAAGCATCGGGACAGACCTTCGAGCATTTCTATTTCAGCTTGCAGGCGGCCGTGGCCGGCCTGGGCGTGGCGATCGGCCCCTGGCACCTGGTGCGCGACGATCTGGACAGCGGCGTGCTGGCCGCGCCGCTCGGCTTCATCGAGGACGGCTCGCGTTACTGCCTGCTATCACCCAAGCCCCTGCCGTCCGACGGCCCGCAGGCCGACTTGCTGGCGTGGCTGCGGGCAATGGCCTGAAAGGCGTCCACCAGCGCCGGCGCCTCTCCTTGGGCCGCCAGGCCAGGGAGGACTGGAACGCCACCATGCCGCCCACCCCAGAAGACGCCACCGTCGGCCCGGGCTGCCCCGCCAAGGACATGCCTCAGCGCTGAGCTTGCGCCGGCCGGCGCGGGTGCTTGCCTTTTTTCAGATTTAGATATATCGTTAATAATCTAGATATATTCTTAATCCAATGAAGAACGACCCATTCCCTCCCCTCCCGGGCGAGCATCGAGGCCATGGCCGCGGCGAGCGCGGCGGCCCCGGCGGCCACCGCGTGTTCGGACGCGGCGGCCTGCGGCTGGTGCTGCTGCAGCTGATCACCGACGCGCCGCGCCACGGCTACGAACTCATCAAGGCCATCGAGGAGCGCCTCGGCGGGCGCTACAGCCCCAGCCCCGGCGTGGTCTACCCCACCCTCACGCTGCTGGAGGAAACCGGGCTGGTACAAGTGGATGCGCCCGACGAAGGCGGACGCAAGCGCTACAGCGTCACGCCCGCAGGCCAGGCCCACCTGGCCGAGCACCGACCCCTCACCGATGAACTGATGGCCCGCATGCGCGCGGGCGTGGACGGCGCGGGCCTGCGCGCCGGCCGCCCGCCGCAGGTGATGCGGGCCGTCGAGAACCTCAAGCTCGCGATGCGCCTGCGGCTCGCGGGCCAGCCCCTCAGCGATGAACAGGCGCACGCCTTCGCGGCCGTGCTGGACCAAGCCGCACAACAGATTGAACGGATCTGACCGATGACCGACACCGCCACCTTCTCCCAGCCCGGCGCCGCCCACGCGCCGCATCCCGAGCGCCTGCCCCGGCGCGTGCGCCACACGCTGCGCTTCCGGCGCCTGTCGGTGCTGCGCACCGAGCGCGTCACGCCGCACCTCATCCGCATCACCTTCGGCGGCGCGGACCTGGAGGGCTTCGCCAGCCCCGGCTTCGACGACCACGTCAAGCTCTTCTTTCCCGACCCGGCCACCGGCAGGCTGGCCCTGCCCACGGCCGGGCCGGACGGTCCGCTGTGGCCGGAGGGCGCCAAGCCGCTGATGCGCGACTACACCCCGCACCACCACGACGCCGCAGCCGGCACGCTGCAGATCGACTTCGCCCTGCACGATGCCGGCCCCGCCACCGCCTGGGCCGAGCGCGCCGAGCCCGGCGACCTGCTGGGCGTGGGCGGCCCGCGCGGCTCCTTCATCGTGCCCATGGCCTTCGACTGGCACCTGCTGGCCGGCGACGACACCGCCCTGCCGGCCATCGCCCGCCGCCTGGGCGAACTGCCCGCCGGCGCCAGGGCGCTGGTGCTGGCGGAAGTGGACGGCCCCGCCGACGAGGTACCGCTGCCGACGGCCGCGGACGCGCGCATCGTGTGGGTGCACCGCAGCGCCGCCCCGGCCGGCACGGCCGAGCCCCCTCTGCTGGCCGCCCTGCGCGGCACGCCGCTGCCCAGCGGCGACTTCCACGCCTGGATCGGCTGCGAATCCGCCGTCGCCAAGGCGCTGCGCGCGCACCTGGTCGACGAGTGCCGGGCGAATCCGAAGTGGATCCGCGCCTCGGGCTACTGGCGCCGCGGAGCCGCCGGCACGCACGACTCGCACGACGACTGACCCGGGCGTACAGCCCGCGCAGCATCCGATGGGGTGGGGGCTTGCCGCCCCCACCCTTCTTTTTTGAATACAAAAGGATTAATATTTACCCTGCAGCACACCAACGGCACCGGGCCGGTTCCCACACCACACGACGCCACGCCCAGCCACCATGAACGACTTCAGCCGCTGGCAGACACTCATGCTCATCGCCGTCATCACCCTGGGGGTGATCGCCCTGGCCTACCGGCTCGGCGAGCGGGCCCTGATGCGTCGCCAGCAGCGCAAGCGCATCATGGCCGCCCGCGTGCGCTCGGGTCTGCTGCCGCTGGAGATCCCCACCACCCTGCGCGCGGCGCTCGACCATCCGGGCACCCCCGGATCCGGCGCCGCAGGCTTCGGGCCGCCCTCCGGAAACGCCTCGCTGTGGGGCCAGCTCGGCGAGGATGAGCAGAGCCAGCCCCTCGTGGACGAGCAGCCGCTCATCCACATCCGCTATCTCGACATCTACGGCAGGTACGCCGAGCGGACCATCCAGGTCGAACTGCTGGACCTGCACCGCCAGGCCCTCATCGCCCGCACCGACCATCTCAACGATCCGCGCAGCTTCCCGCTCAGCCGGATCGCCCAGGCCCGCGACGCGCGCTCGGGCCGGCCCGTCAACCTCGGCCTGTGGGTGGACGCGGTGCGCGTTGCTCGCCGGCGGCGCGAGGCCGCGCAGCCGGTCATGCCGGCATGACGGGCGCTGCGTCGGGCGAGATCTGCACCGGCACGCGCGGCCCTGACGCACCTCCGGTCAGGCATTGGACACGTGCAACGGCCCATAGGCCGGCTGCTCCAGAATGCGCATCGGACGCGATGGCCCCGCGCCTCACTCCAGCCCCTCTTCCACCAGTTCGGCGGCGCGCAGCAGCGCCCGCGCCTTGGCCTCGGTTTCCTTCCACTCCATCTCGGGGATGGAATCGGCCACCACGCCGGCCGCCGCCTGCACGTGCAGCACCTGGTCCTTCACGATGCCGGTGCGGATGGCAATGGCCACGTCCATGTCGCCGGCGTAGCTGATGTAGCCGCAGGCGCCGCCGTACAGGCCGCGCTTGGTGGGCTCCAACTGGTCGATCAGCTCCATCGCGTGCACCTTGGGCGCGCCGGTGAGCGTGCCGGCCGGGAAGGTGGCCTTGAGCACGTCGATGGCGTCCATGCCGTCCTGAAGGATGCCCTCCACGTTGCTCACGATGTGCATCACGTGGCTGTAGCGCTCCACCGCGAAGGCCTCGGTCACCTTCACGCTGCCGGTCCTGGCGATGCGGCCGATGTCGTTGCGCGCCAGGTCGATCAGCATGACGTGCTCGGCGCGCTCCTTCGGGTCGTTGATCAGCTCCACTTCCGTCGCCCTGTCCAGTTCCGGCGTGGCGCCGCGCGGGCGCGTGCCGGCCAGGGGACGGATGGTGATCTTCTGGCCTTCGGCGGTGTGTTCCTGGCGCACCAGGATCTCGGGCGAGGCGCCGACGACATGGTGGTCGCCCATGTCGTAGTAGTACATGTACGGCGACGGGTTGAGCGAGCGCAGCGCCCGGTACAGCGACAGCGGCGACTCGGTGTAGCGCTTGCTGATGCGCTGGCCCACCTGCACCTGCATGAAGTCGCCGGCGGCGATCAGTTCCTTGGCGCGCGCCACCGCCTTCAGGTAGTCGGCCTTGGCGAAGGGCCGCTCGGGCGGAAAGGCCTGGCTCGGCTTGACCTGCGGCGCGCTCACCGAGTACTTGAGCTTGTCCTTGAGCTCGCGCAGGCGGCGCTTGGCCTTCGGGTAGGCCTCGGGCTGCTTCGGGTCGGCATAGACGATCAGGTAGAGCTTGCCCGAGAGGTTGTCGATGACCGCCAGCTCCTCGCACTGCAGCAGCAGGATGTCGGGGCAGCCGATGGTGTCGGGCGGGCAGCCCGACTCCAGCTTCTTCTCGATGTAGCGCACCGCGTCGTAGCCGAAGTAGCCCGCCAGCCCGCCGCAGAAGCGCGGCAGCCCGGGCGACAGCGCCACCTTGAAGCGCTTCTGGTAGGCGCCGATGAAGTCCAGCGGGTTGCCCTCGGCCGTCTCCACCACCTGGCCGTCGGTCACGACTTCGGTGCGGGCCTCGGCGCCGAAGCCGCGCGCGCGCAGCAGCGTGCGCGCCGGCAGGCCGATGAAGGAATAGCGGCCGAAGCGCTCGCCGCCGACGACGGACTCCAGCAGGAAGGAGTGCCGGCCCCCGCCCTGGGTGTGGGCCAGCTTCAGGTAGAGCGAGAGGGGGGTTTCGAGGTCGGCGAAGGCCTCGAGCATCAGCGGAATGCGGTTGTAGCCCTGGCTGCTGAGGCTCTTGAATTCGAGTTCGGTGATCACGGGGTCTCCATCGGCCGGCGGCGCTGCGACGGGCACCGGCGTTCGTTCACGGGAATCGGCTCGCGGCGGCGGCGAACCACGGGGCACTGGCGCGACGGGCGGGCGCCGTGCAGATCAGGCGGACAGTGGCGCTGGCTTGCGCCAGGGCCAGGCTCCCCGGCTCCCACGACCTGTCTGGATGACCTGATGAACAAACATGGAAGCGCGAGTGTAGCCCACGCAGCCGGGCTCAGGCCGCCAGCTCGGCCAGCGTGTCGATGAAGCCGTCGGCGTCCACGCCGCGCACCGGCTGGCCGTGGTTGTAGCCGTAGGTGACGAGCAGCACGGGGCAGCCGGCCGCCCGGGCGGCCTGCGCGTCGTTGCTGGAGTCACCGATCATCAGCGTGCGCGCGGGCAGGGCGCCCAGCGCCTCGCAGGTCTTGAGCAGGGGCAGCGGGTCCGGCTTCTTGCGCGCGAAGTCGTCGCCGCCGAAGACCTGAGCGAAGTACCCGTCCAGGCCCTTGGCCTGCAGCAGCGGCCGCGCGAAGGCGCGCGGCTTGTTGGTCAGGCAGGCCAGGCGCAGCCCCCGCTCGCGCAGCGCCTGCAGGCCCTCGGCCACACCCGGGTACAGGCGCGAGTGGCGGCCGTTGGCGGCTTCGTAATGCTGCTGGTAGAGCGTCCAGGCCTCGCCGTAGCGGTCCGCAGCGGCGCCCACGCGGCGCAGCACCGACCGGATGAGGTGCTCGGAGCCCTTGCCGACCATCGTCCCGACCTCCCCGGGCGTGACCGGCGGCAGCCCCATCGCGTCCAGCATGCCGGTCAGCGCGGCGACAAAGTCGCCCAGGGTGTCGACGAGCGTTCCGTCCAAATCGACGATGGCAGCGTCGAGACGGGAGAAATCGGGAAGGGAGGTGGTCGGGCCGGGCACGCGGCGATTCTCGCCGACGGCCCGGCGGCGGCCGCTCACCCCCGGGAAGCCCCCGCTCAGCCCGCCCGCCGCGCCGAGGCCAGGCGCCTGACCACCGCGGCCAGGCGGTCGATCTCCTCGAAGGTGTTGTAGAAGGCCAGCGAGGGCCGCACCGTGGTCTCGACGCCGAAGCGGCGCAGGATGGGCTGCGCGCAGTGGTGGCCGGTGCGCACCGCGATGCCCTCCTCGTTCAGCGCGCGCCCCACCTCGTCGGTGGAGTGGCCCGCCAGCACGAAGGACATCACGCTCGCCTTGTCGGCCGCCGTGCCGATCAGGCGCACGCCGTCGATGGCGCCCAGCTCCTGCATGCCGTAGCACAGCAGCTCGTGCTCGTAGCGGGCGATGTTCTCCATGCCCAGCCGCGTCACATAGTCGATGGCCGCCCCCAGACCCACCGCGTCGGCGATGTTGCCGGTGCCGGCCTCGAAAGTGTTCGGCAGCGGCTGGAACACCGTCTTCTCGAAGGTCACGTCGGCGATCATGTTGCCGCCGCCCTGCCAGGGAGGCATGTCCTCCAGCACCTCGCGCTTGCCCCAGACCGCGCCGATGCCGGTCGGGCCGAACACCTTGTGGCCGGAGAAGACGAAGAAGTCGGCGCCGATGTCCTGCACGTCCACGCGCATGTGCGAGACCGACTGGGCGCCGTCGACCAGCGCCTTGGCGCCGGCGCGGTGCGCCAGGTCGACGATCTCCTTGACCGGCACCACGGTGCCCAGCGCGTTGGAGACCTGCGTGACCGAGACGATCTTCGTGCGGTCGTTCAGCAGCTTGCGGTACTCGTCGAGCAGCACCTGGCCGCTGTCGTCGACCGGGATGACGCGCAGCTTCGCGCCCTTGGCCGAGGCGAGCTGCTGCCAGGGCACGATGTTGGCGTGGTGCTCCAGGTGGCTGACGACGATCTCGTCGCCCTCGCCCACGTGCTGCCAGCCCCAGCTCTTGGCCACCAGGTTGATCGCCTCGGTGGTGCCGCGCACGAAGATCACCTCGTTGACATCGGGCGCGTTGAGGAAGGCGCGCACCTTCTCGCGCGCCGCCTCGTAGGCGTCGGTGGCGCGGGCCGCCAGCTCGTGCGCGGCGCGGTGGATGTTCGAGTTCTCGTGCTCGTAGAAGTACGCGAGGCGTTCGATCACCGAGCGCGGCTTGTGCGTGGTGGCGGCGTTGTCCAGCCAGGCCAGCGGGCGGCCGTTGACGCGCTCCGAGAGGATCGGGAAGTCGCGCCGCACGGCGTGCACGTCGAAAGGCGGGTGCCGGTCCAGCGCGCCCAATGCGCCGGATGCGCCGCTCTCGCGGGCGCCCGGCGTGGCCGGCGTGGTGTAGCCGCTGGGCAGCACCACCGCATCGACGAAGTAGAACTTCGGGTCGACCGATGGCGTGGTCGAGGGCAGCGCCGCACCGGCCACGGCGGGCTGGGCGGACGGCACCTGCGGCGTGGCGAAGGGCTGGCGTGCCAGCGCGTCCAGCGGATCGGCGCCGGCCGCCGGCAGCGGCGCGCCACCCGGCGAAGGATGGCCGTGCCCGTCGGAAAGGAAATAGAAGGGCTGCGCGGCCTGCGCCACGCCCGCCTCCTGCGCCTGGGGCACGCCCAGCACGCCGCTCGCGAAGCGCGGCTCGTAGCCGGGCAGCGGCGCGAAGACGTTGTCGGGCGCGCCGTTGCCGGCCGCCGCGTGCGGCGCCAGCGCCGGCGCGCGGTTGGCCAGCGACAGCACCGGCGTG
>JASGDG010000414.1:0-11665 GCA_047607325.1 Xenophilus sp. | reverse complement strand
GACGCCGATGCCGCCGGAGACCAGCACCGACTTGGGCGCGTCCTCGTGCAGCTCGAAGTTGTTGCGCGGCGCCGAGATGTCGATCACCTGCCCCACCCGCAGCTGCTGGTGCACGTAGCGCGAGCCGCCGCGGCTCTTCTTATCGTTGAGCACGCCGACCACGTAGCGGCCCGTGTCGCTGGACGGATTGCACAGCGAGTAGCTGCGCACCAGGCCGTTGCCCAGGTGCAGGTCGATGTGCGAGCCGGCCGCGAAGGGCGGAAACTCCACGCCCGGCGCCCCCGGGCGGAACTCGACGCTGACGATGCCGTCCGCCTCGTAGCGCATGGTGTGAACGAGGGCTTTGAGAGTGGGAGCGGTCACGGGCTTCTCTCCGGGGAGCGTGGGTGAAACGGCGGCCTCAGGCCGCGGCGGCCTTCGCGGCGTCCATCTGGGCCTGCGCCAGGCTGCGCAGATGGCGGCGCAGGCGCACGATGCCCAGGTCGTGCTGGTACAGGTTCTCGTGCTGGATGGCATCGGCCGGCATCTGTTCGAGCATCACGCGGTCCTGCTCCAGCACGTGCCAGTGGCGCGCCTCCAGGCGGTTGCGGTAGAGAAAGCGCCAGGTGTCGCGCTGCCAGCCCGGCGCCAGCCTGCGCACGCGCCAGAAGAACACGGCCGTCAGGCTGGGCGAGATCGGCGTGCACATGCCGACGATGATGAAGTTGCCGCCGGGCCCGCCCGTCTTGGGGTAGGGGATCTCCAGCCGCATCCAGTGGATGCCGGTGTCGGCGAACTCGGTCCAGTCGAAGTTGACGTTGCGCTGGCCTTCCTTCTCGAACACGAAGCCGGTGTCGGTGGGTCGCACCGCGAACTTGGCGGTGCTGTCGCCCTCGGCCATGGAGTGCGACTGCTTGTGGAGGAAGGTGCCGTGCATGGGGTCCATGACGTTGTCCAGCGCGTAGCGGTAGTCGCACTTCCATTCCGTGTAGCAGAGGAAGGACGAATACGTGTCGTCCTGCGTCAGCTCCTCGGGCAGCACCAGCGGCGGCGGCTCGTCCACCGGCTCGCTGGCGTTGTAGATGAACACCACGCCGGCGACCTCGCGCACGTGGAAGCTGCGCGTAGCGCGCTGGCCCTCGAGCTTGCAGCCCGGGCTGCCCGGCACGCTGGCGACCACGCCGTCGTGCCGCACCTCGACGCCGTGGTAGGGGCAGGACAGCCGGTCGCCCAGCGCCACGCCCTGCGACAGCGGCGCGCCGCGGTGCGGGCAGCGGTCTTCCAGCGCGCGCACCTGGCCTTCGGCGTCGCGCCACAGGGCCAGCTTGTAGCCGAAGCGCTGCATGCAGACGGGCCGCTCCTTGACGAAGCCGGAGGGGCACACGGCGTGCCAGAGGTCCTGCAGGCCGGTCTCCAGGCGCTGGTCGACCGGATCGATTCGTGGGTTGCTCATGATGGGTCTCCTGAGGGTGGGAGTGCGAAACGCTTCCAGGCTCAGCGGCTCAGGGCCGCCATCTCCGGGCCGTAGTTCTCTTCGGTCCACGGCTGGCCGGCGCGGGTGGTCATGCCCTGGCGGTTGAGGCTCTCGGCCAGGCCGGCGAGGTCATGGATGCCGGCGGCGAAGCTGCGTTCGATGGCGTCGCCCAGCAGGTCCTCGTAGTTGGTGGGAGGACGGTACTGCGCCTGCCTGGGTTGCAGGTAGCGGTCGTGGGCGTGGCTGGGCGCCGGCAGCGGGGCGTCCACCACCTGAACCAGCTGCATGAATCTTTCGGCCATGGAAATCTCCTGGTTGCGTGGGGTGAGGAAAACGGTTCGAAGCGGATTTCTTATTCGGCCTTGATGCCGCGCGCCTTGATGACGCCGGCCCACACGGCCGTCTCGTCCTTCATCGCCTTGGCGAAGGCGGCCGGCGTCATGGTGCTCTGCACCATGCCCTGGGCGGTGAGCTTCTGCTGCACGTCGGGCTGCGAGAGGATCTCGGCGGCGTCCTTCGCCAGCTGCGCGGCCACCGGCCCCGGGGTGCCGGCCGGGGCCAGCAGGCCATACCACGAGGTCACATTGACGCCCTTGACGCCCTGCTCCGCCAGCGTCGGAATGTTCGGCGCCACGGGGGTGCGCTGCGCCTCGGTGACGCCCAGCGCGACCAGCTTGCCGTTCTGGATGAAGGGCAGCGCGGCCGGCAGGTTGGTGAACATCAGCGGCACCACGCCGCCCAGCACGTCGTTGAGCGCCGGGGCGGTGCCCTTGTAGGCCACGTGCAGCATGTCGATGCCGGCCTGCTGCTTGAACAGCTCGCCGGCCAGGTGCAGGCCGCTGCCGATGCCGGGCGAGGCGTAGGACAGCGTGCCCGGCCTGGCCTTGGCCTCGGTCACCAGCTCCTTCGCCGTCTTGATGCCGCTGCCCGGCGAGGCCACCAGCACGTTGGGTGCCTTGGCCAGCATGGTGACGGGCACGAAGTCCTTCGCGATGTCGAAGGGGAAGTTCGGCATCAGCGTCGGGTTGATGGTCAGGTTGCCTGCCGGCACCACCAGCAACGTGTGGCCGTCGCCCCTGGCGCGCTTGACCTTGTCGATGCCGATGTTGCCGGCGGCGCCGATGGCGTTGTCCACCACCGCGGCCTGGCCGTAGCGCCGGGTCAGGCCCTCGCCCAGCAGGCGGGCCAGCATGTCCACCGGGCCGCCCGCCGGAAAGGGCGAGACCAGCGTGAAGCGCGCGGACGACAGTTGCCGGCCCACCTCGTCGGCGCCCTGGGCCAGGGCCGCCGGCAGGGCCGGCGCGGTCAGCGCGGCGGCGAGGAAGGATCGGCGCGGCAGCATGAGGGGGGTGGGGGTCATCGCTTTTCGGTCAGGAACTTGCCGCCGGCCTGCATGCCCTTCTGGCGGCGGGTGTTGCCGTCCAGGCCGCCGTCGACGGCCCATTCGGCAAAGACAGTGGGGCCGGGCTCGAAGTCGCGCGGCTGCCATGCGGCGGTGAGCTGGTCCTCGTCGGCGTAGTACTCGATCAGGCCGCCCATCGGGTTCTTGAAGTACCAGAAATAGGCCGACGAGATCGGGTGGCGGCCCGGGCCGAGCTGGGTCTCCCAGCCGCAGCGCGAGAAGTGCAGGCCGCCGCCGAAGACCTCGTGGATGTCGCGCACGGTGAAGGCCACGTGGTTGACGCCGCGCTTGCCCGAGGGCAGCTGCAGCAGGAACAGGTCGTGGTGGCCGCCCGCGGGCGCGCAGCGCATGAAGGCGCCCCGGCCCGGGTAGCGGTCGGAGGAAACGAAACCCAGCCGGCTGGCATAGAACGCCTCGGTCGCCGGCACGTCGGCCACGAAGAACACCACGTGGCCCACCTCGATGGGCGTGGCGCGCTCGTAGATCGGGCTGCGCTGGTCGACGCGCGGCTTGTCATTCCAGGTGTTCACGGCGGCGCACTCCACCTGCACCGCATGCTTGCGCGTGACCTGCAGGCGCACCGCCAGGCCGTTCGGGTCGGTGCAGCCGATGCGCCGCGCGCCCCCCACCTCGCCGTCGACGAAGCCGGGCTCGTGGCGCAGGGCCTCGGCGTAGCGCGCCAGGTCGGCCTCGCTCTGCACGCCCCACACCACCTCGCGCAGGGTCGGCCCCTCCTCGATCGCCGGCGGCAGGCCGGGCCGGTCCAGGGCGGCCGCCACCACGCGGCAGCCGTTGAGGCATTCGAAGACCAGCTCGTCGGCGCTTTCCTGCACCAGGGCCAGGCCCCAGTCGAGCAGGAAGCGGCGCGCGAGCGGCAGGTCGTCGGTGCCGTAGGTGATCTGGTCGATGCCAAGTACGCTCATGATTGATTCATCCTCGCGCCGTTCAGCGCATGGGGCCGGTGGCCCCGCTCAATGCGGATCCGGCGGGCAATGCAGCCGGCCGCTTCAGGCTCAGCCAGGCGCCGCCCAGGGCGACGCCCACCTGCGACACCACCAGCAGCGCGAAGCCGCCGGCCACGTGGGTTTTCATCAGGCCCCCCATGGCCGCCGGCATGAAGGCGGCCGCCAGGTTGCCCACGCCGTTGACGATGCCGTAGGCGCTGCCCACGCAGCCGGCCGGCGCGAAGCGCTGCACCAGCGTCGGGATGGCCGCCCCCTGGATGCCCCAGCAGGCGCTGGCCAGCAGCAGGAAGCTCATCGTCGTCAAGGTGGTGCGGCTGCCGATCAGCGCCAGCACCGCCAGCGCGCACAGGCAGCCGCCCAGCGTGAAGATCAGCGGCGTGAGGCGCTTCGGGAACACGTCGGCCAGCACGCCGCCCAGGAAGTTCGCGCCCAGCCCCACGATGAAGGGCAGCGACGAAGCCCAGCCCATCGCCTGGACCGAAAAACCCTTGTCGTCCACCAGGTAGGCCGGCAGCCAGGAACTGCTGCCCCACAGGTAGGCCAGGGTGCAGATCTCGATCACCAGCAGCAGCCCCAGGTGCCGGGTGTTCAGCGCGTCGCGGAAGGCGTGCAGCGCGCCGGCCAGGGCCGGTGCGCGCCCCGTGCCCTGCGCCGCGCCGGCCCGCGGCGCCGGGACGAGCCAGTACACCAGCGGCAGACCCACCAGCAGGTTGATGGCGGCCAGCACATGGAAGGAGGCGGCCCAGCCGCTCGAACGCAGCAGATGGCTGACCAGCGGGAAACCCACCGCCAGCCCGAGCGACACCCCCATCGAGCTGACGGCATTGGGCTTGCCCCACTGGTGGGCCGCGAAGTTGTCGCGGATGAACATGGTCTTGAGCGAGAACAGCGGCCCCTCGCCCGCGCCCAGCAACGCGCGCAGCACCAGCAGCGCGAACAGCGAGCCCGACAGCGGCGACAGCGCCGTCAGCACGGCCCAGGCGAACAGGCTGACGAGCAGGCCGCGCCGATAGCCCAGCACCGACTCGTAGAAAGGCGTGAGGAACATCGCCGCCGCGCCATAGCCCAGCAGGAACAGCGTCATCAGCGCGCCCTGCCCCACCCGGTCGCCCACCAGGCCGAAGCTCTGCAGGAACGTGTGGTCGACCACCAGCACCGAGATGTTCACCCGGTCCACGTAGGCGATGGTGACGATGAACAGCAGCGCCACCACACCCCACCAGCGACGGGGGTGGAAGGCGCCTGCGTCGGCGCCGCCCGCGGGATGCGTCAGCGGGCCCACGCGATCGGCTCCTCGTTGGTGCCCCAGTACATGCTCTTCTGCTCCATGTACTGGAAGATGCCCTCGCGTCCCTTCTCGCGGCCCAGGCCGGAGTCGCGCCAGCCGCCGAAGGGCGTGGAGACGGAGAACTGCTTGTAGGTGTTGACCCACACGGTGCCGGCCTGCACCGCGCGGCCGAGCTTCCAGGCGCGCTTGAAGTCGCGGCTCCACACGCCGGCGGCCAGCGCGTAGACGCTGTCGTTGGCCTGGGCGATCAGTTCTTCCTCGGTGTCGAAGGGCATCGCCACCAGCACGGGACCGAAGATCTCTTCCTGCGTGATGCGGGCGTTGTTGGTCAGGCCTTCGAGGATGGTGGGCGTGTAGAAGTAGCCCTTGTCGTACGCGGCGCCCTGGGGCCGCACGCCGCCGGTGCGGATGCGGCCGCCTTCGGAGACGCCCAGATCGACATAGCGCTCGATGCCCTCGCGGTGCCTGGCGGTGATCAGCGGGCCCATCTGCGTGCGCTCGCTGGCCGGGTCGCCCACGCGCAGGTTCTTGGCCGCCTCGGCGATGCGGGTGACGAACTCGTCGTAGATGCTGCGCGCCACGAACAGGCGCGAGCCGGCGATGCACGATTCGCCCGAGCTGCTGAAGATGCCGTAGAGCACGCCGTTGACGGCGTGGTCCAGGTCGGCGTCTTCCAGCACCATGGTGGGCGACTTGCCGCCCAGCTCCAGCGAGACCGGCATCATCTTGTCGGCCGCGATGTGGGCGATGTGCTTGCCGGTGGTGGTGCCGCCGGTGAAGGAGACGCGCTTGACCAGCGGGTGCTGGGTGATGGCGTCGCCGATCACCGAGCCCTTGCCCGGCAGCACGCTGACGATGCCCCTGGGCACGCCGGCCTCCTCGCAGATCCTGGCCAGCTCCAGCGCCATCAGCGGCGTGACCTCGGCGGGCTTGACCACCACGGCGTTGCCGGCGGCCAGCGCCGGCGCCAGCTTCTGCGCCTCGCTGGCGATGGGCGAGTTCCACGGCGTGATGGCGGCGACGACGCCCATCGGCTCGTGCACGCTCATCGTCACGTAGGCGCCGCGCGAGGGGGTGATGGTGTCTTCGAGCGTTTCCAGTGCGGCGGCGAAGAACTGGAAGGTGCCGGCGGCGCTGGCCACCAGGGCGCGCGTCTCGCTGATCGGCTTGCCGTTGTCCAGGCGCTGCTTCTGGGCCAGTTCCTCGGCACGCTCGCGGATGATCGCGGCCACGCGGTGCAGCACGGCGGCGCGCAGGTGCGGCAGCATCTGCGCCCAGCCGCTGGTGCGGAAGGCGTGGTCGGCGCGGGCGATGGCCTCTTCCACGTCGGCCAGGCTGGCCGCCTTCAGGCGGGCGATGGGCTCGCCGGTGGCGGGGTACAGGCTTTCGTACACGTCGCCGCCGCCCAGGCGCCATTCGCCGGCCACGTTGATGGGGAGCAGTTCGAGCTGGGACATCGTGGGTTCTCTGGGTTGGATGGATCAGATGACGAGCGGCTCGACACGGCCACGCAAGGCCCGCGCCGCGCTGTAGACCGTCAGCGCCGAGGTCTTGGGATTGGCCGCCAGCGGCTGGTTGCGCATGGTCAGCTCGAAGCGGCCGAAGGCGCCGGCGGCCTCGACCTGGTGCACGTTCTCGCTCACGCCGGGGTCGGCGATCAGGCGCACCGTGGTGCGGTCCAGGCCCAGGCCGGCCAGCGAGACGGTGGCGGCGACGTTGGCGTTCTTCGGATAGAGGCGCGCGGCCTCGCGCGCGCTGCCCTCGAAGATCACCGTCTCGGCCGCCAGCGCGGCCAGGTCGCGGCCTTCTTCGGCGGGCGTGCCGGTCCAGGCATGGGGCGGCTTGCGTCCGGTGTAGCGCACCGTCTCCAGCCCGCCGATGCGGGCGGCGGCCAGCGCGTCGATGGCACCGATGGCGCCGGCGATGAGCTGCACCTGCGTGCGGCCTTCGCGGGCGGCGGCTTCCAGTTGCTCGGGCAAGCCTTGCGCCGACAGCGCGCCCACCGAGGCCACGATGGCCGGCACGCCGCGCTTCAGCGCCGGCAGCACGTGCTGCTCGATGGCGGCATGGCCGGCGGCCTCCACCACCAGGTCGATGCCCTCGGCCGGCACGGTCTGCACCACCCGCGCCTGCGGCGCGAGCCTTCGCGCCACGGCCTGCGCCGCCTCGGCGCCTGCGGCCGGCACCACGATGGCGGCCACGCCCAGGCCGGCATCGTCCTGCGCCAGTTCCAGCAGCGCGGTGCCGATGGCACCGCAGCCGATCAATGCGAATCGCACGGTCATGGCGTCCTCAGGCGGCGGGCGTGGCGGGGATCTGGTCGAGCTTGTTCACCGGCGGGCCGGCGAACTGGGTCTTGAAGCTGCCGATGGCGCGCATGTCGATTTCCAGCAGGAAGGGGCCCTTCTTCGCCCAGGCGGCTTCCAGCACGGCGGGCAGTTCCTCCAGGCTCTGCACGCGGGCGTGCGGCAGCCGGATCGAGGCGCACAGCTGCGCGTAGTCGGGCGTGTGCAGCTCCACGTAGCAGCGGCGGCCGCCGTAGGACGCGTCCTGGATGTTCTGGATCACGCCGTAGCGCTGGTCGTTCATCAGCACGATCAGGGCGTCGCATTCCTCCTGCACCAGCGTGGCGAGTTCGCCCAGGTTCAGGATGAAGCCGCCGTCGCCCGCCAGGCCCAGCGTCTTGCGGCCCGAGCCCGTCTCGGCAGCGCCGATGGCCGCGCCAATGGCCATGGGCATGCCCATGCCGATGCCGCCGCCGGTGGCATGCACGCCCGCGTCGGGTTCGAAGAAGCGCAGCTCGCGGTTGCCCCAGGTGCTGTTGGAGACCGTGACGTCGCGCACCCAGTTGAAGTGGCGGCCGGCCACCTTCTGCAGCTGCTGCACCAGCGCGCCGTAGGGCCCCAGGCCGTCGCGCAGGGTGGCGACCACCTCGTCGTGCGTCCTGCGCAGGTCGGCCAGCAGTTCCGGGTCGGCCTTGTAGCCACGCTTTTCCAGGCGGTCGGCCAGGCCGGCCAGCACCAGGGCCGAGTCGCCGCAGACGAAGCCGTCGTCGGCATAGCAGCGGCCGGACTGCGCGGCGTCCACGTCGACGCGCAGCAGCGGGCGCGGCAGCTTGAGTTCGTACTTCAGCGTCTCGTTGCTGCGCAGGCGCGTGCCCACGGCCAGCATGGCGTCGCAGCGCTGGTAGAAGGCTTCCACCGGCTTCTGGATGTTGTAGGCGCCCAGCGAGGCCGGGTCGTCCTCGGGCACGATGCCGCGGCCCTGCACGGTGGTGACGATGCCGAAGCCCAGGGCCTTCAGGCGCGCCACCTCGGCGCGGGCATGGCGGGCGCCGCCGCCCAGCCACAGCAGCGGGCGCTTCGCGGCGGCCAGTCGGTCGGCCAGCGCGTCGAGCGCGGCTTCGGAAGGCGCGGCCACCGCGACCGGCAGCGGCGCCAGGTCGGCCGGCATGTCGATCAGCGACTGCTGGATGTCGATCGGGATCTCGACGCTCACCGGGCCGGTGGGCGCCGTCAGCGCGGCCTGCACCGCGGCCTTCAGCGTGGACAGGCAGGTCTCGGCGCTGCGCACGCGGAATGCGGCCTTGGAAACGGCGCCCAGCATGGTGAGCTGGTCGGGCGCCTCATGGATGTACGAGAGCTTCTGGTCGAGGTACTGGGTCTCGATCTGGCCGGTGATGTGCAGCAGCGGCGTGCCGGCCGTGTAGGCCTCCACCAGGCTGCCGGCGATGTTGCCGGCGGCCGGGCCGGTGCTGGTGATGGCCACGCCCAGGCTGGAGGTGGAGCGGGCGTAGGCGTCGGCCATGTTGCCCGCGCCGGCCTCGCCGCGCGCCATCACGAAGCGCGTCTTCCCGCGCTGCGCGAAGGCGTCCAGGATCGGCATGTTGTGGATCGAGATCACGCCGAAGGCGGCCTTCACGCCGCACTGCTCGAGGAAGGCGGCGACGACGGCGCCGACGGTGACTTTCTGGGTGGAGGTCATGGGGGTCCTGGTGGTTTTTTCAGTGGTTCATGGGCCGCGCTCGCTCACGCGCCGCGCGCGTGGCCGCCGGAGACGTCGATGTGGCTGCCGCTCGTGTACGAGGAAAACGGCGAGACGAGGAAGGCGAGCGCGCGCGCGGCCTCGACGGGCAGCCCGAGGCGGCCCAGGGGGATGTGCTTGTTCGCGGCCAGCTCGGCGCTCCAGGCGGCCCAGTCCTGCGATGGGTCCTCGCGCGCCTCGAAGCGGCGGCGCCACTGGCCGGACTCGACCAGGCCGATCAGGATGCCGTTGACGCGCACGCCCTGCGGCGCGAACTCGGTGGCCAGCGATCGCACCAGGTTCAGGATGCCGGCGCGCGCCGCCGAGGTGGCGACCATGTGCGGCTCGGGCTGGCGCGCCAGCAGCGAGTTGGCGCAGGCGATGGCGGCATCGCCCAGGCGCCGGCGCTCGGCCGCCAGCTGCGGCAGGAAGGCGCGGGTGGGATGGATGATGGAGAAGAACTTGAGCTTGAGTTCGTCCATCCAGGCCTGGTCGTCGGTGTCGGCGAAGGTGGACACGCGCCCCTGGCCGGCGTTGTTGACCAGCATCGACACCGGCCCGAGCTCGGCCTGCACGGCCTCGGCGAAGGCCTTGACCGAGGCGGCGTCGAGCACGTCGCAGGGCTGCGCGAAGAGCTTCGCCTCCGGGAACTGCGCGCGCAGCCGCGCTACGGCGCCGTCCAGGCGCTCGGCGCTGCGGCCGCACAGGGCCACGGCGGCGCCGGCCGCGAGCAGCACCTCGACGGTGGCCAGGCCGATGCCCGAGGAGCCGCCGGTGACGACCGCGGTGCGGCCGGCCAGCGCATCGGGCGCGAGGAAGGGCGTGTGCATCGTCATCACAGGCTCCTGGCGCCGCGCAGCGGCACCACGTTGCGGCCGCTGGCGGCGGGCGCGTAGTTCAGCAGCGCCGACAGCTCGTCGGCCGCCGCGCGCACCTCTTTCACCAGTTCCTCCACGCGGCCCTCGTCGATGTGGCTGGAGGTCACGGTCATGCCCAGCGCCGCCACGACGCTGCCCGTGTGGTCGCGCACCGGGGCGGCGATGGTGGAGATGTTGGTCTCGAAGAAGCCCTCGCCCAGCACGTAGCCGCGCTGGCGGTCGGCCTGCACCATGTCGAACAGCTCGACCGCGGTGCGCGGCGTGTCCGGCGAGAAGCGCTCCAGGTGCTCTTCCGGGTACAGCACGCGCAGCTGCGGCAGGCTCAGGTCCTCCAGCAGGATGCGGCCCAGCACGGTGGCGTGCGCCGGCAGCCGGGTGCCGACGTTGACCGAGCTGGTGAAGGGCGACGGCGGCGTCACCTTGGCCACGTAGACGATCGAGCGGCCGTCGCGCACCACCAGGTTGCAGGGGTAGCGCGAGGCGCCGCTCAGGCGCTCCAGCAGCGGCAGCCCGAGTTCGTTGAGCGGCAGCGAGGCCAGGTACTCGAAGCCCAGGCGCAGCACCGCCATGCCCAGCCGGTAGTCGCGGCCGCCCTCGGTGCGCTCGATGAAGCCCAACGTCTCCAGCGTGCTGAGCAGGCGGAACACGGTCGAGCGCGGCAGCTTGAAGCGGCGCGCCAGCTCGGGCGCGCTGAGCGTGCGGTTCTCGCGGCTGAACTCGCACAGCATGCGCAGGCCGCGCTCCAGCGCTGGCACGTTGTAGCGGTCCGCGCCCTCGTCCGCCGGTTCGTTCGCTTCCTGGGTGGCGTCGTCGTTCATGGTGGCGTCGTCGTTGGGGGTGGTTCGTTCAGCGGCCACTGCGGTCCAGCACGCGGCCCAGCAGCGCGGCGACGGCGGCCGGCTGCTCGACATAGGAGGCGTGCCCCGCCTCGGCGACAGGTTCGAGCGGCACGCCGCAGCGCTGCGCCACCTCGGCGCAGCCGGCCGGCGGCGTGACCACGTCGAGCGCGCCGCAGGCCACGGTGACGGGCACCGCCGGCGGCAGGTCGGCCAGCAGGTCGCCGCCGCACAGCAGCTCGATGGCCTGGCGCAAGCCCTGCTCGTGCAGGCGCGCCATGTTCCAGCGCACCCACTGGCGGGCGATCGGCGAGGCGTGCTCCGACACCAGGCGGCCGGAACGCTTCGCGGCCATGCCGGCGATGCCGAGCTGCTCCAGCGCGGCGACGCGCTCGGCGTGCACGCGGGCCCGGTCGGCCTCGCGGCCCGGCGCACCGTAGCCCTGCGCCGGGCTGATCAGCACCAGCTCGGCGACGCGGCCGCTGTTCTGCGCAGCGGGCGCCGCCATCAGCGCGCCCAGCGAATGGCCGACCAGCACGCAGCGCTCGATGCCCAGGGCGTCCAGCAGTTCATGCAGGCGCTGCGCGTAGTCCGCGCCGCGCGGCGCGTCCATCGGCAGCGGCGTCGATTCGCCATAGCCCGGCGCGTCCCAGGCGATCAGCCGGGCCCGCGGCGCGAGGAACTGCACCATCTCCAGCCAAGACGCCGAGCCCGAGCCGATGCCGTGCAAGCACACCAGCGGCAGACCGAAGGGCTCGCCGCATTCGCGCACCGAGACCTGCGCGCCCCCGCCCACCGCGACGGCGCGCGCGGGGAAGCG
>JASGDG010000413.1:0-7205 GCA_047607325.1 Xenophilus sp. | reverse complement strand
CCCAGCGCCTGCGGCGTGAGGCGCTCGCCGCGGGCGAGCACGACGGCGCCGCCCCGCACGTCCTCGCCGGCGCGGCGAATGTGCTGGCCGGATGCGGGCCGCCGGCGAATGCGGACCTGGCCCAGCCCGCCGGCGCCCTCCGGCAGGACCTCGGCGTCCTCCTGCATCACGACGGTGTCGGCGCCCTCGGGGATGGGGGCGCCGGTGAAGATGCGCGCCGCCGTGCCGGCCGCCAGAGGCCGGCCCGTGGCACCGGCGGGGATGCGCTGGGCCACCTGCAGCACGGCGCCCTCCGCCGCGCAGTCGGCAGCGCGCACGGCATAGCCGTCCATGGCGCTGTTGTCGCGCGGCGGCACGGTCAGGCCGGCCGTCAGATCCTGCGCCAGCACGCGGCCATCGGCATCGAAGGTGGAGACCTCTTCCACGCCCGGCTGCGGCGCGGCGCAGGACAGCAGCCGCGCGAGGGCGTCGTCCAGCGGCATCAGCGGCGTTCGGGGGGCGTTTGCGTCAGCCATGGGTCTCGTGGCCGTTGTAATGGAACCGCCCGCCGCTGGCCAGCAGCCACTGCGCGACGGCGGGCGCGTCGTCCAGGCCGAACACCGGCAGGCCGGTGGGCTCGGGCAGGTCGGCGGCACGGTCGGTGGCGATGGCGCACACATGCCCGTCGCCCGGATAGAGCGCAGGCCGGGGCGCCTGGCCGGGCCCGATGCGACGCATGACCTCGATCCTGGGCAGGTCGCTGAGCTTGAAGCCTTCGACCAGCACCCAGTCCACGTCCGCGCGCAGTTCGGCCAGCAGCGCATGCACGTCCAGTTCGGCCGGCTGCTCGAACTCGCGGATCAGCGCCAGCCGCCTGTCGGAGGCGACCAGCACCTCGCAGGCGCCCGCCTGGCGGTGGCGCCAGCTGTCCTTGCCAGGATGGTCGATGTCGAATTTGTGGTGCGTGTGCTTGATCACCGAGACGCGCCGGCCGTGGCGCCGCAGTTCGGGGATCACGCGCTCCATCAGCGTGGTCTTGCCGGCGCCGGAATAGCCGGCGAAGGCGATCACTTTCATTGCCGGGCCGTCCGGGACTACGCGCAATGCGCGGCGATGTAGCGTTTCACGCTTTCCGCGTCGGCCGGCAGGCGCGCCACGCGCCGGGGCAGTTGCTCAATGCCCTCGAACCCGGCCGGCCGGTCCGGCTCGCGGCCCAGGGCCTCCACGATGGCGGCGGCGAACTTGATGGGCAGCGCGGTTTCCAGCACCACCATCGGCACGCCCGGTTCGAGGTGCTCGCGCGCCACCTTCAGGCCGTCGGCCGTGTGGGTGTCGATCAGCACGGCGAAACGCTGGTCGGTGTCGCGGATGGTGGCCAGCCGGTCGGCATGCGTGCTGCGCCCGCTGGCAAAGCCGAAGCGGCCGGCCGCTTCGGCGAAAACCGGGTCGGCGCTCAGGTCGAAACGGCCGGTCGCGCCGAGCTGGTCGGCGAACAGCGACCGCGTCCTTGCGGCGTCGCGACCCACCAGGTCGAACACGAAGCGCTCGAAGTTGCTGGCCTTGCTGATGTCCATCGAAGGGCTGGAGGTCTCGTGCGTGTCGGCTGCCGCGCGCACACGGTACACGCCGGTGCGGAAGAACTCGTCCAGCACGTCGTTCTCGTTGGTCGCTACCACCAGCCGGCGGATCGGCAGCCCCATCATGCGCGCCACGTGGCCGGCACAGACGTTGCCAAAATTGCCGCTGGGCACGGTGAAGCTCACCTCGCCGCCCTGCGGACCGGCCGCTTCAAAGTACCCCTTGAAGTAGTAGACCACCTGCGCCAGCAGCCGCGCCCAGTTGATCGAGTTGACGGTGCCGATGCGGTACCGGCGCTTGAACTGCAGGTCGTTCGAGACCGCCTTGACGATGTCCTGGCAGTCGTCGAACACGCCGGCGATGGCGAGGTTGTGGATGTTCTCGTCCTGCAGGCTGAACATCTGCGCCTGCTGGAAGGGGCTCATGCGCCCGTCGGGCGAGGTCATGAAGACGCGCACGCCCTGCTTGCCGCGCATCGCGTACTCGGCCGCGCTGCCGGTGTCGCCGCTGGTGGCGCCGAGGATGTTCAGCTCTTCGCCGCGCCGGCCCAGCTCGTACTCGAACAGGTTGCCCAGCAGCTGCATGGCCATGTCCTTGAAGGCCAGCGTGGGGCCGTTGGACAGGCCCTCCAGGTACACGCCATCCTCCAGCTCGCGCAGGGGCGTGATGTCCTCGCTGCCGAAGACCTCCGGCGTGTACGTCTTCGCGCACAGGACGCGCAGGTCCTCGGCCGGGATGTCGTCGATGTAGAGCGACAGGATCTCGAAGGCCAGCGCGTGGTACGGCAGGCCGCGCCACTTTGCCAGCAGCACCGCGTCGACCTGCGGGTAGCGCTCCGGCAGGTACAGACCACCGTCCGGCGCCAGGCCCTCCAGCAGGATCTCGCAGAAGCGGCGCGGCGTGGCGTCGCCGCGGGTGGAGAGATAGTTCATCGCAGAAGCTTACTTCGGGGCATCGTCATTCGCAGGAGGGGCGCCAGCCGTCGGCCTTCAGCGCATCGGCGAACCGCCGGACATCGTTCTCCAGTTCCTGCCGCAGCGCCGTTCGCTGGCGCTCGTTCGGCAGCCAGGCCATCGGGTAGCGGGCCCGGAACTCATAGTGCACCACGCCCTGGCAGCGCGCCGCATGGAAGCTCTTGCCGGCACCCGCCAGGTAGCTGGACTGCTCGCCCGCCGGCGGCTCCTCCAGGTACCCCCAATAGGCATGCTGCGGATCGGCATGCGCATCCAGCAACCGGACGGACGGCCGTCCCCGGCCGGCGCGCAGGCGCGCGGCCTCCGCCTCCGGCGTGGACACGGGGCCATGCCTCTGCGAGAGCACGATCTCGGTCGACCAGGGGCCGGACTCCAGCTCATCTTCGGTCACATAGCGCCAAGGGCCGTGGCTGCCGCGGACGCCGGCCGGGTCCGGCACGTAGTCCACCCCTTTGAGCGTCAGGCGCTCTGGTGGATTCAGTCCCGCAGCGCACACCGGCGCAGCCCCCGCCAAAGCCCACAACAGGCTGAGCAGCGCACCACGCACGGCCATCAGGACAATTCCTCCTTGCGGATGCGCACGATCGGCGCCAGCACGCTGGGCAGGCTCTGCAGGTGCGCCAGCACGTCGTCGAGCGTGCCCTCGCGCGTCTCGTGCGTGAGGATGATCAGGTCGGTCTGCGTGGAGCCTTCGCCGCCCACCTCGTCGGCCTCGCGCTGCAGCACGGCGTCGATGCTGATGCCCGCCTCGGCCAGCAGCGAGGTCACGCGCGCCAGCACGCCGGCCTCGTCGGCCACGCGCAAACGCAGGTAGTAGCTGGTCACGACCTCGCTCATCGGCAGCACGGGCGCGTCGCTCATGGCATCGGCCTGGAAGGCCAGGTGCGGCACGCGGTTCGCCGCGTCGGCAGTGTGCAGGCGCGCGATGTCCACCAGGTCGGCGATCACGGCGCTGGCGGTGGGTTCGCTGCCCGCGCCCTTGCCATAGTAGAGCGTGGTGCCCACGGCATCGCCATGCACCACCACCGCGTTCATCGCGCCTTCCACGTTGGCCAGCAGCCGCCTGGCCGGCACCAGCGCCGGGTGCACGCGCAGCTCGATGCCTTCGGCCGCACGCCTGGTGATGCCCAGCAGCTTGATGCGGTAGCCGAGCTGCTCGGCGTAGCGGATGTCCTGCGAGGCCAGCTTGGTGATGCCCTCGACGTGCGCCTTGTCGAACTGCACCGGCGTGCCGAAGGCGATGGCGCTCATCAGCGTGGCCTTGTGCGCCGCGTCCACCCCCTCGATGTCGAAGGTCGGGTCGGCCTCGGCATAGCCCAGGCGCTGCGCCTCCTTGAGGACGGCCTCGAAGTCCAGGCCCTTGTCGCGCATCTCGGAGAGGATGAAGTTGGTGGTGCCGTTGATGATTCCGGCGATCCACTGGATGCGGTTGGCCGTCAGGCCCTCGCGCAGCGCCTTGATGATCGGGATGCCGCCGGCCACCGCCGCCTCGAAGGCCACCATCACGCCCTTCGCATGGGCGGCAGCGAAGATCTCGGTGCCGTGCACCGCGAGCAGCGCCTTGTTGGCCGTCACCACATGCTTGCCGGCGGCGATGGCTTCCAGCACCAGCGTCCTGGCGACGCCGTAGCCGCCGATCAGCTCGATGACGATGTCGATGTCCGGGCTGGCGATGACCTCGCGCGCATCGCTCACCACCTTGGCGGCGTCGCCCACCACGGCCCTGGCGCGCGCCGTGTCCAGATCGGCCACCATGACGATCTCGATGCCGCGGCCGGCCCGGCGCCTGATCTCTTCCTGGTTGCGCTGCAGCACCTTGAAGGTGCCGCTGCCGACGGTGCCGAGGCCCAGAAGGCCGACCTGGATGGGTTTCATGGATGCAGTCTTTTCAGTCAGGGAACAGGGGAGCTCAGGCGAAGCGGGCCCGGTAGCGGCCGAGGAAGCGCTCGATGCGCGTGATGGCCTCGCGCAAATCTTCCTCGTGCGGCAGGAAGACGATGCGGAAGTGCTGGTTGTCGGAGTGGTTGAAGCCCGAGCCCTGCACCAGCATCACGCGCGTCTCGCGCAGCACCTGCATGAAGAACTGGCGGTCGTCCTCGATCGGGTAGAGCTTCGGATCCAGCTTCGGGAACATGTACAGCGCCGCCTGCGGCTTGACGCAGCTGACGCCGGGAATGCTGGTGATCAGGCCGTAGGCCAGGTCGCGCTGGCGGCGCAGGCGCCCCCCCTCCCTCACCAGGTCGTTGATGCTCTGGTAGCCGCCCAGCGCCGTCTGGATCGCCCACTGGCCCGGCACATTGGAGCCGAGTTTGAGGTTGGCCAGCATGTTCAGGCCTTCGACGTAGTCGCCCGCGTCGTGCTTGGGGCCGGACACCACCAGCCAGCCGGCCCGGTAGCCGCAGGAACGGTAGGCCTTCGACAGCGAGTTGAACGTCAGCGTGAGCACGTCGGTCGACAGGCTGCCCAGCGCGGTGAACTTCACGCCGTCGTACAGCACCTTGTCGTAGACCTCGTCCACCAGCAGCACCAGGCCGTGCTCGCGTGCCAGCTGCACGATGCCCTTGAGCAGGTCGTCCGGGTACAGCACACCGGTCGGGTTGTTGGGATTGATGACCACGATGCCGCGCGTGCGCGGCGTGATCTTGGCGCGCAGGTCGGCCAGGTCGGGCAGCCAGCCGTTGTCCTCGTCGCAGCGGTAGTGCACCGGCGCACCGCCGGAAAGCGAGGTGGCCGCCGTCCACAGCGGATAGTCAGGCATCGGCACCAGCAGTTCGTCGCCCTCGTTGAGCAACGCGTTGACAGCCATGACGATCAGCTCGCTGGCACCGTTGCCGAGATAGATGTCCTCCAGCGTGACCCCCTCGATGCCCAGTTGCTGCGTGTAGTGCATCACCGCCTTGCGCGCGGCGAAGATGCCCTTGCTGTCCGAGTAGCCCGCCGAGTCCGGCAGGTTGCGGATCATGTCCTGCTGGATCTCCTCCGGTGCATCGAAGCCGAACGGCGCCATGTTGCCGATGTTCAGCTTGATGATCTTCTGGCCTTCTTCCTCCATCTGCCTGGCCGCATCCACGATGGGACCGCGCACGTCGTACAGCACGTTGGCCAGCTTGGCTGATTTCCTGAGTGGTTTCAAAGTCGCTCCGAGGGGCCTGTCACGGGGAAAAACTTAGAATTGGACCACAGTTCAACGGGGGCGTTCGCCGTGCCGCCCACCTTCCGCACCCTCTTCCCATGAAGCTCCAGCCCGACCGCCCCGACGTGCAGACCGTCACTGCGCACGGCCCCGGCTGGGTGGCGATCAACGGCGAGCGCGTCGAGGCCAGCGTGGTGGTCGGTTCGCACGACGAGCGCCTGGCCTGGCCCTGCGCGCGCTTCGAAGACCTCGGCCCCGAGCATTTCGCGCAGTTGGCGGCGCTGGGCGCGGAGGTGGTCATCTTCGGCAGCGGCGCTCGCATCCGCTTTCCCCGTCCGGCCTGGATCACTCCGCTGATCGCACAGCGCACCGGCATCGAGACGATGGACACCGCGGCAGCCTGCCGCACCTACAACATCCTGGCCGGCGAAGGCCGCCATGTGGTGGCGGCGCTGCTCATCGAACCCCGCCCGAACGGCGGGTGAGCACTGTTTCTGGGTAAAATAGCGGGTTGCAGACCGGACTGCCCATGGTGCTTCGCGTGCACCGTGTCATGGGCCATCTTCTGTCTGTTCCATCTCGGGAACTCACGCGGAGAATACAACTTTCATGGCGATCGCAGTCAACAAACCCATTCCCGAATTCGATGCCATCGCCACCGGCGGCGCCAAGGTCTCGAACACCTCCCACCTGGGCCAGATTCTCGTCCTGTACTTCTACCCCAAGGACAACACGCCCGGCTGCACCACCGAGGCGATGCAGTTCCGCGACCACTACAAGGATTTCGTCAAGGCCGGCGCGGCGGTGTTCGGCGTCTCGCGCGACAACATGAAGTCGCACGACGAGTTCAAGGCCAAACTGGAGTTGCCCTTCGAACTGATCGCCGACACCGAAGAGAAGATGTGCCACATGTTCGGCGTGGTCAAGAACAAGATCATGTACGGCAAGAAGGTCAAGGGCATCGAGCGCAGCACCTTCCTGATCGGCCCCGACGGCGTGCTCAAGGCCGAATGGCGTGGCCTGAAGGTGCCAGGCCACGTGGACGAGGTCCTCAGGGAAGTGAAGGCGCTGAAGAAGGCCGCCTGAGCATCCTGCACCGGCGCCCGTTGGCGCAGGGCACCGCAGGGGCAGACAGGTCACGCGGGCCGTGCATAATGGCTCGCATGCCGTTGATGCCCACGACAGCATTCATCCTCCGAAGAAGCCGCCCTGGTCTCCAGGCGGCTTTTTTGTTTTCCGGCCCGCGCACCTTGCCGGTGCGCCCTGAACCCGCGAGCCTTCCCGTCCATGCCCTTGCCTCCCGCCCCCACCCGCCGTGCCGCCCTGCTCTCGCCCGACGCCATCGACGCGCCGGCGCGCTCCACCCCCAAGGGCGCCCGGCGAAACGCGGCTGAGCGCCACGCAGAGGAAGGCGCGACCAGAGGCTACCGCCCCCTGGAGTTGTTCGACGATCGGCGAGAGGGCGGCGGCGCGGCCCCGGCAACGCGCGCCCCGGCGCCCGAACCGGCCCGGCCCGGCGGACCAGAGGCACCACCCGCCCT
>JASGDG010000412.1:0-89374 GCA_047607325.1 Xenophilus sp. | reverse complement strand
GCAGCCCGCGCGCGAAGGCCGCCGCGCCGGCGCCGGACCACCCTCCGGAGGACATGGCCCAGGCCGCGTTGTGGCTGCCGCCGCCGGTGAAGCCCCCGCAGATCAGCTCGCGCGTGGCGGCATCGCCGGCCGCATAAAGGCCCGGCACGGTGGTGGCGCAATCCTCGCCCGCCAGGTCCAGTCCGCCGGTGCCGCGCACCGTCCCTTCCAGCCGCAGCGCGACCGGGAAGCGCTGCGTGAAGGGGTCGATGCCCAACCGGTCGAAGGACAGGAAGAAGTTGGGCTGCGCCACGCGCATCCAGGCCTGGATCTGGCCATCCGCCTTGTCGAGCCGGGCGAACACCGGGCCATGCCGCAGGTGCTGCGCGATCACGCCGCGCCCGTGCGACGAGCCGGCGCCCTCGATGACCGGGCCCTGCGCGCCGTCATAGAAAGTGGCCCAGTTGTAGAACAGCGACTTGGTGACGGAGGAGAAGGCCGGCCCCAGCCCGTAGGCATTGGAGAACTCCATGCCCGAAAGCTGCGCGCCAGCCTCGGCGGCCATCAGGTAGCCGTCGCCGGTCAGCACGTTGCAGCCCAGTGCCCGGCTCAGGAAGGCGCAGCCGCCGGTGGCGATGACCACCGCGCCGGCGCGCACCGCCCAGCGCTCGGTGCCCTGCGCGTCGCCCCGCGCGCCCGGGTGGTGCCGCACCCCGGCGGCACCGGCGACGACGCCGTCGGCGTCCACCAGCAGTTCCAGCGCCGGGCAATGGTCGAGGATGCGCACGCCGGCCGCCTTCACCCGCTTGCGCATCAGCCGCATGTACTCCGGCCCCTGCAGCGAATTGCAGCGCAGCCGACCCAGTTCGTCGGCCGGAAAGGGGTACCCCCAGTCCTTCAACTGCTCCACGCCGTCCCAGGTCTGGCTCAGCACCCGGTCCATCCAGGCCGGCTCCGCCAGGTGGCCTCCCATCGCCAGCCGGCTGGCCTTGGCCTGGTCGCGCGCCCCGCCTTCGGGCGACACGTGCCAGAGGCCGGTGCCCGAGGGCGCGGTGGCGCCGGAGGTGCCGCAGAAACCCTTGTCGGCCAGCACCACGCGCGCGCCCTGCGCCGCCGCGCTCACCGCCGCCCAGGTGCCAGCCGGGCCGCCGCCGAGCACCAGCACGTCGGCCATGAAGCGGTGGGAGGCATCGGCGTCCGACAGGGAGCGGGCATCGCGGCCCGGGTGTGTTCCGGTGTTCGTCATGGGGCGAGAGGAAGTGAAGCCAAGGCGCTGCAAGCTAGTGCGGCGCGCCGGCCCGCGCCACGAAGATTTGCGTCTATGGACATGCCGAAAACGCAGCTGCGCGCCAGGGCCGGGCGCAGGTGCGGAAGCGAGCGAAGTGGCCAAGACCAGGCACGTTCCCGGCCCGGCAAACTGCGGATATTGCGCATATCCATAGTCGAATTTCTTTGGCCGACCTCGCGCAGGCGGCTCATATGCTCGGTCGATGACCACAACGCGAGAAAAGCGCGAGCGCATCATTCTGGGCGTCAGTTTCTGGCCCACTGGCGCTACCAGTTCCGGCTGGCGCACAGGCGCAGCCGACAACTCCGGCGTATTCAACCCCGATGCCCTCGCCCGCGCCGCCCGCAAGGCCGAGAGCGGCGTCTTCGACTACTTCTTCCTCGGCAACTCCTACTTCTCGGACGGCTCTCAGCCGGGCTCCGTGATCCGTCGCGCCTTCCAGCTCAACGGCTTCGCTGCCGCCAGCTACCTCGCCGGGCAGACCCGCAACATCGGCCTGGTGGCGACCGTGAACAGCACGCTGCTCGAACCGTTCCACGTCGCTCAGCTGGCGGTATCGACCGACCACCTGACGCGGGGACGCTTCGGGCTCAACATCGTCACCGGTGCCGGCAACGATCCGAGCTACCGCAATTTCTCGCTGCGCGAACACCCGGGCAGCGCTGAACGCTACGCGCGCGCCCGGGAATTCGCCGAAGTGCTGGCAGGCCTGGAGGATTCGTGGGCTCCCGACTGGTTCGTGGACGACAAGACGGGCGGGCGGCTCATCAACGAGAAGGCCCCCCGCGCCATCCACTTCCGCGGCCGGCACTTCCAGGTCGAAGGCCCTCTCAACGCCCCGCCGCCGCCAGCCGGTCGGATCCCGCTGGTGGCCGCCGGGGCGTCCGAGGAGTCGATCCGCTTCGGTGGACAGTTCGCCGACATCCGCTTCTCCCCCTTCGTCAACACGGCGTGGAACCAGCGCTGGTACCGCGCCATCAAGGAGGCGGTCGCCGCAGCGGGACGCCACCCGGACGAGCACAAGATCGTCTCCGGCACGGTCTTCTACGCGGGTGAAACCAACGCTGCCGCCCGGGAACTCTTTCGCGCGGTCGAGGCCGGCGTGGTCGAGGGTTTCGGCCCGAACCTGATCGCCAGAACCTTCGGCGTGCCACGCGAGTCGATCACCCCGCATGGACGGGTTCTTGACGTGCTGCGCCTGGACGGCAGCGACACCTACGGCATCGCGTCCAACGACAGGCACGCCATCGGCGCCTTCGATATCAGCCTCGATTTGCGCGAGGTGATCGAAGCCTACGGCAGCGAGGACGTCACCTTCCTCGATCTGTTCCGCTTCCTGACCAACCGCGCCCACTTCCCGGTCATCGTCGGGGACAAGAAGCGCATCGCCGACTGGATCGAGTCGAACTTCCACGACCGCGCCTTCGACGGCGTGAAGTTCTTCCCCCCGTATCAGTTCGGGCCGTTCGAGAGCTTCGTCGATCTCGTCGTGCCCGAGCTCCAGCGCCGGGGGCTGGCTCGCGCCCGATACGACACCGCCACCCTGCGCGGCCACCTGGGCTTGCCCACTCGCGCCCTCACGCCTGCATCGAGGGAGCCGTCGCCATGAGCTTCGCGCGTGGCGCGCGACCGTGGCTCTCCATCCTCTTCCTGCTCGTCGTTTGGTGGATCGCGGGCCAAGCCGGCTGGCTCAATACCCGCATACTGCCTGGCCCCTGGGCCGTGGCGAAGGCCTTCGCCACCCTGGTCGGCAACGGCCAGCTGGCGCGCGCGCTCGCCGCCTCGCTGCCCCGGGTCGGATGGGGGCTGCTGATCGGGGCCGTTTCCGGCGTGCTGCTCGGCTTCGCCGCGGGCTACTGGCGCATCGGTGAAGACCTCATCGACCGGCCGCTTCAGGCGCTCAAGGCGATCCCGTTCACGGCACTGACCCCTCTGTTCATTCTCTGGTTCGGCATCGGCGAGTTGCCCAAGGTGCTGCTGGTCGTCGTGGGCGTCGCCGTGCCGCTCTACCTCAACACGTATTCAGGTATTCGCGGCGTCGATCGCAAATTCGTCGAGGTCGCCCACGTCTATGACGGCCGCTCGCTCGTGATCGCCCGCGACATCCTTCTGCCCGGCGCTCTGCCTCACATCCTCACCGGGCTGCGCTACGGATTGAGCATCGGCTGGGTGGCCCTCATCGTCGCCGAGTCGATCGCCGCATCGACCGGGATCGGCTTCCTCTTGACCAATGCCCGCCAATACTCCCAGACCGACGTGGTCATCGTCTGCATCCTCGTCTATGCGCTGCTGGGCGTCATCACCGACCTGATCGTCCGCCAGCTCGAACGCTCCCTGCTGCGCTGGCGGCTCGCCATCCACTGACCTGCATCACCCGCCCTAGAAAAGGAAAGAACATGAAAGCCCATCTGCCCCTGTCCAGGATGCTTGCCACGGCGGCCGTTGCGCTCGCCGCCATTTCGCTGGGGGCTTGCGATTCGTCCTCCTCCGCCTCCGGCAGCGCCGCCCCCGGCGCCGCCATTCGAATCAGTCCGGTGAACTCATACAGCACGCTCACCCTGTCGAAGAACGTCAATCTCGCCCACCAGCTCTCCGACGGCACGCCCATCCAGTGGGGCGCCGGTTTCCCGGCGTTCGCTCCGGCCCTTGATGCGCTCAACGCCGACAGCATTGACGTTTCCACGGGCGGCGCGACCAACATCTTCACCGCCCTCGATTCAGGCGCCCAGTTCTACGTGATCGGCACCGAAGCCTCGCACTTCTCCGAGGGCATCGTCGTCTCGGCGAAATCGGGCATCACCTCCGTGGCGGACCTCAAAGGCAAGGTCATCGCAGTCAACAAGGCCGGCACCGGCGAATATTTCGCCGACAAGGCACTGGACTCGGCAGGACTGAAACCTTCGGATGCAACCCTGAAGTACCTCTCCCCGGCCGACGGACTGGCCGCCTTCGAGGCCGGCTCCGTCGATGCCATTGCCGCCTGGGACCAGTATTTCATCACGGCCCAGCAGGTTCCGGGAGCGAGGGTCATCACGACCGGCGAAGACCTCCACTCGACGAACGTGCTGTTCACATTCGTCGCCAAGAAGTTCGCGGATGCCCATCCGGACGCGGTCAAGTCCCTGATCAAGGACTTGCAGGCCACCTCGACCGAGGCCAGGAAGAACCCGAAGCTGGTCACCGACCTGTACACCTCGCTGGGCGCCGGCCCGAACATCACGAATCAAGTCGCCCAGTGGCCGACCCTGGACTTCACTCCGGTGAATGACGACACGATCAAGCTCCTGCAGGAGCATGAGCAGTTCCTGGCGAAAGCCGGGATCATTCCCAACGCCGGCGTCGACATCCACCAGTGGATCGTGAAGCCCTGATGCCGCACCGGATCCGGCTCAGGAAAATCACTCAATCTTTCGGGGAAGTGGTCGTTCTCGACGGCCTCGATCTCGACGTGGCCGAAGGGGAGTTCATCGTTCTTCTGGGCCGGTCGGGCAGCGGCAAGTCGACTCTGCTGAGGTTGATCGCAGGCCTGGACAAGGCCACCGCGGGGCAGGCGCATGTCGACGGCAAGGTCGCCTTCGCCTTCCAGGAGGCGCGCCTGTTCCCGTGGTGGCGGGTGCATCGCAACGTCCTGTTCGGACACCCCGTTCCCGGCACCCGCGGTGAACGCCGCGAGGCCGCGCTCACGGCACTGCGGGAGGTCAACCTCGGTCACCGGGCCGATGCCTGGCCGGTCACCCTCTCGGGTGGCGAGGCCCAGCGCGCCGCGCTCGCCCGGGCGTTGATCCGCGAGCCGCAGGTGCTGCTGCTCGATGAGCCCTTCGGCGCCCTCGACGCGCTGACCCGGCTCGAGATGCAGCGTCTCGTGATCGACCTGTGGCAGCGCCACCGCCCCAGCGTCGTCATGGTCACCCATGACGTCGGCGAGGCCGTCCGGCTGGCCGACCGCGTGCTGCTGCTGGAGAACGGCCATTTCGTCGAGGAGGTCCGCATCGATGCCCCCCGGCCGCGCCATCTCGACGACACCGTGCTCACCCGGCTCGAACGCGATCTGACCCGCCGGCTGGGGGTGGAGTTCTGATGCCGCCGCGATTCATCACCGCCCTGCAACTGCGGGACAGGCTGGCGACCGGCACCCCGACGGTCCTCCTGGACGTGCGCCACCTGGTGGGCACGGACCGTCAGCGCGGCGCCTATGACGCCGGGCACATCCCCGGCGCGGTCTATGTCGAACTGCGCGACGAACTCGCAGGCCCGCCCTCGCCGGGACGCGGCGGCCGCAACCCGCTTCCCACGGCGCAGGTCTTGCAATCGAACCTGCGTCGATGGGGCGTGGCGGCAGACCTGCCGGTCGTGGTGTATGCCGGTGCGGGGCAACCCGCCGCAGGCCGCGCCTGGTGGGTGCTGACCTGGGCGGGCGTGCCCGGCGTGCGCATCCTCGCGGGCGGCTATGAAGCCTGGGTCGATGCGGGTCTGCCGGTCTCGACCGCCACACCGGTTCCCACACCGACCACGTTCACCATCCGCCCCGGCTGCCTGCGCGAGGTCGCGCTCGGCGAGGTGCCCGCCCATGCGCTGCGTGGACAGCTCGTGGACGTGCGGCCGCATGCAGACTTCGATCAAGGGCACATTCCCAACGCGATCAACCTGCCCTACACCGACCTCACCGATGCCGCCGGCCTGCCGCTGCCGGCCAGGCGGCTCCACGCGCTGCTCGCCGAGCGCGGCGTCGATCCCGGCGACACCGTGGCGCTGACCTGCGGCGGGGGCGTCGCCGCCGCATGGAGTGCGGCCCTCTTCGACGAAGCCGGCATTCGCACCGCCCTGCATGTGGGGTCATGGTCGGAGTGGGTCGCGCACAACCCGGTCCCCCGTCAGCAATTCACCGCCTCATGCGAACCTGCGCTCAACCCACCATCCGGTCCCGCCCCGCCAGCGACGGGAACAGCCTGAGCCACGCCAGCGCCACCAGCATCGTGCCCACGCCGCCCGCCACCACCGAGCCCACCGGCCCCAGCAGCGCGGCCGTGGCGCCGGACTCGAATTCGCCCAGCTGGTTGCTGGCGCCGATGAAGATGGAGTTGACCGCGCTCACCCGGCCGCGCATCGCGTCCGGCGTCTCCAGCTGCACCAGCGTCTGCCGGATCACCACGTTCACCATGTCGGCCGCGCCCGAGACGGCCAGCGCCGCCAGCGAGACCACGAAGCTCCTGGACAGCCCGAACACCACCATGCACACGCCGAAGGCGCCCACCACCAGCAGCAGCGTGCGGCCCACGCGGCGCTCCACCGGCCGGCGCGTCAGCGCGATCGACATCGCCAGCGCCCCGATGGCCGGCGCGCCGCGCAACAGGCCCAGGCCCCAGGCGCCGGTGTGCAGGATGTCCCTGGCGTAGATGGGCAGCAGCGCCACCGCGCCGCCGAGCAGCACCGCGAACAGGTCCAGCGACACGGCGCCCAGCACCGGCTTGCGCTGCCAGATGAAGCGCACGCCCGCCAGCAGCGTGGCGGCCGTCACCGGCTCGCGCCGCGGCGCGTTGTGCGCGTAGCGCAGCCGCGCCGCCAGGACGCAGGCCGCGGCGAAGAGCAGCACGCAGCTGCCGTAGACCACGCCCATGCCCGCCACGAACAGCAGCCCGCCCAGCGCCGGCCCGCCGATGATCGCGGCCTGCTGCCCGGCGGAGCTGAAGGCCATGGCGCGCGGCAGCACCATCGGCGGCACCAGCAGCGGCGTGAGCGACTGCTGCGCCGGCATCTGGAAGGCGCGCACGCCGCCCAGCGCCAGCGACAGGCCCAGCAGCAGCACCCTGGAATCGAGCCCGCCCAGGTGCGCGCCCAGCAGCGCCAGCGCCACCGTGCCCTGCACCGCCAGGCAGGCGGCGAGGATGCGGCCCCGGTGGTGCCGGTCCACCACGTGGCCGGCATAGAGCGCCAGCACCAGCGCCGGCACGAACTGGAACAGGCCCACCAGCCCCAGGTCCCAGGCGCTGGCGGTCAGGTCGTACATGTGCCAGCCGATCGCCACCATCAGCATCTGCTGCGCCGCCGTGCCCAGGATGCGCGCGCCCCACAGGCGCATGAAGGGGCGCTCGCGGGTCAGGTCGGAAAAGGTGTGGGAGATCGGGGCGGCCGCGCCGGACGGCGTCGGCGGTTCGGTGGCAGGCATCGCCGCCGAGCATAGCCGAGGGGCCTGCGCGGCGCCTGACGGCGCGGGCGCTGCCTACACTCGCCCGCGTGACTGCCGACGCCGCCGACATCGCCCTCGTCCATGAAGACCCGCACCTGCTGGTACTGGACAAGCCCGCCGGCCTGCTGTGCGTACCCGGCCGCGGCGAGGACAAGCAGGACTGCCTGAGCACGCGCGCGCAGCGCCGCTGGCCCGACGCATTGGTCGTGCACCGCCTCGACATGGCCACCAGCGGCCTGGTGCTGATGGCGCGCGGGCGGGACATGCAGCGCGCGCTGAGCGAGGCCTTCGCCGCGCGCCAGGTCTGGAAGCGCTACGAGGCGATCGTCGGCGGCATCGCCGACAGCCCGCACTGGCAGGCGATCGACGCGCCGCTGATGGCCGACTGGCCGCGCCGTCCGCTGCAGAAGATCGCCGCCGGGGGCAAGCCCAGCCTCACGCGCTGGCGCACGCTGGCCGCCTGGCCGGAACGCGATGCATCGCACCTGCTGCTGGAGCCGCACACCGGCCGCTCGCACCAGTTGCGCGTGCACCTGGCCTCCATCGGCCACCCGATCCTGGGCGACGCGCTCTACGGGGATGCCCGCGTCCAGGCGCGCGCGCCGCGGCTGCTGCTGCACGCGACGGTGCTGCAACTGCGCCACCCGGCCACCGGCCGGGCCGTTCGCTTCGAAAACCCCGCGCCGTTCGGACCGAATGGGATCAGAGACTGCCCTTGACCACCAGCACCGGCACCAGCGATTCCTGCAGCACGCGCTGGGTCACGCTGCCCAGCAGCAGTTTCTCGATGCCGGTGCGGCCGTGCGAGCCCATCACGATCAGGTCCGCGCCCAGCGCGGCGGCGGTGTCGACGATGCCCTCGTGCACCACGTGGCCGTCGATCACGCGCTGGTCGCTGTGCAGCCCCTCGGCCGCCAGCGCCGCCACGCCGCGCGCCAGCGCCGCATTCGCGCTCGCCGTGGCCGCCGCGAGGTATTCGTTCTGCCCCAGCGCATAGTCCGCGCCGACGCCGATGAAAGGGTAGTTGTCGATCACGTGGATCAGCGTGATGCGGCTGCCGAAGGCCAGCGCGAGGCCGCTGGCCTTGCTCACCGCGAGCATGGACGTTTCGGAGCCGTCGATGGGAACCAGGATGTGATTGAACATGACGTGACCTCGCGTTGTCTGGTGGGCCTCTCGCGCCTGGCCCGGGGCAGGCGCGACGGAACCTCCCGAATGTAGCGTGCCGGGCGCGCCGGCCGTGTAGGACGCCGGGCGTGGGCCCGCCGCCCCCTCGCGGCAGGTCAATCGCCCTGGAAGCCGCCGGCCCGGCAGGTGAGGACCAGCGTGTCGCGCCAGCCCCTCTCGCCCTCATGCAGCGGCTGGATCGGCGTGGATTCGTGGATCACGCGCGCGTCGTCCAGCAGCATCAGCGTCCACGGCTCGGCCAGGGTGAAGCGCTCGCCGCGCCGGCCCTCGAACACGCGCGTCTCGCCGCCCTTGATGCCGTGCCGGCCGGCCAGCGCCACCGCCACCAGGTCGACGCCGTCGCGGTGCGCGCCCTCGGGCGTCGGGCGGCCAATGCCGCCCTCGGTGTCGATGCGGAACTGGTGCGCCTCGATGAACCAGCGCTGCGGGCCGCGCAGCGCGCTGGCGGCGCCGGCCAGGCGCAGCAGCAGCGCGTGCCAGACGGGGCGCGAGACGGTGGCGTCCTCCATCGGCGCGAACCAGCGCTGCATGCCGCCGTGCAGCGCGTTGTATTCCAGCGGCTGCCAGTGGGGGCGGTGCGGTACCTGCTGAAGCGCCTCCCCCTCGGCGACGAAGCACGCATGCCGGCGCGTGCGGTAGCGCCCGCCGTCCTTGAGGTAGTCGTCGGGCGGCAGCCGCCCCCAGTCGGCATGCAGGACCTCCAGCTCGGCCAGCGGGCGGCCCAGCCAGTCGCTGGTGCCCTTGGGGCTGAGCACCGCGTAGCCTTCCTGGCGCAGCGCGGTGGGCAGTTCCTCGGGCGGCGTGAAGGGCGGGCTGTAGGCGGTGGTGGTCACGGCGCTACTTTCACGCCTTTCCAGAAAGCCACGCGGCCGCGCACCATCTCGGCCTCGGGCTTCGGGTCGGGGTAGTACCACACGGCCTCGGGGTTGAGCTCGCCGTCGACCAGCAGCGAGTAGTAGCTGGCCGTGCCCTTCCACGGGCACACGGTATGGTTGTTGCTGAAGCTCACGTACTCCCGCCGCAGCGAATCGGCGGGAAAGTAGTGGTTGCCTTCGACGAGCACGGTGTCGTCGCTCTCGGCGATGGTTACGCCGTTCCAGGTGGCTTTCATGTGAAGGGCCTCGTTGCAGCCGCGCGGGCTGCACGGGGCCCGGGGCGAAGAGGCTATTGTGCAGTGGGCAGCCGGTGCACGCTGAACAGGCGCCCGGGATCCGCCCACACCGGGCCGGCGCCGAAGCCCGCGCGCACCGCCAGCGCCCGCAGCCCGTCGAGGGTGAACTTGTGCGAATCCTCGGTGTGCAGGGTCTCGCCCTCCTCGGGCTCGTTTGGCGGTCATGCCTGCGCCCATAATCCCCCGCATGACGGCACCGCCCTCCCGGCCCCGCGTGGTCATCGTCGGCTGCGGCTTCGGCGGCCTGGAGGCAGCGCGCGCCCTGCGCGGCGCGGCGGTGGACGTGACGGTGGTCGAGAAGACCAACCACCACCTGTTCCAGCCCCTGCTCTACCAGGTGGCGACCGCCGGGCTGGCGGCGCCCTCGATCGCGGCGCCGGCGCGGCTGCTGTTCCGCGCCCAGCCCAACGTGACCACGCTGCTCGGCGAGGTCACGGCCATCGACGCCGCGGCGCGCACCGTCCGCCTGGCCGACGGCCACCGGCTGCCCTACGACCACCTGATCGTGGCGGCCGGCGCCACGCACAGCTATTTCGGCAACGACGCCTGGGCCGCCGATGCGCCCGGCCTGAAGACGCTGGCCGACGCCTTCGAAATCCGCCGCCGCGTGCTGCTCGCCTTCGAGCTGGCCGAACTGGAAAGCGACCCGGTGCGCCGCCGCGCGCTGCTGACCTTCGTGGTGATCGGCGGCGGGCCGACCGGCGTGGAGATGGCCGGCACGCTGGCCGAGATCGCGCGCCACACGCTGGCCGGCGAGTTCCGCCGCATCGTGCCGGCCGAGGCCGAGGTGCTGCTGCTCGAAGGCGGCCCGCGCGTGCTGCAGGCCATGCCCGGGAAGCTGAGCCAGCGCGCACAGGAACAGCTGGAGCATCTGGGCGTGAAGGTGCGCGTCGACGCGATGGTGACGCGCATCGACGCCGACGGTCTGGAGCTCAAGGCCTCAGGCGGCGGCACCGAGCGCATCGACAGCCGGTGCATCGTCTGGGCCGCCGGCGTGGCCGCCTCGCCGCTGGGCCGCCTGCTGGCGGCCGCCACGGGCGCCGAGTGCGACCGCGCCGGCCGCGTGAAGGTGGAGCCGGATCTGAGCCTGCCCGGCCACCCGGAGATCAGCGTGGTCGGCGACCTGGCCGCCGCGATGAGCCACGTACCGGGCCAGCCGCCGCGGCCGGTGCCCGGCGTCTCGCCCGGGGCCAAGCAGATGGGCCGCGCGGCGGCAGCCAGCCTGCTGGCGCGCATCGCCGGCCGGCCGGCCAAGCCCTTCCGCTACCGCGACTGGGGCAACCTGGCCACCATCGGCCGCAACTCAGCGGTGGTGGACCTGCCCACGCCCTTCGGGCCGCTGCGCTTCTCGGGCCACTTCGCCTGGCTGTTCTGGCTGTTCGTGCACGTGTACTTCCTGATCGGCTTTCGCAACCGATTCATCGTGCTGATGGACTGGGCCAGCGCCTATTGGACCTTCCAGCGCTATGCGCGCGTGGTGCCGGACGTGAAAGCGCCCGAGAGGCCGCCGCGCTGAGCCGCGCGTCAGGCGGCCAGCGCCGCCGGCGGCTGCGCCCCCGCGATCTGCCGCAGCGCGCGCTCGAACACCTCCACCGGCTGGCCGCCGGAGATCAGGTGCTGCCGGTTGACGATGACGGCGGGCACGGAATGGATGCCGGCGCCGGTATAGAGGCGCTCGCGCTCGCGCACCTCGGCGGCGAATTCGTCGCCCACCAGGATCGCACGGGCGCGCGCCTCGTCCAGCCCGGCCTCGCCGGCCAGGCGCACCAGCAGCGCGTGGTCGGCGGGACTCTGCCCGTCGATGAAGTAGGCCTTGAAGAGCGACTTCTTCAGCGCGAGCTGCCGGTCCAGCCCCTCGTGCTCGGCCCAGTGCAGCAGGCGGTGCGCGTCGAAGGTGTTCCACACGCGCTTGCGCCTGTCCAGGTCGAAGGGGAAGCCCACCGCTTCGCCGCGCTGGCGCAGCGCCTCGCCGTTGGCGCGCACCTGGGCCTCGCCGATGCCGTACTTGCGCATCAGGTGCTCGATCGAATCCTCGCCCTCGGGCGCCATGTCCGGGTTCAGCTCGAAGGGCTGGAAGCGCAGCTCGACGCGGATGTCCGGCGCCACGCGCGCCAGCGCGCGCTCCAGCGAAGCCAGGCCCACGGCGCACCAGGGGCATGAGACGTCGGACACGAAGTCGATCTGCAGGGTCGTGGGCGTGTTCATCCCGCACATTCTGTGCCCGCGGCCAAGACGCTGCGGTCGGCAGGTCTTTAGCGCATCCGCGCCGGGTACAGCCGCGGCAGCCAGCCGAAGGCGATCGCCATCAGCGCGGCGCCGGCCGCCACCATCGGCAGCACCATCGGCCAGGCGCCGTGCGGCATGCCGGGGCGCACGAAGGCGGCCGCGGTCTGGCCCACGCAGAAGGCGACCAGCATCATCCCGAAGCCTGACCACGACACGGCCCGCCCCGCCAGGTGCGGCAGGTCGCCCACCGCGCCCGCCTGGCCGCAGGGCTGGTGGATGCCGTGCCCCAGCACGTAGACGGCATGGCCCGCCAGCAGCGGGACCGGCGAGGCCGGCGCGAGCGCGCAGCCCAGCGCCTGCACCAGCGCGCCCGCCAGGCTGAGCGAGGCGCCCAACTGCACCGTGCGCACCGCGCCCCAGCGGCGCAGCAGCCGCCGGCACATCGTGGTGCTGGCGATGTAGACCAGCGAGCCGCCGGCCGGGATCCAGCCGTACACCGCCGGCGACAGGCCCAGCAGGTCGATGTAGACCATGGGCGACAGCAGCAGGAAGCAGAACAGCCCGCCATAGGTGGCCGCCGCCACCGCGGCCCAGGCGCGGAAGCTGCCGCTGGCGAACACCTGCCGGGCGCTGCCGCGCGCCACCGGCGTGGCGGGCTCGCCCGGCGCCACCGGGCGGTGCGTCTCGGCGAAGCCGCGCCAGCACAGCGCGAACAGCACGGCCGCGTAGGCGGCCATCGCCGCCAGCACCCAGCGCCAGCCGGCGCCCTGCACCAGCCAGGCGCCGACGATGGGCGCGGCGAGCCCCACCACGCCCAGGCCGGTCAGCCCGCGCGCCATGACGTGCGGCCCTTCGTGCGCCGGGTACAGGTCGCGCACTGCCGCCCGCGCGCACACCAGGATGGCCGCCATGGCGAAGCCCTGCAGCGCGCGCCCGGCGGCCAGCCAGGGCACGCTGGGCGCCAGCGCGCAGCCCAGCGCCGCCAGCGCGTAGCAGCCCAGCCCGGCCAGCAGCACCGGCCGGCGGCCGAAGCGGTCGGCCCAGGGCCCGCACAGCAGCTGCGCGCAGCCGAAGGCGAGCACGAAGACGGTGAGGCTGGCGGTGGCCGAGCCCAGCGCATGCGCGATCGCGGGCAGCGCCGGCAGGTAGCTGTCGGTGGCCACGGGCTGGGCCGCCAGCAGGAGCGGCAGCAGCAGGGTGAACGCGATGCCTTGCCGGGACCGGGTGACGCTCATGACCGGTCGTGCCCGAGCACGGCGCTGATGGCCCGCGCCTCGCGCCGCACGGCCTGTGCGACCGACCCGTCCACCGAGGCGTCGAAGCCGCCGGTAGCGCCGAGCGCGGTGAGCACCGCGCAGACGCGCCCGGCGTGGTCGAACAGCGGCGCCGCCACGGCGCTGATGCCGCGCAGGTTGGTGTCGCGCACGGCGGCGCAACCGGCCGCGTGCACCTCGCGCTGCAGCGTGCCGACCGGGTCGGCCGACGGCAGCAGGGCGCGCTGCTCGGGCGTGGCGGAGGCCAGCTCCTGCTCGGCCAGCGCCTGCACCGCGCGCTCGTCGAGGAAGCCGAGGAAGGCCCGCCCGGTGGCCGACCACAGCAGCGGCAGCACCGAGCCCACGCGCACGTTCACCGTCACCGGCAGCCCCGGCTCCTCGAAGCGCACGATGGTCGGCCCCTTGTTGCCCATCACGGCGATGAAGCAGGTGACCTCCAGCGACTCGCGCAGCCGCACCAGCGCCGGCTCGGCCACGCGGATCGGGTCGGCCTGGCGCATGGCGGCCATGCCGATGCGAAGGGCCTCCGGCCCCAGGAAGTACTGCTGCGAACCGGCGTCCTGCGAGACCAGGCCCTCCTCGCTCAGGCTGGCCAGGTAGCGGTGCACCTTGGCCGGCGGCTCGCCCACCTGGGTGGACAGCGCCGTCAGGCTGGCTCGGCCGCCCAGGCGGGCCAGGCCCTTGAGCACGGCCATGCCGGTCTCGGCGGCCTGGACGCGCTGGCGGCGCTCGCGGGGGCGGGGAAGCGGTTCGGGGGAGGGGGAGCGGGGCATGGGTCGGGCAACAAACGACGCAGATTGTGTCCGGGTTAGCCCGGATCATCTGATTACGCAATGCGGATAACAATTACGCAATACATGAACACCCTTTGATTCCCTTCAAGGAGACACGATGAAGAAGCTGATCGCGGGCTGCCTGCTCGCCCTCCCCCTCGTCGCCGCGCCGCTGGCGGCCCAGGCCCAGAACTGGCCGTCCAAGCCGATGCGCTGGCTGGTGCCCTACCCGGCCGGCGGCGGCTCGGACTTCCTGGCCCGCACCATCGGCCAGCAGCTGTCCACGCAGATCGGCCAGCCGGTGGTGGTGGACAACAAGCCCGGCGGCAACACCGCCATCGCCGCCGCCGACGTGGCCCGCTCCGCGCCCGACGGCTACACCGTGCTGTCGGCCGACAACGGCACCCTGGTCTTCAACCCGGCGCTCTACAAGAGCCTGAGCTACAGCCCGACCAAGGACCTGGCGCCCGTGACGCTGATGGGCCGCTTCCCGATGATCCTGGTGGTCAGCCCGGGCGTGAAGGCCAAGGACGCGAAAGCGTTCATCGCCGAGGTCAAGGCCAACCCGGAAGGCATCAACTACGCCTCGGCCGGTGCCGGCAGCCCGCACCACCTGGCGATGGAGCTGCTCAAAACCGAAGCCGGCCTGAAGATGACCCATGCGCCCTACCGCGGCGCCGCCCCGGCCCTGGCCGACGTGGCGGGCGGCCAGGTGCCGGCCATGATGGTCGACCTGGCGGCCGGCGCCGGCTTCATCAAGGGCGGCAAGGTGCGCCCGCTGGCCGTGGCCAACGCCAGGCGCCTGCCTCAGCTGCCCGACGTGCCGACCTTCGCCGAGCTGGGCTACAAGAACGTCGAGGCCGCCGCACTGGTCGGCATGGTGGTGCAGGCCGCCACGCCGCCGGAGGTGGTCGCGGCGCTCAACAAGCAGGTGGTCGCCGCCATCAACGCGCCGGAGGTGCACAAGAAGCTGATCGACTTCGGCGTCGAGCCGGTGGGCGACACGCCGGCGCAGTTCGCCGAGCTGCTCAAGAGCGAGACCACGCGCTGGCACAAGCTGATCCGCGACCTGAACATCACGCTGGACTAGCGTCCGCCCCCGCCGCCGGCCGGCGGCCGGCCCTGCCCCATCGGCAGGGCCCCTTGCCTTTTCCGGAGCCCCCATGAACACCGCCTCCACCGAAGCCCACGGCGCCGGCGCGCCGCAGACGCCCACCGGCTGCCCCGTCAGCCACCAGGCCGCCGCCTTCGACCCCTTCAGCGACGGCTACCAGCAGGACCCGCCCGACTACGTGCGCTGGGCGCGCGAGCAGGAGCCGGTGTTCTACAGCCCGCTGCTGGGCTACTGGGTGGTCACGCGCTTCGCGGACATCAAGGCCATCTTCCGCGACAACCTCACCTTCAGCCCCTCGATCGCGCTGGAGAAGATCACGCCGACCGGCCCCGAGGCCAACGCGGTGCTGGAAAGCTACGGCTTCGCCCTCAACCGCACGCTGGTCAACGAGGACGAGCCGGCCCACATGCCGCGCCGCCGCGCGCTGATGGAGCCCTTCACGCCCGAACAGCTGCGGCACCACGAGCCGCTGGTGCGCCAGCTGGCGCGCGAGTACGTCGACCGCTTCATCGACGACGGCCGCGCCGACCTGGTGGACCAGATGCTGTGGGAGGTGCCGCTGACCGTCGCCCTGCACTTCCTCGGCGTGCCCGAGGAGGACATGGACACGCTGCGCCAGTACAGCATCGCGCACACGGTCAACACCTGGGGCCGCCCCAAGCCCGAGGAGCAGGTGGCCGTGGCGCACGCCGTCGGCAACTTCTGGCAGTACGCGGGCAAGGTGCTCGACAAGATGCGGCAGGACCCCGACGCGCCCGGCTGGATGCAGTACGGCATCCGCAGACAGAAGCAGTTGCCCGAGGTGGTGACCGACTCCTACCTGCACTCGATGATGATGGCCGGCATCGTGGCCGCGCACGAGACCACGGCCAACGCCACCGCCAACGCGATGAAGCTGCTGCTGCAGCACCCCACCGCCTGGCGCGACCTGTGCGAGGACCCGGCGCTGATTCCCAACGCGGTCGAGGAATGCCTGCGCCACAACGGCTCGGTGGCCGCCTGGCGCCGGCTGGCGACCCAGGACACCACGGTCGGCGGCGTCGCCATCCCGGCCGGCAGCAAGCTGCTGATCGTCACCTCGTCGGCCAACCACGACGAGCGCCACTTCGCCGATGCCGACCTGTTCGACATCCGCCGCGACAACGCCAGCGACCACCTCACCTTCGGCTACGGCTCGCACCAGTGCATGGGCAAGAACCTGGCGCGCATGGAGATGCAGGTGTTCCTGGAGGAATTCACGCGCCGCCTGCCGCACATGAAGCTGGCCGAGCAGCAGTTCAGCTACGTGCCCAACACCTCCTTCCGCGGGCCCGAGCACCTGTGGGTGGAATGGGACCCGGCCCGCAACCCCGAGCGGCGCGATCCTTCGCTGCGCAGCCACGCCCGCGCCGCCGTGCGCATCGGCGAGCCTTCGGCGCACGCCATCACGCGGCCGATGGTGGTGCACGGCGTCACGCCCGTCGCGCAGGACATCGTCAAGCTGCGCCTGGCCACGCCCGACGGCCAGCCCGTGCCGCGCTGGGCGCCCGGCTCGCACATCGACATCGAGTGCGGCGACACGGGCCTGTCGCGCCAGTACTCGCTGTGCGGCGACCCGGCCGAGGCGTCGGTGCTGGAGATCGCGGTGCTGCGCGACCCGCAAAGCCGCGGCGGCTCGGACTGGGTGCACGCGAACGTGAAGGCCGGCGACCGCCTGCGCATCCGCGGCCCGCGCAACCACTTCCGGCTCGACGAGGAGGCGAAAAAGATCGTCTTCATCGCCGGCGGCATCGGCATCACGCCCGTCATGGCGATGGCGCGCCGCGCCCGCGAACTCGGCATCGACTACCAGCTGCACTACTGCGGCCGCAGCCGCGCCACGCTGGCCTTCCTGCCCGAGCTGCAGGCGCTGCACGGCGAGCACCTGCACCTGCACGTGAGCGGCGAAGGCTCGCGGCTGGACCTGACCGCCCTGCTCGCCACGCCCGAGCCGGGCACCCAGGTCTACGCCTGCGGCCCGCTGCGCATGCTCGATGCGCTGGCCTCCGCCTGCGCCCGCTGGCCCGAGGACGCGCTGCGCGTCGAGCACTTCGAGTCCACGCTCGGCACGCTCGATCCATCGAAGGAGCATGCCTTCGAGGTGGAGCTGAAGGACTCCGGCCTCACCGTGCCGGTGCGCGCCGACCAGACCCTGCTGGCCGCCCTGCGCGCCGCCAACATCGACGTGCAGAGCGACTGCGAGGAAGGCCTGTGCGGCTCCTGCGAGGTGCGCGTGCTGGCCGGCGAGATCGACCACCGCGACATGGTGCTCACCCGCAGCGAGCGCGAGGCCGGGCAGCGCATGATGAGCTGCTGCTCGCGCGCCTGCGGGCAGAAGCTGGTGCTGGAGCTGTAGCCTGGCGCGGTGGGGCATCAGCTCCAGCCTGCAGCATTGCGAAGCCGGATCCCGCTGGCATGCAGGGAGCTGTCCCAGACCCCGCGCAGAGGCAACAGCGAATCGACGATCCGCAACTCCGTGCGGCTGGCGTGCAGCGCCTGAGGCAAATCCGACATCGCCTCGCGGCTGATGGGCTGCACCCCAAGGCGACTGACGAACATGCCTGCGTCTTCGATGCTCTCGAACGTCCCGGCGGGCAGTTCATAGCGATAGATGCGTCCTGCATGCAGGCGATCCGCCCAGGCGCGTTCGACATAAGCCACGTTATCTCTACTCGCATTTCCGGGGTGCCCTGGATAACTTTCCGGGCGTGCCGAAAACCCACGGCGCGACAAGCACTTAGCGATGCCTCGCCGTTGCTCAAAAAACGGGCAAACGCACTCCGATGCAAACGGAAAGTTATCCACATGCCGGGCGGCGATCTGGCGCAGGGACGGCCAGGCCCGAGCGTGCACACGCATGCACCAGCGGCCCGCCGCATGTCCCCGCGCGCCGGTTGATGCCTCCACGGGAACGCCCTTCGCGGCGCATTCCGCCAGCGTGCGCAAGCGTGCAGGGCGCACCAGCCAGCGCCGGCACGTCTCCGGACCGCTGCGGCGAGCTGACGCAGGGACGGCCAGGCCGAGGCAGCGCCAGCAGCCCGGCTGGCGCCGATCGCAGCGGTGCGGCAAGCCGGACCGAGGCGGGCAGCGGATGCGGGCGAAGGCAGGGAAAAAGGTGAAAAGAGGACAGAATATTTCATATAAAAAAATGTCCTCATCATGTCCTCACTTTGTCCTCACAATGTCCTCACGCCCCAATCGGCCGCAAACCCGCATGGATTCTGGATTCTTGGGTTTTGTCCTCACTGTCCTCACCGTTTTCGGGAAATGGCACCCGAGGTGAACTGCAAAACGCGGCCCGCGCACCGGCCGCCGGGGCTGGCGCAGGCGTGTGCAGGCCCGCCAGGGCGGCTCAGCGGGCGACGGATGCGACTGGGGAGGGCGGCGCCCGGCTGGCGCCCGTGGATCAGGCGACGCGCGGCTTGAAGGGCAGCACGACGGCGCCAGCGCGCAGGCCGTCCAGGTAGTCGGCCCACTGCTGGATTTGCTGGAACCGCTTCGCCAGGTACTGCGTGCGGTTGTAGCTGCGGCCGTTGGCGTCCTTCACGGCGTGCGCCATGTTCGCCTCGATGGCGAGCGGGTCCAGGTCGAGCTGGTCAACCATCATCGTGCGGGCGCTGGCCCGGAAGCCATGCCAGCTCTGCTCCTTGCCCACGCCCAGGGCATAGAGGGCGGTGCGCACGGAGTTGTCGGACAGCGGCCGGCCGTGGTCGCGCTGGCCGGGGAAGACGTAGCGCCCGTGCCCGGTGAGCGGCTGGAGCTGGCGCAGCAGCTCGATCGCCTGCGTTGGCATGGGCACCACGTGCGGCTCTCCCTGCTCCTTCTCCTGAACGCCCCGCTTCATCTTGGCGCTGGGGATGGTCCACAGGGCCGCATCCATGTCCAGCTCGGCCCACTCCATCATGCGCAGGTTGCCGGGGCGTTGGTACAGGATCGGCGCCAGCAGCAGCGCCGTGCGCACCACGGGGCCGCCCCTGTAGGCGTGCATGCCTCGCAGCAGCTCGCCGAACCGCTGCGGCTCCACGATGGCCGGGAAGTGCTTGCCACGGTACGGGGTGAGGCGCTTTTTCAGACCCTCGGCGATGTTGCGCTGGCGCTTGTCCGCCGTGGGCAGCCAGTAGGCGTATACCTGCCGGGCCAGCATCAGGGCGCGGTCGGCCGTCTCGTTGGCGCCGCGTTCTTCGATCTTCTGCAGTACGGCCAGCAGCTCCATGGGCTCGATCTCGCCCATGAGCCGGTCGCCCAGCCAGGGGAACAGGTCGCGCTCCAGTTGGCGCAGCATCCGGTCGGCGTGGCCCGGGCTCCAGTTGTCCGTCGGCTTGCCATGCCACTCCAGGGCAACGGCCTTGAAGGTGTCGCCGCCTTCACGCGTGCCCTTGAGCTTTTCCACCTTGCGCGCCTGCACCGGGTCCATGCCGGCGGCTTTTTTCTGCTTTGCCACGTCGCGGGCCTGGCGGGCGGCCCCGACCAGCACCGCCGGATAACTGCCCAGGGCCAGGCGCCCCTCCTTCCCGTCCTTGCGGTACTTCCAGAACCACCGTTTGGAGCCGGATGGGGCTACCTCCAGGTACAGGCCGCCGGCATCAGCCAGGCGCAGACGCTTGGCGCCGGGCGGGCACTTGGCGTTGCGGCATTGAACATCGGTCAGCATGGGGAACACCTCCAGGACGAAGGGCGTTCCCCACTCGGAAACGGGGGAACAAACGGGGCAAGTCTACGGCTGGCGGCGGTTGTTCCCCCGTTTGTTCCCCCGTCTTGCCTTGGATGTTGGCGCACTACCTTGCACGTCCTCGCACGACAAGTGGCTGATTCAGCAATGAAAAAGGGCGTTCGCCGGACCTTGGCGAACGCCCTTGGAAGCTATGGTGGTGGCGGAACACGGAACCGAACCGAAGTCCGTGTTCGGAACCAGATAGTAATGTGTTGGCCTTGCGGGCGCGATTTCGGTTATTTGTCCGTTTGACTGATCAGCGGGTCTCGCCCGCGAGCCGTAAGGCTTCATCGATGAGCGCCTGCGAAATGCGGTAGCCGTTGGCCTGCATCCGTTCCAATGCGGGCGCAATGCGTTCGAGCTTGCCGATTCGCTTGGCTTGCAGCAGCACACCCAGCACGCCGAACAGGGGCACGCCTTGGCGGATCGCGGTTTGGCGGCCACGGCGCTCGTCCATCAGAACGCCGCAGCCCAGCGCGTGCGCCAAACTCAGGGCTTGCGCTTCGCCTTCGTCGAGGTGACCGACGGCGGCAGCGTAGACAGGATCATCACGGTCGGCATGCACCTGTGCGCGAGCCTGAACGAAGGCGGCAATATCGACCGCACCCGGGCGCGAACGATCTGCCGTGGTTTCTTCCAGCACCGCTTGCGGCACGTGGAGAACATCGAAAACACCCACCAGCAGTTCCAGTTGACCGCACCCGGCCAGCGCAATCAGCGGCCCGGAATCGGAAACGACGACAGGTCGGCTCATTGCGCCGCATCGAAGGCAGCGAGTTCCTGCTCCAGTTCTGCCGGATCGTGATCGACCACCGGGATGCCCTGCGCAGAGAGATGCGCCAGAAACTGCGGCAGGCTCATCCGAGCCAGCTTGGCGGCGCGTGCGGAGGTCATCTCACCGCCCTTGAACAGGTTCACGGCCAACGCCGTATGGACGCCCGCCTCCAGCAGATCCTCCGTGAAGGGGACGCTGACGAACAGCGGCTGCCCGTGCCGGGTGACGAGCGCAAGCCGACCTTCCTCGGCCTCACGGCTGAGGTCACCGGAGCGTTCGCGCAGTTCGCGGATGGTGAAGGTATGCATGGGAGTCGCCTCAAATTGTTCCCCTATATTGGGTCACAAATCTGCATCCGCGTCAAGGATCTCGGTAGAGGCCAGCTTCCAGTGGATGTCCCTCAACAGGCTTCTATGTTCTAAATCAACTCTCTAATGGTAAATTGGGAGAATAAATGGAACATTCCACCGACACCCACGCCCAGCGCGTCCTCGATCTGGCTCGCCAGAAGGGACTGCTGCGCGCCAGCGATCTGGACGCCATCGGCGCGCCCCGGGTCGTCCTGACGCGGCTGACCGCCGCCGGCCTGCTGGACAGGGTCGGGCGCGGCCTCTACCGCCTGCCGAACCATCCGGCCTCGGAGCACGAAGGTCTCGCGGTCGTGGCCGCCAAGGCACCGCAAGCCGTGTTCTGCCTGCTGACGGCGCTGCAATTCCACGGGCTGACCACGCAACTGCCGCACCAGATATGGATCGCCATGCCGCGTGGCAGCCACGCGCCCCGCATGGACTGGCCGCCGATCCGGATGGTACAGATGACGGGCGACACGCACGCGGCGGGCATCGAGGAACACCCGTGCGACGGCGCGACGCTGCGGGTCTACAGCGCGGCCAAGACGGTCGTGGACTGCTTCAAGCACCGCAACAGGATCGGTCTGGATGTGGCGATGGAGGCGCTGAAGGATGCGTGGCGGACGCGGAAGGCATCGGCGGACGACCTGTGGCGCTACGCCAAGGTTTGCCGGGTCGCCAACGTGATGCGGCCCTATATGGAAGTGGTCGCCCATGAGTAATCGCGCGGCCTCGCAGCCATGAGCGTTCGCCCGCGCGCGTGACCGTCCGGTTGCGGTGATCGGTCGCGGCTTCCATGCGGACTTGCATGGAGACCCCCACGATGACCCACCGCTGCGCCTGCTGTGGCAAGCCCTTCGCGCCACGCCCCCAAGTTCCCGACCAAACCTACTGCGCCGCGCCCGACTGCCAGCGCGCCCGCAAGCGCAAGTGGCAGCGGGCCAAGCTCCAGTCCGACCCGGACTACCGGAGCAATCAGCGCGCCGCGCAGCAGGCATGGACGCAGCGTCATCCCGACTACTGGCGCGACTACCGCGCCGCCAAGCCCGAGTACGAACAGCGCAACCGCGAGCAGCAGCGGACGCGCGATCAGGCCCAGAACACCAATCTTGCAAAGATGGACGTGTGCGAGCTGCCGTCCGGCCTGTACCGGATCACGCGGCACCCGGCGTTTCCGAAGGAAAACGGCCAATCATGGGTCGTCGAGATCACGCCGGTGGCCATGATGTGTCCGCGCAAGATGGACGTGTCAAGAGAGGACTTGATCGACACCCCGGCGGTCTGCCCGTAACTTCGCCTCCAAACGGGTTCTCGAACATCCTGCATGGCAACGATTCCAACCGTGTGCGCGGCTTCCGTCAGGCAGCGGCGCAACCATTGAAGGGAGCGGCAGACCCGAGAACGTCAACCATCGAAGTGACCGGGTCTATGCAATCGAACGAATCACCTCCAAGCCCTTCAGGGTCAGGGCCGGTGTACCGCGCCGCGCAGTACGTGCGCATGTCCACCGAGCACCAGCAATACTCGACGGAGAATCAGGGCGACAAAATCCGCGAGTATGCCGCCCGGCGCAACATCGAGATCGTCCGCACCTACGCCGACGAGGGCAAGAGCGGTCTGCGCATCGATGGTCGCCAAGCCTTGCAGAAACTGATCGCCGATGTGCAGGCGGGCAAGGCCGATTTCCAGATCATCCTCGTCTATGACGTGAGTCGCTGGGGCCGGTTCCAAGACGCCGACGAGAGCGCCTACTACGAATACATCTGCCGCCGCGCCGGGATTCAGGTGGCCTACTGCGCCGAGCAGTTCGAGAACGACGGCTCGCCCGTGTCCACCATCGTCAAGGGCGTCAAGCGTGCGATGGCAGGCGAATACAGCCGGGAATTGTCGGCAAAGGTGTTCGCGGGCCAGTGCCGCCTGATCGAACTCGGTTTTCGGCAAGGCGGGCCAGCGGGCTACGGCCTGCGGCGCGTGCTGATCGACCAGTCCGGTTCCGTGAAGGGGCAGCTTTCGCGCGGCGAGCACAAGAGCCTGCAAACCGACCGCGTGATCCTGCAACCCGGCCCGGACGCCGAAGTCGCGGTCGTGAACCAGATCTACCGCTGGTTCGTCGAAGGCAACCTGCTCGAATCCGAGATCGCCGACCGGCTCAACGCCAAGGGCATCCAGACCGACCTCGGGCGCGACTGGACGCGGGCCACAGTGCGCGAGGTGCTGTCGAACGAGAAATACATCGGCAACAACGTCTACAACCGCCGATCCTTCAAGCTCAAGAAGGTGCGCGTGGTGAACCAGCCGGAGATGTGGATCAAGAAGGAAGGCGCGTTCGAGGGCATCGTGCCGCCCGACCTGTTCTACACGGCACAGGGCATCCTGCGCGCACGGGCGCATCGCTACACCGACGAGGAACTGGTCGAGAAGCTGCGGCGGTTGTTCCAGCAGCACGGCTACCTCTCCGGCCTGATCATCGACGAGGCCGAGGGGATGCCTTCGGCGGCGGCCTACGCGCACCGCTTCGGCAGCCTGATCCGCGCCTACCAGACGGTGGGCTTCACGCCGGATCGGGACTACCAGTATCTGGAGGTCAATCAGTTCCTGCGCCGCCTGCACCCGGAGATCGTCGGCCAGACCGAACGGATGATCACCGAGGTCGGCGGCACGGTCGTGCGCGATCCGGCGACCGACCTGCTCACCGTCAACCGCGAGTTCACGGTGTCGTTGGTGCTCGCGCGCTGCAACGTGCTCGACGACGGTCGCCGCCGCTGGAAGGTACGCTTCGACACCAGCCTGACGCCGGACATCACGGTCGCTGTTCGGCTGGACGACAGCAATCAGGCCGCGCTGGACTACTACCTGCTGCCGCGCTTGGACTTCGGCCAGCCCCGCATCCATCTGGCCGACCACAACAGCATCGAGTTCGAGAGTTACCGCTTCGACAGCCTGGACTACCTCTACGGCATGGCCGAGCGCAGCCGCTTGAGGAGAGTCGCATGATGAAGAAGCACCACGCCACCGAACTGCAAATGATCCCGGTCGATCAGATCGCCGTGCTCAACCCGCGCGACCGCAATGGCCGGGTGTTCGAGGAGATCGTCGGCAACATCAAGAGCATCGGCCTGAAGAAGCCGGTCACGGTCACGCCGCGCGACGATCTGGAGGACGGCAAACGCTTCCTGCTGATCTGTGGTGAAGGCAGGCTCAAGGCGTTCCGGTCGCTCGGCGAGAAGCAGATTCCGGCGTTGGTCGTCGCAGTCAACGACGAGGACGCCTTCATCATGAGTCTGACCGAGAACATCGCCCGCCGGAAATACAGCGCGCTGGAGCTGCTGGTGAGCATCGAGCAGTTGAGTCAGCAAGGTTACGACAAGCGTGTCATAGCCCAGAAAACCGGCCTGAGCCTCGACTACATCAGAGGCATCCTGCTCCTCTTCGAGAAAGGCGAGGAGCGCCTGCTGGCAGCCGTGGAGTCCGGACGGGTTCCGCTCAATATTGCCATCACCATCGCAGGAGCGAGCGATGAGGAATCGGTGCAGGCTGCGTTGCAAGACGCCTACGAAAGCGGTCAGTTGCGCGGCGGGCAACTGATGCAGACGCGGCGCGTGCTTCAGCGGCGCAACACCTTGGGCAAGACGCTGAAACACCGGCCCGCGCGCAAGGGCGCGGCCATCACGACCTCCAGTCTGGTGCGCAACTATCAGAACGAGGTCGAGCGGCAGAAACTGACCATCAAGAAAGCCGAATTCACGCAGCAACGCCTGCTGTTCGTTGTCGAGGCACTGCGGCAGTTGCTGACCGACGAGCATTTTTCCAATCTGCTGCGCGCCGAAGGTCTGGACACCTTGCCCAAGCAACTGGCCGAGCGCATTTGGAGCGGAGGCCACGCGGTATGACCCAACCGCCACTGGGCTTCATCCCCGAGCCGATCACGCTGACATTGGATCGGATTCTGCCGTCGCACAAGCCGCCAGAGGGGCTGCATACCTCGCGCAAGTTCAAGCAGATCATGGCCTCGATGGAAGCGGTCGGGTTGATCGAACCGCTGAGTGTGGGCAAGGCCGACAAGACCACTGGGCATCACATCCTGCTCGACGGCCATATGCGCCTGCTGGCGTTGCGGCAACTCGGCTACACGGATGCGCCATGCCTGATCGCCACCGACGATGAAAGCTACACCTACAACAACCGGATCAACCGCATTTCATCCATTCAGGAGCACCAGATGCTCCGGCGTGCGGTTGAGCGCGGCGTCACGCCCGACCGGCTGGCCAAGGCACTGAACGTGGACGTCAGTCAGATTCACAAGAAGGTCGGTCTGCTTGAAGGCATCTGCCCGGAGGCCGTCGAGATGCTGAAGGATCAGCATTTTTCAGCCAACCTTGGCTCAGTGCTGCGCAAGATGAAGCCCACGCGGCAGGTCGAGTGCGTAGAGCTGATGCTGACCGCCAACAACATGACCGTTGCCTACGCAGAGGCGTTGCTGGCCGCGACACCGCCGAATCTGCTGGTCAACGAAAAGCGGCCCCGGAAGCTCTCCGGCGTCACTGCGGAGCAAATGGTGAAGATGGAGCGCGAAATGGGAAACATCCAGAATCAACTGAAGCTGGTTGAAAAATCCTATGGTCAGGACGTGCTGCTCTTGGTGCTGGCGCGCGGCTACCTCGGAAAGCTGGTCGGGAACAAAGCAGTGCTCCGCTACCTGTCGCAACGCCAGCCGGACGTGCTGACCGAGTTCGAGAACATCGTCCAGACCGTGGCGCTGGACGGCAAATGACGAATGCGCCGGATCGTCGATGTCACCACCTCATCTCACGGCGCATCACAACTGGACGCCACGGATGACGACGACGGTGAAATGGCGCACGCACACCGCAACGCGCCCGTGGCCGACGCGGCCTGTCTTCATGGCCTGATCGGCGACGTCGCTCGCGCGGGCAGCGAAGGCACGGAGACCAACGCCGCCGCCATCGCCGCCAACTTCATGGCCTACCTGTCCTGCGCGGTTGGGCGCGGCGTGTACCTGCCCATCGGCAACACCCGGCACCACGCACGCCTGTTCTGCCTGCACATCGGGCGTTCGGGCCGTGGCCGCAAGGGCGATGCGGTGTCGCTGGTGCTGCGCATCGATCAGGCGTTACGCGAGATGGACGAAGCCTTCGCGCCGCAGGTTCATCGCGGCGGCCTCTCCAGCCGCGAAGGATTGGTGGCGCTGATGCACGACGGCTACCGGCAGAGTCGGCAAGACGTGTCCGCCATCGAGGACAAGCGCCTGTGGGTGGTCGAGTCGGAATTCGCCAACGTGCTGCATCAGGGGCGGCGCGACGGCAACACCCTGTCGGCGGCGCTGCGCGACTGTTGGGATGGCGTCGATCTCAAGCCCGCCACCAAGTCGAACCGGCTCTACGCCAGCCAGCCGCACGTCTGCTTGAGCGGCGCGATTTCGCCCAGCGAACTGACCGGCCTGATGAGCGCGCGCGAACTCACCAACGGCTTCGCCAATCGCTTCCTGATGATCTGGGCCGAGCGGTCGCGGATGTTGCCGTTCCCGAAGGAAACGCCGCAGGCAGTGGTCGAGCATCTGGCGCGCAGAACACGGGAAGTGCTGGCTTTCGTCCGCGCTGACCGGCACGGCGAGCGCGACCACCTGCGGATGGAACTGTCGCCGCAGGCGCAGTGGCGCTACGCCCAGCTCTACCGGGGCGAGCTGAACGACGATCTCGGCGACGGTGTCGTCGGCGCGCTGCTGGAACGCCGCGCTCCGATGCTGCTGCGGCTGGCGATGCTGATGGCGCTGACCGACCTGCAAACCCATATCGACACCCCGCACATCGACGCGGCGATGGCGTGGATTCGGCACGCCACGGCCTCCGTCCGCTTCGTGTTCGTCAGCGCCGCCGAGGAAGCGAAGCTGACGCAAGTGCGGGAACTGTCGAACCGCGTGCTGGCCTTCCTGCGCGAGCGCGGTCAGGCCACGCGCAGCCAGATCAGCGCCGAATGCTTCCGTGGCAAGGTGCCGAAGGCGCGGATCGACGCCGGTCTGGAGCACCTGTTGGCCAGCACGCCGCCGAAGATCAGCGTGCAAACGGTCGAGCGGCCCGCCGATGCGCCGGGCACGCCGACGCGCGTGTACCGGCTCGCGTAGCGCGAAAGCTCATTTCGCTCGTTTCGCCGCGCCAAGACGCCTGCAAACGGTTGTCGGGTCTCTCATTTCGCTGATTTCGCTCATTTCGCCGGGTGCTTATGCAAACGCATCAAGCCGGGTGAAGCAAGGCATCGACCGCTTCCAATAGCTCTCCGGTCAATCGGTAGATGCCCGGTCGCTTGCTCTCTCGCGGGCCAGCGACGTTCAATGTCTTGATGGTGTATTCACGCAGCCATGCAAGAACACTGGCCGCCGCATCTGCTGTGACCCCGGCGTCGAGCTGCACAATGAGATGCGGCTGACCTTTCTGCCGGGCGAAGACTTCGGTGGCCAGCGTCCCGCCGTCCAGTTCGCCGAGATTGACGATCAAGGTGCCATCACTCTCCTCCACGTTGCGTCGGGTGCGCTGGCGGTAGCCGCCATCGGCCAATTCCGTGAGCTGGTATTTCAGTGGGACAAGGCCATCCTCGGCTTCGCGCCCGTGCGGGGCCCACCCTCCGTGCAGATAGCCGTGCTTGATGGCGAAATCCAGCGCGCCGCGATCCGCCCCCGTCTGTCCACCGGAGACGATGCGTTCGCAGAAGCGAAGTGGTTCGGGGAACGGACTGCGAAACGGCGGCAGCGGAAACAGCGTGCCGTTGGCGAGTATTTCCGTGCGTTCGTCAATGCGGTGATTCGGGTCTTCGAAAGGCTTGTCGTACACGACACGATACGCAGTGCCGACTTCCTCTTTCAGCCAGCGGGACAGTTGCAGTCCGCGTGCGTGGAAGGCAGGCCAATCCCAGTCGTCGGCGTTGAAAGCGTCGGAGTAGAACGCCGTGCGGTCGAACTCGATGGCCCAGTCGGCGAACTTGCGCCAAAGCCCTTCGGACATCGGGAAAGAATCATCCCAAAACGAGCCGTCGCACAGGTTCGGCCCGACACCGCCCTGGTCAGGACTTTCCACCAGCCACAGGAACGGCGCATTTCCGTAGTCCACCATTACGGTGAGAACGGGTGTGAAAGAAGCAGGCACGGCGTCGTTCATGGAATTTCAATCCGCCTTCCACACGAAAGCGTACTCAGGCTTACCGCACCATGCCTTGAGTTCCTTTGCGAACTCCTCGGCCTCCGTGGGCGTGAGGTCGAAACGAATGTCGGCCCGATACGGCGCACCGTCATCCAGCCAGTCCTGAAACACCCGGAAGCGCAGGCGCTTGTTTCCGCCCTCGTGCGGCAACACCGTCAGGTAGAAATAGAACAGATCGTCGCCATCCTCGTATTCGGCCACAACGGGCGCTTCCGCCTTCAGCGATGGGGCCGTCAGTGCGGCAGACACTTCGCTGAGCATCCACAGATCGGCATAGATCTGGATGGAGGCGCGCACTCGGTCGCTGCCAACGACGAAGTGGCAGAACGTGTCCGGGTCGGAATACTTCGGTTCGATGAGGAAGTAGCGTTGGCGCATTGTTCAATCTCACATGGGCGTCACTTGATCTCGCGGCGAGCTTGGTGCCCTCTCAATCGTCCTTGCCCCACGCATTTCCTATCCACAGCCCAATGGCCAGCGGCACGAGCCAGTTGCCGGTGTTCCGGGTTGGGGCCGAAGAGGCGATGCTGTCGTAGCTGATGACAACGGGTGGCGCGATGTAGGGCTGGTTGTGGCGGATGCGCCACCACGCCTCCGCAAGGATGCTGACGCAAGCAAATGGCAGCAGCACCAAGAGCAGCAATATGGCCGGGACGATCACGATGCAGGACACGCCCCACACGGCAGCCAGCAGGCACGCGACGATGAAACTCACAACCAGCCGGGTCAGCCAGTCCCCCGCCGAGGGGACGAAAGCAAACAGGCACCCCCACACGATGAGGAACAGCACACCGCCCCAAAGCATGAGGTGGTCTTCCATCCGCTCCGAGAAAAACGTGCCGAATGGCATGCCCAGCGCCTTTTCCCGCGAGACGCGCTTGCGTTCCTCTTGCCGCAGAAATTCTTCCTGCCTGCGTTTTTCCTCCTGCCACCATGACTGGAGCGAATCCTTGAAGGGTTTGCGCGGCACGCGCGACACAGGGCTTGCGTCAGTCTTCGTCCCGGCGACCGCTACCAGCACGGCAGGTTCGGCCTCGGCGCTTTGCGACGCCTTCTGCTTTGGGGAATGCAATGCGCCGAGATACGCGCAAAGCACCAGCGCGCCGAATACCCCAATCGCAATCGATGCCCCGTCGCCCGCGCCCGGCATCAGCAAGGCTCCGCTCAGGCAGAACGCGCCGAACACCGCACCGCTGCCCGCCAGTGCGCCAATCAGGTGCGCGATGAAGCGGTTTCTCCCGCGCACCGTTCGGCGCGTGGCGATGACGCGCCAAACCCATGCCCACGCGGCGAGCATGCAAAGCAGCATCAGCAGCACGGCGGCGTTTGGGTTCATGGAACCTCCGTATCCTGACTGCGCGGCCCGTTTGCGCTATCGGCAGTGGCGAGCCACGGGTGATTCAGAACGGTGTCCTTGACGAAGACGTGGTCGTCTTCGATGTCTTCGGGATCGCCCCGCAAATCCCAATGCTGCGGATCGAACTCCACCGTGAAAAACCGGAGCAACTCCGCCTTCAAGGCCGCAGCCAAGGTGGCGCGCGCCACGATGCCCTCCAGTAGCGTCGTGTTCTCGTATTTGCGCGTGACGCGCAGCAGCACGCGCTGCGAATCATCGGTGCGCAGCACCGTCAGCACAGCCTCCTGACCTTCCTCGTCGATTTCCATCTCGACCGGCAGATCGCCTTCGCCGATCTCACGCCCCCAAGCCACCAGTTCGGGGAATGGGTCGAACACCTCTGACAGGTGAATCGTGGCTGTGGCATCGTCGAGCGTCAGGTGCAGCTTGGCCCAGCCGTACTCCTCCATTGCCAGCCGGATACCGAGCTGGGCATCCAGCAGGCCGGGGCGGAGCACGAACCACTTGGCGGGTTCCTCGGCGGGCCTGCTCAAGCCAGCACGCGCCCAACGCTCGGTGCTGTACGAGTGCAGCGCCCCCGTATTGCCGCAGACGAAGAACGGCGTGAGCGCCGACCACGCGCCAAAGCGATCCGAGCCACGCAGGCTGTGATACCACTCCATCAATTCGCCATAGCTGCGCCAGCCAAAACGCGACGAGCCGGTAATGCGAACAAGGCCTGCCGGGTTGTCGAGGACTTCGGTGACGTAATCGAAGGACTCGTGCAAGCGGCGGAAAAGACTGAGGCCGAGCCTGAGCGCGAAGAAGCCATCGAGGCTTTCCTTGTCCGCGATTCTCAGATCGCCGCCGAACGCTTCATCCAGCTTGGCCTGCACCGCGCGCCGCCTGTCCGACATCGTGGACTGCGGGTTCTCGATCACAGCCGGGATGTCCAGCAACGACGCGCGCGCCGTCTCGTCGCGGCACAGGCTGAGGGGCAGCAGCAAGCCAACGCGCGGCGCGACGCCGGGACGGTCGCCGCCCGTGCGCGCGCCAACGGCGAACAGGCCCGCAGCCGCGTCCGCTGTCCGTTCGCGCATGGCGCGCCCAGACGCGCCGTATTGCGCGATGTAGAGGCACGGCAGCAACTCATCCATGCGACCGAGTAGCTGCCCGCAGTTGCGCTTGATGTCGCGCGCCTGCGGATGCTTCGGTTCATCGCTCTTGCTCCAAGCCAAGGTCATGACACATCTCCCTCGACGCGGACGGCTTCATCAACGCTCATCCAGCCCTGCTTGCGATACAGCTTGACGACCGTGTTCGCACCCAAGGCCGCTTGCAGTTCCTGGGCGATTTCAACCGCTTCATCTTCATGGCGATCCCACCATTCATCGCTGCCCTCGTCGGGCGGGGTCACGGTGTCGTCGTAGTCCCGTTGCCACGCGGCGATCCGCCGCACCAGCGGGAAGGGCAAATCCAGCAAGTCGTAACCGAGCATCTTGCCTTCCTCATCCCACAGGCCGCTGCTGCCGTAGTCGTTGTCCAGCCGGACTTCCCTGAGTTGTCGGGTGAATGCCGCACGTTGCACCTGCCGCGCCGCCACCCGTTCGGGTACGCCGCGCTTTTGCAGGCAGGTATCGGGATTCATCAATTGCGTGCGCTCGACGTGGTAATACTTCGCTTCGACGCCAAGGCCGAACGCCAACCACAGCAGGTCTTCCACCGGCTCGGACAGCTTCAGGTCGAACCCGGATTTCGGCGTCGGCTCGTTGACGATCACATGCAGTGAATCGACCCCAGCCAAGATGTCGATGAGATCGTCCAGCTTGCCGTCGTACACATAGCGCACCGTCCAGTCACGGCAGTAGCGCGTCGCCTGCTTGACCCATGCGTCGGTCGTCAATTCCTTCGGCGCGACGATGAAGGCATGTGCGCCGATCTGCTGCATCAGCAGCGTGAACGCCACCTCACGAGCCGCTTCGGTCAGGAACACCACGCCCACCGATTTGCGCACCTCCGAAGGCAGGTAGTCGATATGGCCGCCGCAGCCCGATGCTTCCAGTCCGACGAACGATCCGTTCATCTGGAACGGCTGCGTGTAGCTGGCCGGGTCAATCAGCGCCGCCTTGAGTTCTTCGACATCGCTGGCACCGCTGATTTTCAGCAGGTAGCGCACGAAGGCCGATTCCGGCCTGTGCGTGCAGCACCAGTGCAGTACGAGGAAGCGATGCACGTCATCGTCATCGGTGTCGCAGTCCAGGTCGGCGAAGTGATACACCGGCTCGCCGAGCGCCTTCTCCAGCTCATGCGCCACGGGGCGCATGGCCTCGCGCCAGCGCAAGAATGGGTTGTCCTGCGACTTCCAGTCGGACTCAAAGTCGTCCCACGGCGGGCCGGGCACGAACTCGATCATGGCCTTGGGCGGCGGCAGCGCAGGCAAGGTTTCCAATGACCACGGTGCGTCCCAGTTGTCCGGCCCACGGAACATCGGCGTGCGCGCTGTCACTTCCGCAGCCTGCTCGAAGAAGTCGAGGATGTCGGACGGCACCAGCATTTCCTCGCTGGCCAGTTCCTTGAAGCCTTGCCCGTCGAGCTTGAGGTCGGATGCCAGCCGATTGATCCGGCGGCGTTCGTCACGCAGCCATGCCACGAAGTCGGACGCCGGCAGACAGTCGGAGGATTCCGGTTCGAGGTCATTGAAGAAGTTGACCCAGTGGTCTTCCGCCACGTCGTCCTTCATCCGGGCCACGGCTTCAAGCGCCCGCGCTTTGGCGTCCTCCGGCGCGACGCCCTGGCGACGCAGCAGTTTTTCCAGCGCATCCACCGGCTCGATGTAGGGCACGCGCTGGCCAGCGGGCGGCTCCAGCAACCCGATGCGCTCCTCCCACCAGCGATCCTTGGGCACATCGATAAAGCCCCCAAGCGAGGCGACCCAATCCGGCTCCAGCTTTGAGACGGGCAACACCTTCATCAATGCAGCAATATCGACCATCGTCCATCCCCTTCGGGCGGTGGCCGGGCGCAGGCCCGACCGTTTGCCAGAGACCAAGATTGGCCCCATAATATCATCACTTTGATGATGTATGATGCCGAATCATGAATAGTCGAGCGTTTGCTTCCAGACCGGCCTGTGCCGGTCGCGGGTAAGGAACCCAACCATGCATCCACAGCGTGTCGAAAGCTTGAGCCATGCCCAGCGTGAGCGGCTGGCCTACATCGACTTCCGGCTCTACTTCCTCGGCGAAATAGGCCGCCCCGATCTCATCGACCGCTTCGGCGTGGCGCCCGCAGGCGCAACCCGCGATCTGGCGCTGTACCGAGAAATCGCCCCCAAGAACATCGAGTTCGACGGCAGCAGCAAGGTGTACCGGATCGGCAAGACCTTCGCGCCGATCTTCGAGCACGCCTCGCAGCGCGTGCTGTCGTCGCTGGCCTTGGGCTTCGGCGACGGGCTGAACGCGGCGTCCGCGCCATTGCTGCCCTGCGAGTCACCCACGGCCTTGAGCAACCCCAAGATGGACGTTTTGGCTCCGATCTGCCGCGCCATCCACGCCAAGCGACCGGTCGCCATCCGTTACCACTCGATGAGCAGCGGCAAGACGCAGCGGGCCATCGTTCCCTTCGCCTTGGTGGACACCGGCCTGCGCTGGCACGTCCGCGCCTTCGACCGCAAAAGCGGCGAGTTCCGCGACTTCGTCGTCACCCGCATCGAAGCGCCAACCCTGCTCGACGAGGAGCCCCAAGCCCACGAGCGCCCGGACAACGACATCCAGTGGACGCGCATCGTCGAGCTGGACTTCGTGCCGCACCCTCGTCTGGCCCGACCCGAAATCATCCGCATGGACTACGCCATGACCGATGGCGCGATCCGCATGCGCGTGCGCGCGGCGGTCGCGGGCTACATGCTGTTGCGCTGGAGCGTGGACTGCTCGCCCGACCACCGCCTCACCGAAGAACAGTACCGCTTGTGGCTCGCCGACCCGCTGGCCTTGTACGGTGTCGAGAACGCCAAGCTGGCTCCCGGCTACCAAGCCCCGGCGAATCCGAAAAAACGATAAGGGAAGAACCACCGCAATGGCCAAGACACTCGAAGCCCACGACAAACTGATCCGCGAGATCTTCGAGGGCAGCTACCAGTTCGAGATTCCGGACTACCAGCGCCCCTACGCATGGACGACCGAGCAGGCGGGCGAACTGTTCGACGATCTGGTCTCGGCCATGCAGGAAGCCCGCCTCGGCGGCGCGGGCAGCCAGTATTTCCTCGGCAGCATCGTCCTCATCAAGAACGACCGCGAACCGAAGTCATCCGTCGTCGATGGCCAGCAGCGTCTGTCCACGCTGACGATGCTGTTCGCGGTGCTGCGCGAGGCCATGCCGCACGCCGCCGACGACATCACCGACTTCCTCTACAAGAAGGGCAAGATCAGCCTCGGCGAGAAAAACGAGTACCGCCTGATCGCCCGCGAGGAAGACGCCGACTTCTTCCGCGCCAACGTGCAGGAGCCGGGCGGCATCGCGCAGTTGGTCGCCAGCACCGCCAGGCTCGACGACAGCCGCCTGCGCTTCCGCGAAAACGCCGCGCTGCTGCTGGAGCGGGCCAAGGCGCTGCCCGCCGCCGATCTGGACGCTTTGTGGAAATTCCTCGCCAACGACTGCTCGCTGGTCGTCATCTCCACGCCCGACCTCGAAGCCGCCTACCGCATCTTCTCGGTGCTCAACAACCGGGGCCTCGACCTCGCGCCCATCGACATCATCAAGGCCGAAGTGCTGGGCCTGATCCGCACCACGGCGGGCGAACCCAAGAGCCGCGCCTACGCGAAGGAATGGAGCCGCATCGAAAACACGCTGGGCCGCGAAGGCTTTGGCGACCTGTTCGTCCACATCCGCGCCATCTACGCCAAGCAGAAGCAGCGGGCGACGCTGGTCAAGGAATTTCAGGAACACGTCGCCGAATACAAAAAGCCCATCGACCTCGTCGACAAGGTCATCAAGCCCTATGCCGAGGTCTGGGACTTCGTGCGCGACGCCGACTTCGAGGCCACGGAACTGGCGGAAACCATCAACGAGCACCTGTCGTGGCTCAACCGCGTGGACTTCAAGGACTGGGTGCCTCCGGCGCTGGTCTATTTCAAGCGGTTCCGCCAGCAGCCCAAGCGGCTCGCCGAGTTCTTCCAGACGCTGGAGCGGCTGACCTATTTCCTGCTCGTCACGCGCGTCGGCATCAACGAGCGCATCGAGACCTACGCCGCGCTCACGAAGGAAATCGAGCCGGACGCCTTCGATGGCGATGTGGCCGCGCTGAAAACGCTGGCCCTCACCGACAAGCAGAAGCGCGAGTTCGTCGCCGCGCTCGACGGCGACATCTACCGCAACCTGCCGAAGGCGCGCATGGCGCTGGTCTTGCGCCTCGAATCGCTGGTGCGTGCCCCCGGCGTGCAACTCCAGAATGCCATGTCGCTGGAGCACGTCCTGCCGCAAACGCCGCCCGATGGTTCGGACTGGCTCCAGTGGTTCCCTGACGAGGACGAGCGCGATGCATGGACGCACCGTCTAGCCAACCTGGTTCCGCTGGATCGGAACAAAAACTCTTCCGCCAGCAACTACGACTTTGCCAAGAAGAAGGACGTTTACTTCAAGGGCAAAGGCAAGGCATCGCCCTTCGTGCTGACGCAGGAGGTTCGGTCGGAAGGCGAATGGACGCCCAAGCTCCTGACCGAACGGCAGAAGCGCCTCGTGAGCGTGCTCAAACAACATTGGAATCTCGCCGTCGCGGCCTCGGACGAAAAGGTCCCCGAATCGGCGGCGAGCTGAGGAAAGTATCGATGCAGAAAAAACACCAAGACCAAAGCCAGATCAAATGGCTTTCCGACTTCATCTGGAACATCGCGGACGACCGCCTGCGCGACGTCTATGTGCGCGGCAAGTACCGCGACGTGATCCTGCCGTTCACCGTGCTGCGGCGGCTCGATGCCGTGCTCGAATCCACCAAACAGGCGGTGCTGGAGCGCAAGAAGTTTCTCGATGCGCACAAGGTGGCCGAGCAGGACGGCGCGCTGCGCATGTCGGCGGGGCAGGCGTTCTACAACACCTCTGAATTCACGCTCGCCAAGCTCAAGGCCAGCAGTCAGGGGCAACGCCTGCGCGAAGACTTCATCGCGTATCTGGACGGCTTCTCGCCCAACGTGCAGGAAATCCTCACCAAGTTCAAATTCCGCGACCAGATTCAAACGCTGGTGGATGCTCACGTCCTCGGCTACCTGATCGAAGACTTCCTCGACCCGGAGATCAATCTCTCGCCGCTGCCGGTGAAGGATGCCGACGGCCGCGTGAAGCTGCCGCCGCTGGACAACCACGGCATGGGCACCGTGTTCGAGGAACTCATCCGCCGCTTCAACGAAGAAAACAACGAGGAAGCGGGTGAGCACTTCACGCCGCGCGACGTGGTCAAGCTCATGGCCAAGCTGCTGTTCCTGCCCGTGGCGGAAAAAATCCAATCCGGCACCTACCTGCTTTACGACGGCTCCTGCGGCACCGGCGGCATGCTCACCGTAGCCGAGGAAACCTTGCAGGAACTGGCCGACGACCACGACAAGGAGGTTTCCATTCACCTGTTCGGGCAGGAGATCAACCCCGAAACCTACGCCATCTGCAAGGCCGACCTGCTCTTGAAGGGCGAAGGCGACGAGGCCGAACACATCGTCGGCGGCGCGGACAAATCCACGCTCTCCGCCGACCAGTTCCGCAGCCGCGAATTCGACTTCATGATCTCCAACCCGCCCTACGGCAAGAGTTGGAAGACCGATCTGGAGCGCATGGGCGGCAAGCAGGGCTTCAATGACCCGCGCTTCATCGTCAGCCACGGCGACAACCCCGAACTCAAGCTCATCACCCGCTCCAGCGACGGTCAGCTCATGTTCCTCGTGAACAAGCTGTCCAAGATGAAGCGCAACGCGCCCACCGACGGCGTGGGCAGCCGCATCGCCCTCGTCCACAACGGCTCGGCCTTGTTCACTGGCGACGCCGGGCAAGGCGAAAGCAACATCCGCCGCTGGGTGCTGGAAAACGACTGGCTCGAAGCCATCATCGCCCTGCCGCTCAACATCTTCTACAACACCGGCATCGCCACCTACATCTGGGTGCTGGCCAACCGCAAGGCCGCCGTGCGCCGTGGCAAGGTGCAGTTGATCGATGCGAGTGGGTGGTTCCAGCCGCTGCGCCGCAACCTCGGCAAGAAGAACTGCGAGCTGGCGGAGGCCGACATCCAGCGCATTCTCGACATCTACTTGGGCGAGGCGCAGGAGACCTCGCAGTCCAAATGGTTCGACACACAGGACTTTGGCTACTGGAAGATCACCGTCGAACGCCCGCTGCGCCTGAAAAGCCAGTTGAAAACCAGCGCCATCGAAACCCTGCGCTTCGCGTCGGGCGACGAAGCCCTGCGCGCCGAACTGTGGGGCAAGTACGGCGAGAAGCTCTACACCGACTTCGCCAAACTGAAACCGGAGATCGAGGCATGGCTGAAGGGCGACAGCGAGGAGGAAGACGCCGACGGCGGCGAGGATGAAGGTGAAGACAGCACACCGGCCAAGAAAGCCGTGCCCGAAAAACGCCGCAAGAAGCTGCTCGATGCCGCGACGTGGCAACGCGACAAGGCGCTATTGGAACTGGCGCTGCTGGCGCAGAAGGAACTCGGCGATGCCGTGTTCGACGACCACAACGTCTTCCGCACTCAATTCGACGCGGCGATGAAGGCGCACGACAAGAAGCTCTCCGCCGCAGACAAGAAGGCCATCTTCAAGGCCGTGAGCTGGCGCGACGAGACTGCGCCGCCGGTGGTCGCCAAGCGCACCAAGCTGAAGAAAGGCGAACACTTCGAGCCGGGCTTCGACGGCGCGTACCTGGAAACCGTGGGCAAGGATCGCTTCATGGTCGAGTACGAACCCGACAGCGATCTGCGCGATACGGAGCAGGTGCCGCTGAAGGAGCCAGGCGGCATCGAGGCGTTCTTCCGGCGCGAAATTCTGCCGCACGCCAGCGATGCGTGGGTGGACGGCGAGAAGACCCAGGTCGGCTACGAAATCTCCTTCGCCCGCTACTTCTACAGGCCCGCGCCGCTGCGCTCGCTGGCGGAAATCCGCGCCGACATCCTGAAGCTGGAACAGCAGACCGAAGGTTTGCTCGACAAGATCGTGGGAACGGCGTGATGGCGGCGGAAAAATCCTATCCGGGCTACCGAACGGCGCGAATGCGCTGGCTGCCGCCCGTGCCTGAACACTGGAACGAGCAGCGCGCCAAAACCTTCTTCCGCGAGGTGGACGAACGCTCGAAGACTGGGCAGGAAGAACTGCTGTCGGTGTCGCACCTCACCGGCGTCACGCCGCGCAGCCAGAAGAACGTGACCATGTTCAAGGCTGCGAGCTACGTCGGCTCCAAGCTCTGCCGCCCCGGCGACATCGTGATCAACACGCTGTGGGCGTGGATGGCGGCGTTGGGCGCGAGCACACACGCGGGCATCGTCAGCCCGGCCTACGGCGTGTATCGCCCGCACCGCGCCGACAGCTTCAATCCGGCGTATCTGGACTACCTGCTACGCACACGCGCCTACGTCGCCGAATACATCGGGCGTTCGACCGGTATCCGTTCTTCGCGCCTGCGCTTGTATCCGAACCAGTTCCTCGACATCGCGCTGCTGCAACCCCCGCGCCCCGAGCAAGACCAGATCGTTGCCTACCTGCGCGCACAGGACGCGCACATCGCCCGCTTCATCAAGGCCAAGCGCGATCTCATCGCGCTGTTGACCGAACAGAAGCTGCGCATCATCGACCACGCCGTCACGCGCGGCCTCGATGCGTCCGTCAAGCTCAAATCTTCCGGCATCGAATGGCTGGGCGATGTGCCGGAGCATTGGGAAATCAAACCGCTGAAGCGGTGGGTGCGCCTCAATGCCAGCACGCTCGGCGATAAGACCGACCCGGACTTCGAGTTCCGCTACGTAGACATTGGCTCCGTGAAAACGGGGCGTTTGGCGAAAGAGCTGGAACGCCTCCGCTTCGGGGCTGCGCCGTCCCGCGCGCGCCGTGTTTTACGCCGAGGCGACACCATCATCTCAACCGTTCGGACGTACCTGAAAGCCATCTGGTTCGTCAACGAGGATGCCGACGACCTGATTGCTTCCACGGGCTTCGCGGTGCTCACGCCGGGCAAGAGCATCGAGCCCGAATACCTCGGCTACGTCATCCAGAGCAGCGCCTTCGTGAACCGCGTGACGGCCAACTCCATCGGCATCGCGTATCCAGCCATTGCGGAAACCGTACTGGGGCGTTTCCCAGTGGCCTTGCCGACCATGACCGAGCAGCAGACTATCGTTGCACGCATTCAGTCCGAAAGTGCGCCCCTCGACGAAGCCATTTCCCGCACCGAGGACGAAATCAAGCTGATCCGCGAGTATCGCGACCGTCTGATTGCCGATGCCGTCACCGGCCAGGTGGATTTGCGCGGCTGGCAGCCCGGCCCGGACGATGCTGTAAGCGACGACCACCTCGCCGCGCTGGGCGACGATGAAGCCGAACCTGTCGAGGAGGCCGCCGATGGCGACGAGTAAGAAAACCACTCGCAAGAAACTCGCACCGGCGGTGCGAGAAACTGCTGCGGCGAAGGACTATCCGGCCCTGCTGGCGGAGGTGAAGGCACGCATCCAGTCCGCCCAGTACGCGGCGCTACGCGCGGTCAACAAGGAGCTGGTCGGCCTGTATTGGGACATCGGGCGGCTGATCGTGGATCGGCAGCAGAGCGAAGGTTGGGGAAAAGCCGTGGTGGCGCAGCTTGCCGCCGACCTTCAGGCCGATTTTCCGGGCACGGGCGGCTTCTCGGCGTCCAACCTGTGGCGGATGAAGGGCTTTTTCGAGACCTACAGCGCCACGGAAAAACTCGCACCACTGGTGCGAGAAATTGGCTGGAGCCACAACCTCGTCATCCTCGAACGCTGCAAGGATGCACAGGAGCGCGAGTTCTACCTGCGCATGACGCGCAAGTTCGGCTGGTCGAAGAACGTGCTCGTACACCAGATCGACAACCAGAGCTACGAGAAATCGCTGCTCGGCCAGACCAACTTTGACAAAGCGCTCACGCCCGCCCTGCGCGCACAGGCGAAGCTGGCGGTGAAGGACGAGTACGCCTTCGACTTCCTCGAACTGGGCGAGCAGCACAGCGAGCGCGAGCTGGAACGCGCGCTGATCGCCCGCATCGAGGACTTCCTGCGAGCGATGGGCGGCATGTTCGCCTTCATGGGCAGCCAGTACCGGCTGGAGGTGGAAGGCAAGGAATACTTCATCGACCTGCTGCTGTTCCACCGGCGCTTGCGCGCGCTGGTCGCCGTCGAGTTGAAGATCGGCGAGTTCGAGCCGGAGTTCGTCGGCAAGATGCAGTTCTACCTCACGGCGCTGGATGCGCAGGTGCGGCAGGAGGACGAGAACCCGTCCATCGGCATCATCCTGTGCAAGGAGAAAACCCGCACCATCGTCGAATACGCCCTGCATGACGCGCGCAAACCCATCGGCGTGGCGACCTACGAAATCACCAAGACGCTGCCGAAGGAACTGAAAGACCAGTTGCCGTCGCCCAAAGCCATTGCCCGCCTGCTGGAGAGCATATGAAACCGACCGACACCAGCGAGAAGGAACTGGAAAGGCTGATTGTGCGCCATCTGGCGGGCATCAGCGAGCACCCGCCAGTTCCGGCGAACACGGTGCAGGAGCCGATATCGGTGTATGCGCCGGGCGGCTACGTGCTGGGCCGGGCGAGCGACTACAACCGCGACGTGGCGCTGGACGTATCGAAGCTGCTGGAGTTCCTGCACGCCACCCAACCCAAGGTGGTGGAAACGCTGAACCTCGCCTCCGACGGTATCCAGCGCACGCAGTTCCTGCACCGGCTGCAAGGCGAGATCACCAAGCGCGGCGTGGTAGATGTGTTGCGCAAGGGCGTGAGCCACGGGCCGGTGACGGTCGATCTTTACAAGCTGCTGCCCACGCCGGGCAACGTCAGCGCGGCCGAAGCCTTCGGCAAGAACATCTTCAGCATCACCCGGCAGGTGCGCTACAGCAACGATTCGGGCAACGAGCTGGACTTGGTGACCTTCATCAACGGCCTGCCGATGCTGACCTTCGAGTTGAAGAACTCGCTGACCAAGCAGACGGTGGCGGACGCCATCGTCCAATACCAAACCACGCGTGACCCGAAGGAGTTGTTGTTCCAGTCTGGCCGCTGTATCGCGCACATGGCGGTGGACGATGCCGAGGTGCGTTTTTGCACCGAGTTGAAGGGCAAGGCGTCGTGGTTCCTGCCGTTCAATCAGGGTTGGAACAGCGGCGCGGGTAACCCTCCGAATCCCAATGGCATCAAGACCGATTACCTGTGGAAGCAGGTGCTGGTGAAGGATTCGCTGGCGAACATCATCGAGAACTACGCGCAGGTGGTGGAGGACGAGGAGGAAGATGCCAGCGGCAGGCGGCGCAAGACCCGCAAGCCGGTGTTTCCGCGCTTCCACCAGTTGCGCACGGTGCGCGCCCTGCTGCGCCGCAGCCGCGCCGACGGCGTGGGCCAGCGTTATCTGATCCAGCACTCGGCGGGCAGCGGCAAGAGCAACACCATTGCGTGGCTGGCACACCAGTTGGTGGAGTTGAAGACGGCGACGGACGAAACGCAGGCGCAGTTCGACTCGGTCATCGTCATCACCGACCGGCGCGCGCTGGACACCCAGATTCACAAGACCATCAAGGGCTACGACCATGTGGCCTCGATCCTCGGCCACTCGGACAACGCGCAGGAACTGCGCGACTTCCTGCGCCGGGGCAAGAAGATCATCATCACTACGGTGCAGAAGTTCCCCTTCATCCTCGACGAGCTGGGCGACCTCGGCGACCGCAAGTTCGCGCTGCTGATCGACGAGGCACATTCCAGTCAGGGCGGCAAGACCACGGCCAAGATGCATCAGGCGCTGGGTGGTGTGACTGAAGAGGAGTTCGAGGAGGATTCCACGCAGGATGCGGTGAATGCCGAAATCGAAAAGCGCATCGCTTCGCGCAAGCTGCTGGCCAACGCCAGCTACTACGCCTTCACCGCTACACCGAAGACCAAGACGCTGGAGTTGTTCGGCGAACGGGTGACGGTGGGCGACAAGGTGCAGTTCCGCTCGCCGGAGGAACTGACCTACACCACCAAGCAGGCGATACAGGAGGGCTTCATCCTCGACGTGATCGCCAACTACACGCCGGTGGACAGTTTCTACCACGTCGCCAAGACCATCGAGGACGACCCGCAGGTGGACAAGCTGAAGGCGCTGAAGAAAATCCGGCGCTACGTCGAATCGCACGACAAGGCCATTCGCCGCAAGGCGGAGATCATGGTCGATCACTTCACCGCGCAGGTGATCGGCGCGAAGAAGATCGGCGGCAAGGCGCGGACGATGATCGTCTGCAACGGCATTGCGCGGGCCATCGACTACTTCCGGGAGGTGTCGGACTACCTCGCCGAAATCAAAAGCCCCTACAAGGCCATCGTCGCGTATTCCGGCGACTTCGAGATTGGCGGATCGAAGAAGGCCGAGGCCGACCTCAACGGCTTTCCGAGCAAGGACATTCCAGCCAAGCTCAAACAAGACCCGTATCGCTTCTTGATCGTCGCCAATAAGTTCGTTACCGGCTTCGACGAACCGCTGCTGCACACCATGTATGTGGACAAGCCGCTGGCGGGCGTGCTGGCGGTGCAGACGCTGTCGCGCCTGAACCGCGCGCATCCGCAGAAGGCGGACACCTTCGTGCTCGACTTCGCCGACAACGCCGAGGCGGTGAAGGCGGCGTTTCAGGAGTATTACCGCGCCACGATTCAGGACGGCGAAACCGACCCGAACAAGCTGCACGACATTAAGGCCGAGTTGGACGCGCAGCAGGTATACAGCACCCAGCAGGTGGATGACTTGGTGGCGTTGTATCTGTCCGGTGCCGACCGCGACAAGCTCGATCCCATTCTCGATGTCTGCGTGGCCGAATACGCCAGCAAACTCGGCGAGGACGATCAGGTCAAGTTCAAAGGCAAGGCCAAGGCGTTCGTGCGCAGCTATGGTTTCCTGTCGGCGATCCTGCCCTACGGGCATCCGGCGTGGGAGAAGCTGTCGATTTTCCTGAACCTCCTGATTCCGAAGCTGCCCGCTCCGAAGGAGGAAGACCTATCCAAAGGCGTGCTGGAAGCCATCGACATGGACAGCTACCGCGCGCAGGCGCAGGCGGCGATGAAGATGGCGCTGGACGACGCGGACGCCTTCGTCGAACCGCCGCCGCCCAGCGGCGGCGGTGGTGGCGGCGAGCCGGACCTGGACAGGCTCTCGAACGTCATCAAGCAGTTCAACGACCTGTTCGGCAACATCGAGTGGCACGATGCCGACAAAATCAGGAAGGTCATCACCGAGGAAATCCCCGCGCGCGTGGCGCAGGACAAGGCGTATCAGAACGCGCAGGCCAACTCCGGCAAGCAGAACGCCCGGCTGGAGCACGACAAGGCACTCAACCGCGTGGTGCTGGAACTGCTGGATGACCACACCGAACTGTTCAAGCAGTTCAGCGACAACGCCAACTTCAAACGCTGGCTGGCGGACATGGTGTTCGACTCGACCTATCACCCCGGTACTACACCGCCCGCGCCGCCGCAGGCGGGCCCGTGAGAAGCAGAAAGGGACAGAAATGGGCGTCGGCGAAGACTTTGGCACTTTCTGCGGCAATCTGGCCGTGACGAACCGTAGCTCCATCTCGGATCGCTACGAGCTGATCACGCGCAGGTTCAACCTCGAATTCTGGAGCGTGGATTCCAAGGCGTACCACAGCATCTACGCCGGTTCCTATGGTCGCAACACGGCCACGGGCGCGACGAGCGACGTGGACATGATCTTCTGGCTTCCCGTTTCCTACTACAACACGTACAACAGCTACGTCGGCAACGGCCAGTCCGCGCTGTTGCAGTTGTTCCGGAATGCCTTGCAGAAAACCTATCCGACAACGCAGATCGGCGCGGACGGTCAGGTTGTCGTGGTGGCGTTCACCGATGGCGTCACCTTCGAGGTGCTGCCTGCGTTTGAGAATACCAATGACAGCTTCACCTATCCCGACTCGAACGGCGGCGGAAGCTGGAAGACCACCAATCCGCGTCCCGAAATTGCCGAGATCAATCGGATGGACAGGGAATGCAACGGGAATCTGAAAAACCTCTGCAAGATGGCCCGCGCATGGAAGAAGGAGTGGAGCGCTCCGATCAGCGGCCTGTTGATTGACACGCTGGCCTATTATTTCATCCGGAATTACCAATACCGAGATAAGTCGTTTCTTTACTACGATTTCATGAGCCGAGATTTCTTCGAATACGTTGCCGGGCAAAATGAAAAGCAGAACTACTGGCTCTCTCCAGGGGCGAATCAGTACGTTTGGCGAACGGGCGGCTTCGAATACAAGGCCCTTCGGTGCAAGAACATTGCTGTCGATGCCTGCGGCTATCAGGGCGACAAGTACGGCTGGACAGCCCGTCAACGCTGGAGAGAGATATATGGAACCAACTACCCAACCTGAAGCTGGAAAAGAGGCCATCGAGGCTCAAATACGCGAATGCTTCGGGCGCGTTGTTTACTCGACCAAGACGCACGAAAAATGTGCCGATCTGTGCATGGGGCGACTTCAGCGGGTCAAGATTGTGCAAATCGTTTTGTCCGCCATCACCACCGGCGGTTTGATCACGGCGTTGCTTGGTGATCCAAAGGTCGCCCAAATTGCCACGGTCATTTCGACTTTGTTTTCGACCATCCTGCTGGTGTTGACGTCGTATATGAAGGACGTTGACCCCGGCCAGCAAGCGGAGAAGCACAAGAAAACGGCCAGTGAACTGTGGGATATACGGGAATCCTATTTTTCCATCCTTTCCGACCTTCACGACGGCAATCTGGACATTCCGGCAGCGCGGGAGAAACGCGATGCGCTGCAAGCAAGGCTCGCGGGCATCTATGCCGCAGCACCAAGAACGAATGCCAAAGCCTACGGAATTGCCAGTGATGGCTTGAAGGCGCAGGAGGAATTGACGTTCTCGGACGAGGAGATCGACAAGTTTCTGCCCGCCACGTTGCGCCGGGCTTCTTCCGCTTCGCCGAACACCAAGTAAGGAACCGATATGGCACTCAATCTGGCGAAGGCTGTCGTTGGCTACCTGAAGGAACGGCCCGAAGAGAAGTTCACCGCGCGGCAGATCGCCGAGTGGGTGTTCGCCACGTTCCCCGCCGAGTGTCAGGCCAAGAAGGCGGGCAGCAAGTTCATCACCAACGATGCCGAGCTGGTGCAGCAACTGGTCGCCGAGATCAGCTCGCAGCGCCCGGTGTTGCAGAAGCGGCACCCGGAGGTGAAGACGACGGAGGGCCGTCCGCGCAAGTATTACTACTCGGAGAAGTCCGACAGCGCGGAGGTGGCGGCGGTCGAAAGCGCGGCGGCCACCACGGCGGCGGACGCCGGGCAGCCCAAGCTCGACGAGCACGCCTTGTACCCGCTGCTCTCGCAGTATCTGTGGGAGGAGTTCGGCTTGTATTCCAAGCGCGTGGACGAGAAGCGGTCATCGAACAAGCGCGGGCCGAACGGCAACCGCTGGCTCTACCCGGACGTGGTGGGTATGGAGGATTTGAGCGCGGACTGGCATCAGGAAGTGCGCGACTGCGTGACCCAGTATTCCGACAAGCGCACCAAGCTGTGGTCGTTCGAGGTCAAGCTGCTGATCAACCGCTCGAACGTGCGCGAGTGCTTCTTTCAGGCGGTGTCGAACTCGTCGTGGGCCAACTTCGGCTACTTGGTCGCGGCGGAGGTCGGCGGGCAGGACACGCTGAAGGAGTTGCGGATGCTCTTCGCGGCCCACGGCATCGGCTTCATCAAGCTGGACGTGGACAACCCCGCTGACAGCCAAGTGCTGATTCCGGCCCGCGAGCGCGACGAGATCGATTGGGACATGGCCAACCGGCTGGCCACGGAGAACAAGGATTTTCTGGAGTACGTGAAGCTGGTGAAGCAGTTCTACCAGACCGGCGAAGCGCGCCGGGCGGACTGGGACGTGCCCGAGGCGGAGGAGTGAGGGTTATTCCAGATGGCCGATCACGTCGAGGCGTTCGTCACCCCGCTGAAACGCGCCGAACCAGCCGTCGCGGGAATCCGCGCGGGCGCGGCTCACCAGCAGCGTGAAGCCCTCGCAGCCGCGCATCTTCGCGGTGGCGAAATCGGTGGTGTCGAATTTTGCCTCGCGCACCAGCGTCGTGGCCACCGACTTCATGGCCGACTCGAACAGGTCAAGCAGGTTCTCTTGCAGGCTGGCGTCGATGTTGCGCGCGGTCACGTCGTCGATGACGGCTTTCTTGAATCGGTTGCTCATGGTGGTTGCTCCGTGGTCGATACGGATGACATGAACGCGCTGTCTGGCCGAGAAGCCAAGCGCGTTCGGATGCTGTGGGGATGGCGCGTTGCGAAGCCGCCAACACAAACCGGGCGTGGCGGCTGACAATCAAGAAAACGAGGGAGACGCGCGATGGCTTTGGGACAGGTGGAAAGAATCCTGATACTGGCGAAGACCTATCCGTCGCCGAGCGCGCAATACGTGGAAACCTCCTGCGTCGCAGGCATCGCCCAAGGTGGCGCAATGCGCCGCCTTTTCCCCGTGCCATTCCGGATGGTCGAGGACGGCCAGCAGTTCAAGAAGTGGCAGTGGATCGACGTCCGCGTCGAGAAGGCCAACAAGGATCACCGGCCCGAAAGCCACAAGGTCTACGTCGATACCATCAACTGCGGCGAGGTGATCGACACCAAGAAGGCGTGGGCCAGCCGGTGGAAATGGCTGGACAAGATGCCGTCCTTCGAGAATTTCGACGCCATCGATGCCGCTCGCCTTGCCGATGGCTTATCGCTTGCCCTGCTGCGCCCCAAGCGACTGCTGGGCCTCGACATCACGAAAGCTCGCAACCCGGACTGGACGGACGAGGAGCGCGAGAAACTGCTGCAAGAGCAGATGCAGGGCAATCTGTTTTCGGAAGTCGAAGAACGCAAGCAGGTGAAGCAGTTGCGCAAGGTGCCCTTCGACTTCCACTACCGCTACGTGTGCGACACGCCGGAGGGCGAGAAGGAACACCGGCACAAGATCGTGGATTGGGAGGCGGGCGCGCTGTTCTGGAAGTGCCGCCAGAGCCACGGCGTCGATTGGGAGCAGCCGTTTCGCGCCAAGCTGGAGGAAGACCTCGGCAGCAAGGAACTGATGTTTCTGATGGGCAACCAGCACCGGTTCCAAGACCAGTGGCTGATCGTCAGCCTGATCTACCCGCCTAAGCGAACGCCAGTTGACGAGCGGCAGATGTCGCTGCTTTGACGACGGGGATGTGTTCGATGTCCGCGCCGCACTGCTTGCTGACGGCGTCGGCCACCATCGAGCGGTGGCAGAAATTGAAATCGGCCTCGTAGCACAGCAGCGCGCAGGTCGAGGATTGCACCAGATCGGCCAATTCGGCGATGGCGTCTTTCTGCGTTTTCAGGTACTTGAGGAAACCCGCCGTATAGCGTTTCCAGTCGCCATCGGCGCGGTAGCCGTCGCGCACGGGCCTCGGGCAGCCCAGCTCGACGATGTGGACGTACTCGAGGCCGGAGAGGTTGAGGACGTTGGCCAGCGCCTTCTTCGAGAAACCGGGTTTGCGGGACAGGGGCAGCTCGCGGATGTCCACGACGGTTTCGATGCCGTGCTCGGAGAGCAGCGACATGAAATCGTCGATGTCCAGTCCTTCGTAGCCGATTGTGAATACAGTCATTCTTTTCTGCCCCTCTAAACAAGCGATTTTACCGGAGGCTCCCCCGGAGGGGCACCCCTCCCGGACAGGTTTTGTGGTCATCACAGCAGCGCCACCTCGGCCTTGCGCCGCGCCACGAGGCCCGGCAGCACCTTGCCACCACCATAGACCCAACGGCGCAGCTCTGTTGCGGCGGCGGCCCAGTCTCGCTGGTTCACGCGGCGCCGCAAGGTCGAGGTCTGCAAGCGCCCGCCGCCGAGGTTGAAGGTGAAGTCCACGATGGCCGCCAGCCGCCCTTCCGGCTCGGTGGCCAGCACCGGGCAGTGGCGCAGCGTGGCGGCCAGCGCCGTGTTCAGGTCGCGGGCCAGATAGGCTTCCGCCTCGGCCTCGGTGATCGGCGGGTGCTGGGCGTCGCACAGATGCCCGTAGCCAATCGTCCAGAACCCTGCCGGGCACACGTAGGGATGCGCTCGGCCCGGATCGTTCTTCGGCACGCGGTGGAAGCCCTCGAACCGCTTGGCGAGCGCGATGGCCGCCTGCGGCATCACGATGCTGTTCACGACTTCACCCGCTCGAACACGCGACCGAGGAACCAGAAGTTCAGCACACCGGCCCACAGCGCCTGATCGGCCTCGCTCCACGCCGCTTGGATCGCCGCGATCCAGTCGATGTCCGCGTCCACCGCGCCGACGAAGGCGGCGGTCTTGGCCGCGCAGTAGAGCGCCATGAACCAGTAGGTGATGACAGGGCGCACGCTGCACGACAGCGCATCGACCCAGCGCACACCCGACAACTTGCCCTGCGCGCCGACCGCTTCCTTCAGCGCCTCGATGGCTCCGGTGTTCCACGCGGCGTCCGCCGCCGCGCCAATCTCGGTCATCCGCTGCGCGCCGCGCAGCTTCTCGAACTCCAGCGCCTTGTCCTGCATCGCCAGTTCGTGGCCGCGCTCGCCCTTGCGGTCGAGCCACTTCAGCACTTCGGGCGCGAGGCGGAACACGCCGCCCAGCAGACCACCCAGCAGCGTCTCGATCATGGCGCACCTCCGGTCAGCTTGAGCTTGATGGCGGCACCGACCAGCAAGGCGGCCAGCAGGCCCGTGGTGGCGACCTTGATGACCGTGCGCCAGACGGTGCGGCGCGCATCGCGCCACGCTTCAAGCAGGTCGCGCAGCTCGCGGATGTCGCGCGCGGCGCTGCCGTTCTCCAAGCCCAGATGGGCGAGGCAACGCTCGGCCCCGCGTTCGGCGGCGCGGTCGAGCAGGTCTTCGAAGTCCTCGCGGCGCAAAAGCAGCGTGTCTTCGGGTTTGGATTCATCGGTCATGGGCTTTCTCCAGAAATGCGAAACCCGCCCGATGCCGAAGCACCGGAGCGGGTTTCAGGGTTGAAACGAGGGTTGAGGAAACGGTTTAGATGTCGATGACTTCCATCGGCAGAGAAGGCGCGACGCCCTCGATCACGTCGTCGCGCACGAACACGGTCTGGCCGACGGTGGCGTTGCCGCGCGCGCGGATCAGGCCGCCACCGGGCAGCACCACCAAGGCCACGCCGGAGCCGACTTCGAGCACGGTGCCCGCTTGCAGCGGCGCATCGGGCAGCAACTGCCGGAACTGCTGGTAGAGGTTATGCATGGCTCTGCACTCCGAGGGTCTGCCAGACTTCCGGCAGGCCCGCTTCGATGCGCGTGGAGCGCACGATGCCGAGCCGCGCTACGCCACCGTCCTGATAGGCGACGAACGCGCCCGGTTCGATGATTCCGGTTTCCGGCAGCACCGGCAGGCGCAGCGTCACTTCGATCTGGCGGCCCGTGTCCGACAGGATGGCAATGCCGCGCTGACGCGCCGCCGCCGCTTGGGTGATGAGTGCATCCACCACCATCGGCGCGAGCACGTCGCCCGCCGTGCCGGTGCGCGTGACCTGACCGAGCACGCCGGTTTCTTGGCCAGCCACGAACGCGCGGTTGTAGGCGGGCTTGTCGATCCAGCGCAGCGACTCGCGCGCAACCGCATCGACCGGCAGCACGACATCGGGTGTGACGTCCTCCCACCAGTTCCACGGCACCACCGGGTAGCGATGGCGCACGCGCAGAATCTTCTCGGACGGATGTGGCAGCAGGTAGCCGCCCGCCGCGCCGACGATGGTGGTCAGCGCCTCGATCCATGTGCCCTGCTTGGCGAACACGCCCGTGGGCACCAGCCAGTCGGTCAGCGCCCAATCCACCGTCCAGCCCAGCGGGATGCCGTTGAAGGTGAGCACGTCGTCCATCAACTGCCGGGCGCTGCGCGGCTCGCTGTTGGCGAACGCGATCACCGGCGCGTAGGGAGCGGCTAGCGCCGCGCTGCGCCCGCGCCCGGAGATGTGGATGCTGGCGTCGCCGAACACGCGCTCGCGGCTCAGGTTCTCGGCAAGAACGTGGAAGGCGGTGCCGTTGACCGTGGCGATCAGCTCGACCGGCGATGCGCCCTCGGCGGGCACGACCAGCGATTCGGCGATCACGGGCAGCGTGGCTTCGAAGCCCCACGCCCACGAATCGGCATCCAGCGACAGCGACAGGCCCAGCACCGGCACTGGCGTGCCATCCGGCCACCGGGTCAGCGTCACCTCATTGATCACGAAATACACCCTCCGGTTGGGAACGAGCACCGACCCGGCATCCGGGTGATCGGGGTGCTCGCAGACGAACAACAGGTCGCCGTCGATGGCGGCGTCCTCGGTGAACAGCAGGTGCGCGTTCGGCACATAGCAGGCCGCCGCCACCGGCGGCACGAACGGCACCGGCGGATGACGGCCCGGCAGCGGGCGCATCGCCGCTTGGAAGAACGAACTCCACCAGCGGCGCAGGTAGACCGCGTTCTGGATTTCCTCGGCATGGAAGTGCCCGGCGTGCCGCCGCGCCTCCTCGTAGTGCGAGGTGCCGATGAACCGCCGGTCGCGCCAGCCGTCCTGATGCCGCAGCGCCCAGCGCAGCCATTCGGCGCGGATCGCGCCTTCGAAGGCCGAACTGCGCGCCGTGCGCAACCGGATGGCGTCGGCATGACCCGCCCGCCCACCGATTTGCACCGGCATGGCCTCTTGGTGCCACGCCCGGTTGGCCACGGGCGCGCGCACGCGCGTGCTGTGGCGTCGGTACTCCACACCCGCGACCTGTGGGCCAGCCGCCTGCCACGGCGCGCGGGTGGGCGCGTGTTCGCGCACGGTGGCCTCGCGCCGATCCTCGGCCCCGGCGTCGTGGCTGGCGGCGTGCCGCCAGCGGGTGGCGCTCTGACCGGTGATCGGGCGCACCGCGTAGGACTGGTAGCGCGCCTCGGCCACCAGTTTCAGTGGCGGGAAGGCTCCGGTCAGCGCCACGTCCGTCACCGGCACGGCCTGCGCCGCGAACACCAGCGCGGGCAGCGTGGCCGCCAGTGCCGCGCCCGCCAGCGTCCCCGTGCTCGCCACGAAGGTGAGCGGCGGCAGGTTCGCCAGCAGCGCCGCCTTGGCGTCGGGGATGGCAGTGGCGGTGAAGCTCAGTTCCGGCAGCGTCGCGGCGAGAGTGACATCGCCGGGTTCGCTCATGGGCTACCCCAGCAGGCCGGACACGATGCGGGTGTAGCCCCCGGCGTAGAGCGTGGTGGACGGCAGGCGCAGTTCGCCCGCGCCGTTCAGATCAGACACGTCGCAATCCCACGCCAGCGCGCCGTCGCCATTGACGATGCGCGCCCACGTCGCCGCGCCGCTGGTGTCGATCAGGGCTTCATCGGTGGGCGTGATCGTCAGTTGGCCGTTCTCGACCTCGCCGATGGGTTCGACCAGCACGATGGTCGCCAGCAAGTCGCCTGCGGGCGTGGCACCGAAGGCCGGGCGTGTACCGCCGTAGATCAGGACGCGGGCGTTATCGGTGCCGATGGCGAGGAAATTGACGACGGCATTGAGGCGGTAGTCGTTGAGGTCGGTGGAAATCTGGATCATGAAGAAAGCTCCGTCATGGGCTGCGCGCGCAGGTTGTCGGCGACGACCGCGCGGTGCTGGCGTTCGTGGTCGAAGGCGATGACGAGGTAGCGCGGCTCCGCGTCGATGTGGTCGAACGAGTACGCGCCGCTGGCCGCGTCGCTCCACGTCTCGCGCACCACGACGTAGGTGGCTTGGTCGATCAGCAGCACGCGCCGCCGCAGCGGCTCATCGGCGATCACGCCCCTCACGCGGTGCTTCACCGTGCCAGCGATGCGGTGGCCGCCGTGGTAGTAGTGGTTGCGATTGCCGAGCAGCGGACGCAGGCCGCGATGCACGAAACGCTGCGCCGCCGCGTTCTCCGGCACGAGGACGCGGTGCGCCAGCGCGACGGGCAAACGCCGGTGCGCAGGAACGGGCGCGTCCTCCAGCACGGTCGGTGCGTCGCCTGCCACGCGGTGCAGACGCAGCGTTATGCCGTAGCCGAAGATGCAGGGTCGGAACGACGAATACCACCGCTTGTAGTCACACCAGACGACTTCGCCATCGACCGACAGTTGCAGCAGCCACACGCCCAGATTGGCTTGGCGCTTCACGTCGAGCCGCAGCGTGCGGCGCGCACCGACCACGGCCCAGCCCGCCCACGCTTCGGCAACGTGCTCGTATTCGGAGCCGCCACTCGACCAGAAGCCATGCGTCCAGTTGCTGTTGTAGACGGCCACACGGTGCCCCTCGTAGGTCGCCACGCCCGTCCAGAGCCAGAACCCGAAGTGCGGCGGCGTGTAGGCCGCCTCGACGATCTCCACGTCCATCTCGAACCAGAAGTCTGTGGTCAGCGGCGCATCGTTCAGCCGCCAGAAGTTCTGCGCGTTGTTGAACACCAACCGGGCCGCCTGTTCGGCTTCTTCCCACGTCGCCGTGATGCCACCGTTGCCGCCGTTGGTGGCGAAGCCGGACGGAATGCCGGAGACGAAATCCTGCTCGAATGGATACGCCATCGCTCATGGTCTCCACGGCCCGGTGATGTCGAACATGAAGCCGCTGGTGTTTCCTTCGCTGCCATAGTCCACCGTCACGTAGAGGAACTTGCGATCCTCGTAGCCGATGACGTTGTCGATCATCGCCAGATGGCCGTAGGGCTGGTTCTGGTGAACCCAGAACATCCCCGGCAGCACGCCGCGCAGATGGCCTCCGCCTTCACGCAGGTAGATCGGATGCAGGATCAGGCCGTAGTCCGGGCCGTTCGGGAACGGGATGCTGCCGGAGCGTCCGGACACGTTTTGGTTGTTGCCATCGTTCAGCGAGAACATTCCGAGGCGCACATTGCCACCGATTCCGGTGTAGTCGCGCATACAAATCTTGCCGGTGGTGTCCAGCGAGTAGGCCGAATAGGCAAACTGAGAGGGATAGCTGAAGTAGTTGCCGCTGCCCGTGGGACTGTAGTTATCGGTGGCGATCAGGTAGGACGCGAAGTTGTCGCCGGGCTTGTAGCTGTCGAAGTCGGTGAAGGCGTGCAGCACGCGCTTGTCGCCGCCAAGGCCAGAGGAATTGGCGAGGAAGAACCCCCGGTCGTCGCCCACCAGAACCCAACTGCGCGCACCTGCGCCGCTGTCCCCGTTGTTCTCGTAGGCGTTCGAGCGCGCGAAATACCACTTGAACCAGCCTGTATACATTGATGTCCCGCTGCCCGTGGGCACTTCGTTGCGCGTCGGCGCACCGGGCGTGAACGGTGCTTGCGCACCGACGAAGGTGTCGATGTCGGACATCCCTTCGGCGATGGTCACGCGCCCGAACTTGGCCCAGCTCGTCGTGTAGCCTTCGGGCAGGCTGTCGTCCACGCGCAGGTAGTGCCGGTTCGACAGCGGATTCGGGCTGCGGTAGACGCGCTTGTTGGTGCCCGTGAACACGATCTCGAAACCCAGCGGCGCGATCTTCATCGTGATGCTGGTCTGCGTAGTGGCGGGGGATGCAGGATCACCCTCGATGCGGAAGCTCACCGTGGTCGAGGTGATGGCCGTGACCGTGAACTCGCCGTTGTAGGACGGCTGGTCGCAACCCTCGACCAACACCACCTGATCGACCGCGAAGCCGTGGCCCGTGCCGATGGTCGCCGTGGCCACGTCGCCCGTGCGCGAGAGCGCCGTCACGGTCTTCAAGTTGAAGCCGGTGACGAGGCAGGCGTCGAGCAGCGCGGTCAGGCTGCCCCAGTTGTTGGTCAGCACCGGCGCTCCGGCGAACGCGTTGTGCATCCATTTGACCTTGTTGCTCATGGTGTTCCTCTCAAGGCCGATCCACGTCGCCGCGCACCAGCAAGGTGAACGAGTCGTTGGTGACGGTTTCCGGGCCTTGCTGGATGGTGCGCACGACCCACACCGGGAACAGCGCGCCGGTGGTGTTGAAGCGCAGCACGTTGCCCGCCGCCCAGCCCGAACCCCAGCCGATGGCGGCCAGCGTGAAGTACGGCTTGCCGGTGGCTGGGTTGATCGGCGCGATGTCGTTTCCCGTCGTGCCGGTGGCGATCACGCCGACGTGTTCGCCGATGACGTTGAACGAGGTGGCGTTGGTGAACTGGATCGCCCAGCGTTCGGTGATCGCGCCCGCGTTCGTCACCACGATGGGTGCCAGCACGTCGTTGTAGGTGGCGGTCGCCGCCGCGCCGCTGATGGCATCGGCGAACGTCCCGTTCCACGACGCCTGATCGAACAGGTTGGAGACGTAGGCGCGCAGGTCGCCCGACACCAGCGCCGAGGAGACGTGCGCGCCGACCGGGTAGTCGTGGGTGATCTGGCGCGTGAAGGCCAGCCGCCCGGAGATCTGCACATCCGACACCTGCGCCATGTCCTCGATGCGGTGCTCGACGGTGATCGGCTGCACGAGGCCGGTGACCACGCCGAAGGTGACGGTTCCGGCTTCGAGATCGGCGGTGTAGTCGGTGGTGACGACCGTACCGTTGCCGTCGAGCACGCGCACGCGCGACAGGCGCTCGCGCCCGCAGTCCACGACCTGTCCGCTGGTGGCGGTGAGCGGCCCGACCGTGGCGGTGTGGCCGATGACCGCGAAGTCGCCCGCGCGGAAGATCGGCACACGTCCATCTTGCGGCAGCCGCACCGGGTCGAGGCCGATGATGTCGGCGTCCAGCGGCAGGTAGGAATACGCGACCGCGTTGTATTTGATGGTGTCGGCGAACACCGGCACCGGCTTGAAGATCTTCGGGACGCCGTCGATGGTGACCACCGCGTCCGGGTCGAACCAGATCTGACCTTCGTTCCCGGCGGCCACCACCCACGCGCCGAAGCGCACGCGCACCACGCCGGTTTCGTAGTCGATGGTGCCGAGGATGTCGGTGCCGGTGATGTCGCCGTTGTTGTTGGCGCTGACGTTGATCGTGCCGCCGGTCAGCCGCGTGGCGAGGATTTGCAGACTGGACGGGCGCACCGGCGAGGCCGGGACGCGGAAGGTCACCTCGTCCACCGGCGTGCCGTCCAGCGTGGTGAGCAGCGAGCGCAACGCCACCGCGTTCGCGGCGGCGGGCACCCACGCCGTGATGCTGGCCGCGCCATTGGCGTAGTTGATGCCGCCCGCCAGCGTCGCCGCGCCCGTCACCGGGTTCAGGTCGTAGTAGAGACTGCCCAGCCGGTCGAAATAGGTCTTGCCGCCCAGCGTGAAGTTGATGCTGCCCGGCACGATGTTCTCGGCGAAGGTCGGCGTGAGGTCGATGGCCAGCGCGCCCGCCGTGAAGCTGTCGTTCGAGGCGTTGGACGTGCCCGCCGCGCGGAAGCGCACCTTCGCCAGACCGCTTTCATCCACGGGCATCGACGCGCCCGCCGTGATGTATTCCCAATGCGAGAACAGGTTGCGGTAGACCGGCACCAGCGCGTTGTTCGCGTTGCGCGTCCAGCCGATGCGCGTGACGCTGTAGCGCGCTACCGGAATGCGCACGGTGGTGTCCGGCACGAAATGGACGACACCCGTGCTGTAGTTCACCGAGCCGAAGGCCGTGCCCTGCGGATCGCGCAGCACGCCCAAGCCGTCGTCCTTGACGATCTTGATCGGATCGACCGAGCGGATGATTTGCAGTTCGGCGGGCGTGGTCGAGATGTATTCGTAGAGGTCGATCAGCAGGTTCCACTCCAGCTCGACCGAGCCGGGGATCAGGCCGTCGAACTCCACCTCCACGTCGATGCTGCCGTCGCCGTTGCGCAGCGGCGCGTGGAATTCCGCATCAAAGGGCGGCCCCCACGTATAGGCGACGCTGTAGGTCTGGCCGCCCGCAGGCAACGTGGTCGGCGTGATCTGGATCAGGCCGGTCTGGTAGTTGATCGTGCCGGTGGCGTTGCCGCTGATCGCGCCCTTGCCGTTGTCGGTGGCGCTGCGCGCCGCACCGTCGTTCCAAGTGATGCTCACCGACCCCGGCGTGACGCCCGTGTTCGACAACTGGAAAGCCACCGACGGCGGCGCAATGGCGCTGCCAGCGCGGTTGAAGTAGTTGGCCTTGCCGCCCCACGCATAGACGATCTCGCAGCCGACGTCGGGTAGCGCGCCCAACGTCACGGCCACCGTGCCGGTCGTGTAGCTGACGGTGCCGACGCCGTACTCCGGGCTGGCTCCCTTCAACACGCCCGCGCCGTTGTCGCGCAGGTCATACCACTTGCCCTGCGCCCGGTAGCTCACTTGGATGGTGCCCGGCGACGGGCTGGGCACGATGGTCAGGATGTAGTTGTAGGAGCGGTTCTCGATGTCCACCCGGACGCCCGCCGTGTCGGCCACGCGGATCGGCGCGGCGGCAGGCCGGAAGGTGATGGTCTTGCTGCCCGAATAGGTCGGCGCGCTGGACGCCAGCGTGATCTGGCCGCGCCCGTAGTTGATGGTGCCGACCACGGTCGCGCCCGACATCAGGTCGCCGCCGTTGTCGGTGAGCGTCGCGCCGCTGACGCTGATCGACAGCGTGCCCGGCTGGATGGCGTTGCCGACCGAGAGCACGGTCGAGGAATTGAACGCCACCGAGCTGGTGTAGGACACCGTGCCGTTGTCCGACTCGATCAGGGTTTCGGAGGTGCCGCCCGCGGTCAAGTCGAGCAGCGGCGTTTCGGTCTGCGCCGACGGCACCAGTTGGGTGAACACGCTGGTGACGCTGGCGGCCACGTCGCCGATGCCGACCGGCTGGGTGGTCTTGACCACGCCGCAATACTTGGCGGCGTCGGCCACCACGGTGTCGCGGCACTTGGTCTTGCCCGAGGCCATCGAGAACAACCGCTCCGGCGGCGAGCCGGGGAAGTCGTAGCGCAGCGCGTCGGACAAGTCGCAGGTGACGACCACCGCTTGGTAGTCCTGAATGCTGCCGCCCGATCCGTAGCTGAAGGTGCGGGTTTCCGACTCGATGCGGGTGATGCGGATGTACTGCGAATATTCGCTGGCCAGCCCCTCGTTCATCACGAGGAACAGGGTCTTGCCGATGGTCGGCAGTTCCGCGCCCACGCGCTGGAACAACTGGATACTGCGCTGGCCCGCGATGTGGTTCTCCAGCAGGAAACCGTTCCACATCGATCCCTTGTTGAGGTAGGCCTCGATACGGTCACGCGCGTTGGTGCGGCGGTCGAACACCGACTCGGTGGAGAAGATGGTGACGGCCACACGCGGATCGCCGGGCGGATCGGACACGACGACGTTGCCGCCGAGGTAGGTGTCGGTGGTGTCGGTCTGGATGCTGGCGAACACCTTGCGCAGGTTCACGCGCCCGCCCGCGCGATCCAGTTCCGAGATGTCGTTGAACAGCGAATTGCTCGCGCCATCGACGATGACATTGGAGGTGGGCGCGCCGCCACCCTCGGCGACGTCGTCCATCACCTGACTGGCGACCAGCTTCACGTCGCCTGCAAGAATGGGCATGGGAATCTCCGGATCAGATTTGCATCAACCGCAAGGTGATGCGGTAGAAATCGGTGTCGGCCTGCGCCGGGAAACCCAGCACGGGTTCGGCGTCGACGGCGGTGTCGGCGTGGCGGAAGGCCACCGTGAACACGCGCGCGTCACGCAGGGTCAGCTCGAAGCGGCCACTGCTGGCCGTCAGCGGCGCGGCGGCCCAGCCGTGCAGCGTGGCCACCGCCGCGCGCGTCACCCACGCCATGTCAGAAGGCCCGACCAGCGTGATCGGGCGGCCCGCTTGCCGCGTGGCCGACTGCACCAGCAGCGCGCCGGTGAGTAGGTAGGACACGGAGGCGACGGCGGGCGACCATGCGTGTTCGTCGCTCCACAGCAAGTCGTCGGGCAATGGCAGAGCCACCCCGGTGGCGAGGTTCTTCAGTTGCATCGGTGAACTCGAAAAAGGTCAGGCCGTGCGGGCGCGCGCGGCGTCCAGCAGTTGCAGCAGACGCGCTTCGTCGCGCCCATCGACGGTGGCGTCGACCTTGTTGCCGCCTGCCGCCAGTTCGACGCGCACGGTGCGCGCGGGCGCGCTGGCGTCGTTCAAGGCCGGGCGCGGCAGGTTCGCGCCGATGGGTGACACCAAGCCGCCGCTGGCGAAGCCCTGCACGCTGGCGAGCGTCCGGCCTGCCAGCGCCTGCGCGGGCGCGGACAGGCTGTTGATGGCCTCGAAGAAGCCCGCGCCCAGCCGCGCGACGGCGTTGCGGTTCACCACGAACTCGCCGGGCGTGAGCATCGCGGGCACGGTGTCGGACTTCGCCAGACCGCCGCGCGCGAGGAACTGGCCGTCCAGACTCTCCATGTAGTCGATCAGCTCGCGTTCGAGGTCTTTGCCGTAGACCAGCGGCTGCGCCATCGCATTGCGCCACGTCCGCTTCGCGCCTTCGACGATGGCGCGCTCGTTGGACGTGAGGGTCTTGGTGGAGACCAGCTTCTCCAGCGCGGCACGATCCACGGCGGCCTGCTTGCCGTAGTTGCGCATCGTGTCGGACTTCATGTTCAGGCTGACCGCCGCGCCGTACTTGAACTGCACCCAGCTCGTGTATTCGTTCATCCCTTGCAGGCCGAGGTCGATCATCTTCAGCGCCTCGACCACGTCCCGGTTGCGCTTGGGCGGATCACCGCCGACCGGCCCGCCGAGCGCGAAGTGCGCGACGCCCCGGGCGAGGTTCGCCAACCGGCCCGCGCCGTACTTGCGCACCGCCGCCTTGCGCAGCACGAACGCACCGGCGTCCAGCGTGCGCGGCACGGTGTCGTGGTGGCCGGAGCCGGGCACGGTGCCGCCGGACAGACGCGGGAACGCGGGCGCGACCGCGCCGCCGTCGGCAAAGCGGCGCACACCGCCGCCGACCAGCCCACCCGTGGCGTTGACCTCGACCCGCTGCACGTAGATGGTGTGCGTGCTGGAGGTGTTCGCGCCGTTCAGGCTCATGATCTCCGCGCGCGCCGCGTCGGCGTTGCTGTTGACGATGTGGCGCGATTCCGTCTGGATGCGGTCGAGCGCGCGGATCATCCCATCCACGTTGGTGATCGCCGCCTGCGCCTTCTCCGTCGCCACCTTCAACTCGAACTGCGCGTTCTGGTCGGCGTAGGTCTTGAGCCGATCCAGCGCCTCGCGCGCCTTGCTGACATCGGCATCGACCGGCAGGGTCTTGCCTTCCTTCAGCAGCTGCTCGTATTCCTTGAGCTTCTTCTCCGCTTCTTGCAAGTCGGCTTGGATCTGGAGCAGATACTGCTTTTCGGCGAGGGCCGCGTCCAGCGCGACCAGCGCCTGATCGAAGCGCGAGGTGTCCGCATCGAGCGTCACCTTCAGGCCCGCACTGAGCTTGGCGCTGATCTCGTCGATCTTGGCTTGGGTCTGCGCCAGCGTCGAGGCGATCTCGTCGCGCGCGCTGGTGGCCGCCTGTGCTGCGCTCTGGTGCGCCTTGGCTTCGGCATCGAGCGACTGGTTGAGGATGTCCTCGGACTGGCGGATGCGGTCGATGGCATCGGCCACGCCTTGCTTGCCCTGCGCGGCCTGTGCATCGGCTTCGCGCGCTTTCTGGGCGGCATCGGCGCGCACCTGCGCCGCCTGCCGTTCCAGCGCGTCGGCCTGCGCGTATTCCTGATTGCGCCGCGCTTCGCGGGCCTGCGCTTCCAGTTGCGCTGCCTGCGTGACCGCCTGTTCGGACTGCTTGCGCGCTTCCTCGGCGCGCTTGGCCTCGGAGGTCTGCGCGTTGGCCACCTGCGCGGCCATGTCCATCGCCTTCTGCGCGAGCTGCCGGGCAAGCTCCAGCTCGCCGTTGGCCAGGGCCTGCCGCGCCTGTTCCTGCATCTCGGCGATCTGGCGCTTGCGATCCTCGGTGGCCTCGTACTCCGTCATGCCCTGACGGCGGATGTCGCGGATGCGCTCCTCCGTCGTCATCGACAACTGCCGCTTGGCCTCCTCGATGCGCTGGACTTCGGCCAGATGCCGATTGGCCTCGGCGTTGAGCGCGTCGATGTGCTGGCGGTACTCGCCCAGCGCCTGCGCCAGCGTCTGCCGCTTGGTGGCGAGGATGTCGTTCTCGACGCGCTGCACGTTGGCTGCGCGTTCGGCCTCGGTCTGGCCCTGCCGCGCCGCCGCGTCGCGCCGCGCCTGCGATTCCTGATCGATCAGGGCGAGCGTTTCGGTGGTGGCGTTGCGGCGCAGCGTGGTCTGCTGCGTCAGGGCTTCGGTCAGCAGTTGCGTGGACTGCGTGATCTTGGCGGTTTCGGACTGGCGGGTGAGTTCCAGCTCCGCCTTCTCCTGCTCGTAGCGGTTCTTCACCGCCAGCACCTGCTGCCCGAGGCTGGCCTCGACCTGCGCGGACAAGCCCTTGTAGGCTTCGGCCATCTTCGCGGTGGCGTCGCTGACCGTGGCCTGCGCCTTGCCGACCGACTGTTCCACCTCGCCGAGACGACCTTTCAGCTTCTCCAACGCGGCGTGAACCGCCTCGATGCCGCGCCCGACTGCTTCCTGCGTGCCTTGCCGCACGGCTTCGAGCCGCTTGGCGATTTCCTCGGCGGCGGTCGCGGCGGTGTTCATCGCGCCGCGCGCCGCGTTCGCGCCCTCGGCGGCGTCGGCGTACATCTCGCCGAAGATGCGGTTCATCTCCGCGAGGCGTTCCTCATGGCGCTTGGTGGCTTCGGCGATGGTGTCGGATGTGAAGACGGCGGCGAACACCTCCCACTGGAAGCGCAGGTGCTCGATGCCCTTCATCAGCACCTCGACCATGAAGATGCCCGCCTTGCGGACGATCTCGAACTTCTCCGACAGCCACGTCCCGATTTCCCAGCCGACGATGGCCGCGCCGAGCACGCCGAAGGCCACGCGCAGCTTGCCGACCGAGGCGATGGCGCTGGACACCGACAGGTTCGCCGTCGCCCATGCCGCCGCCGTGGTGCTGGCCGCCGTCACCGCCGCCGCGCCCGCCGTCTGCCACGCGATGATCAGCGCCGGGATCAGGCGATAGACCAGCACCGCGAGGCCGACCTCGGCGATGCGGGTCAGCCACTTCATCACGGTGTCGAGGTTTTCCGCGAGCCAGGTCAGCGCCTGCGCCAGCTTCTCGGTGAAGCCGGTGGATTCGTCGAGGCGGCTGATCCACTGGCCGAAGGCGTTCGACAGGCGGGTGAAGGCCTGACCGACGGTCATCGGCAGTTGCGCATACTCGGCAGCCAGCTTGTCCTTCTGGCTCATCAGCGTGTTGACCACCACGTCGGCGGTCAGCCGTCCTTCCTCGGCCAGCTTGCGCAGCCGACCGATGGGGACGTTCAGGCCGTCGGCCAGCGCCTTCGCCAGACGCGGGCTGTTCTCGACGACGGAATTGAATTCCTCGCCGCGCAGTACGCCCGACGCCAGCGCCTGCCCGAATTGCAGCAGGGACGATTGCGCTTCGGTCGCCGACGCTCCCGACAGGCGCAGCGCCTGCGAGATGCTTTCGGTGAGCGACAGCGCGTCCTTCTGCTCGCCGCCGAGCATCCGCACGGCCTGCTGGAGCTTGCCGTAGAGCGTGGCGGTTTCTTGGATCGGCACGCCGATGCGCTGGGCGATGGCGAACAGTTCCTTCTGCGCGGCCGCGTATTCGCGCTGGCCTGCGGTGGCGAGCTTCAGACGCGCGGACATCATGTTCCACGCATCGGCGATCTGGACGATCTCCTGCACCTTGCCCGCCGCCCAGTTGATGGTCAGGAAGGCCAGCAGTTGCGTCTTGGCCTTGGAAACCTGATCGCCGAAGGCCGAGACCCCGGCCTTGACCTCGGCCATCCCGGCGGCGGCCTTGTCACCTGCGGTCTTGGCGCTGGACGACAGTTCGCCCAGACTGCGCTCGGCGGACGTGATGGCGCGCTTGAGACCCTCGTCCGCGCCTTCCAGCGCGACGAGGACGGAAATCCGGTTCGCCATCTCAGTCCACCACGCGAAGCTGCTTTTCGATGGCCGCCGTCAGACGCGGGATACGGCCCGCGACGATCCGCTCGACATCGAGCCGTTTCTTGAGCACCACACGCGGCACCAGCACCGCGATGGGAATGTCCGCGCCGCGCTTCAACTTCTTGATGCCTTCGGCCTTGCGGTGGCGGCGCTTGAAGCCGGAGAGCACGCGGTCGTGTTCGGCGATGTTCTCAGCCATCAGCACGATGTTCCCCTTTGCATTCTTGATGAAATAGGCGTTGCCGCCGCGCATCAGCTCGGCGATCTGCGCCTTGAAGCGTTTGCGGCCCACGCGCCCGTTCAGCGGAATCAGCATCCGGCCCGCGATCTGTCCGCCGTGCTCGTGGATGCCCGACCACGGGATGCGCGAGCCGACGTAGAGCGCGGGCAGCCGGTTTTTGTCCTTGTCGAGCACCTTCGCGGTGAAGCCCTTGACGAAGGATTTCTTGACCACCGCCATCTGGCCCGCGACGTGGCTGCGCACGTCCTGTTTCAGGTCGGTAGCCTCGCTGGCGATGCCGCGCGCGACCGCCTTCTTGACCTTGTCGCGGAACTCACCGCCCCAGTGTCGCAATTGCGCCTGCGCGGCCTTGCTATCGATGCGAACGGAGATGCGCACGGTCTTGGAGCCTGTCGAGGGTCTGGTCGAGGTGGCGGGCATCGCCGCGCGCGCCGATGGCGATCAACGAGAGCAGCCGCGCATCGCACGCGGCGTCCTCCCGCGCCGTGGCAGCGGCGAAGCCGCGCAGCTGCGCCAGCGTGTAGTCGAGGATGTCCGGCAGCCGGTGGCCGTGGGCGATCAGGTGCTGGACGGTGTCGAACCAGCCGTGGCCGTCGCCACCGCCGCGCTCGTCCGCGCGATCAGCCCGTCGAGGCGCGGCATCACCGTCCGGGTAAAAAAATCCGCGTTCACCTCGATCACCTTCGCCGCTAGTAGGATGGCTTCGTCGGCGTCGAGTGCATCGACCCACGCGCGCGGTTTGCCGATGGCGATGGACACCGCCGTCAGCAGGTCGTCGCCGCGCTCGCCGAACAGCGCCAGCCAGTCGATGCCGTCGCCGCCGATCTGCTGCATCACCGGCGTGATCGCGCGCAGGAAGGCGGGCATCTGCCCGACCTTCAGCGGCTTCACGCTGACGGCTTCGCCCGCGAGCGTGATCTCGAAGGCTTGCGGGACGAGCTTGTCCAGATCGCTCATGGCGCACCTCACAACTGCACGATGCGACCGAACTGGCCGAGCACCGCGTCGAAGGGCTTGGTGGTGTCGGCCAAGAGCGAGCCTTCCAGCTCGAACTTGTTGTATTCGTCCGAGATGAAGGAGATTTCCTTCAGCGGATCGAAGGCCACGCGGTACAGCTCGACCAACACCTTCGCGTTGCCCTGCGCGGTGTTGATGCCTTCCAGCCGCAGGTAACGCTCCGGCACCGACTGCGTGAAGATGCCGATCTCGGTGGCCGCGCCGTAGGTGTAGGCTGCCTTGAACGGCGCGGTGAAGCCGGTGGTATCCAGAAACTGGAGGGCACCGAAGTCCGTGTCCACGGTGTAGTGGGTACCTGCGACCAGCGTCGCGGGCGTGCCCGCCGAATCGGTGACCACGACCGCCGACACCTTCGGGTGGGCGAGGAAGTAGCGGTCGCCGACGACCGGCCCGATCAAACCATTGCCACCGATGGGTTCGGCGCTCACCGCGTCTTCGGCCTCGAAATACTCCTCGGTCGCTTCGAGCACCTGCTGCGGCGGCGCGAGCCGTCCGAGGCGCTGCCAGTCCAGACAACCCTGAATCGCCCACGCCAGAATGCCGTCGCGCTCGGCCAAGAGCTTCTGCTGGAGATGCTTGTCGCGGCGTTCGGGCGGCACGGTGATCGTGAACGGGATCAGGTGCAGCCGCCGCTTCATCGCTTCGTCGATGTTGCGGATGGCGGGCTTGTGGTTGCCTGCGACGACCAGCTTGAACTGCGGGAAGAACTCGAAGAAGTCCTGCCGCATGAAACGCGCGGAGATCTTGTCGCCACCCGTGAGGTTCTTGACCTTGGATTCGGCCCAGCGCCGCCCTTGTTCGGTTTCGATGGCGGCCACGAAGCGCGCGCCACGCAGGCCCGCCATGTCGGTCGGATGCCGGTCGGTGCGCGTTTCCATGAAGGTGTCCATCGGCGCGTTGGCCGCGTAGTCGCCCAAGATCGTGGCCAGCGTGTTGACGAACACCGACTTGCCGTTCGCACCCGTGCCGTACAGGAAGAACAACGCGTGCTCCTGCGTCGAGCCGGTGAGCGCGTAGCCCGCCATCCGTTGCAGGTAGATTTGCAGCTCGTTGTCGCCACCCGTGACTTCGGCGAGGAACTGCCGCCAGATCGGGCAGTCGCCGCCGGGCGTGGCCGTGGTGATCTTCGTCATCCGGTCGGCGCGGTCGTGCGTGCGCTGCCTGCCGGTGGTGAGGTCGACCACGCCGCCGGGCGTGTTGAGCAGCCACGGGTCGGCGTCCCATTCGGCAGTGGTGGCCGCGTGCCTGCGATCCGCGCGCGCCAGCCGTTCGACGCCGCCGACCGTGCCGGAGGTGGCGAGCTTGGCGGCGATCTTCGGGTTGTCGGCGTGGACGGCGGCGTGACGGCAGACACTGCGGATCAGGTCGGTCGCCGCGAGCGTGTCCTCGGTGCGCCAGCGTTGCCCGTCCCACACCAACCAACGTCCCCACGCCGCGACGTAGCGCCAGTCGCGGTGGTAGCGGCGGGTGAAGGACAGCGCCAGCGCGTCCTCCGTGCCCCACACCGATTCGTCGTTGCTGACGACTGGCGCGGCCTCCTCGTCGATGTCGTGCATCTGCAAGCGTGGCCCATGCGTGAGGAAAGCCGCGATGTCGAAGCCTTCGACTGCCGCGTCCGCCGCATCCCAACCTTCGGCAGCGTCTTCGGGCGGATACAGGATGTGGCAGGATTTCGCGCCCGCCGACAGGATGGCCTGCGCCGCTTGCGTCGCGTAGTCCCAGCCCGGCTTGTCGCGGTCGGGCCAGATCAGCACAGCCTTGCCGGTCAGCGGCGACCAGTCGGTTTTGTCCACCGGCGCGTTCGCGCCGTGCATTGCGGTGGTGGCGACGACGCCTGCGCCGATCAGCGCCTGCGCGCATTTCTCGCCTTCGACCAACACCACCTGCGAGGCGCTGGTAAGGTTCGGCTGGTTGTAGAGCGGACGTGGTTCGGGCGGAGCCATCTTGCGGCGGCGCGCGTCCCACGGACGGAACTCCTTCTTCCTTCCGGGCGGGTCGTAGCGATAGACGACCGCGATCAGCTTGCTGCTGGCGTCGAGGTAGTCCCACTTGGCGGTGGCCGGGCCGAGGTCATCGACGGGCGCTTCTTTCTTGCCCTTGCGCGCCGGTGCCACCGGAGTGCGCCCGACCAGTTCGGTCGCCGCTTCGAGCACGCGCGGAAAATCCGCGTGCGCATTGACGCCGAGCTGCGCCGCGATCAGCGTGAAGATGTCGCCGCCGTCGCCCGTGGCGCGATCCGTCCACAGGCCGGTCTTGTCGCCGGTGAGCACGACTTCGAGGCTGTCGCCCGGACTGCCGAGCACATCGCCGATCAGGAACTTGCCGTTGCGCTTCTTGCCTGCGGGAAACAGTGCCGCTAGCACCGATTCCAGCCGCCCAAGCAGCTCGGTGCGAATGGTGTCGCGTTCGGCGTCGAGGTCACGAGAGGCAGGTGGATTGGCGTCGTTGAAGTCGATCATTCGACCCCCTCGACAGACGATCCGCTGTCGTGTTCGTTGCGGTTCTGGACTGCGTTGCTGCGCGCGGCCCAAGCGGAAAGCTCCGACAGCCGGTAGCGAACCAGACCACCCATAAGGTAGTGCGGAATCCTGTACTTGGCTCGCATCTGATGATCGGCAAACCAGTAGTACGGCAAACGCAAGGCAGTGGCAGCCTGCTTGGCGTCGATCATGGGTTCGACGCCGCCAGCGAATTGGGTGTCATCGTTCATGCCGGTGTCCTCCAGCAGCGGTCTTGCCACGCGCACATACGGCATTCGAAGTGGGTGGCATCGTTGAAAGCGCGCGGCAGCAGTTCACTGGCTTCGGTCGCCGCAATGACCTTCACCGCACGGTCGGTCATGCGTTGCGCCAGCGCGGGATCGAAGGGCACGAGTTCGACGTAGATCTCCATCGTGTCGGCGTTGATCGCGGTGAACAGCGCCGGGTGCTCGTGCAGTTGCAGGTGGGCCTGATACAGCGCGACCTGCGCCGCGTACACCGGCTTGGCGACCGCGAGGCCTTTGGCGTCCAGCTCGCGCCACGCCTTCACGCCGAGGCATTTGTTCTCCCACAGCGCGGGGTAGCGGAAACCCTCCGGCCCGCCGACGATGACGCCGTCGACGTGACCGCGCAGCCGACCATGCGCATCGGAGAAACCGAACTGACCGCCGTCTGGTTTCTGCGTTCGCAGATCGAAGCCCGCGTCACGGAGCCACGCCACCATGCAGTCCTCGATGACGTGACCGCGCTCGAAGATGCGCAGCATCCGGCCTTGGGTGTCGCGTCCGTAGTCGACCGGAGCCTTCGCGTACTCGAACTGCAAGGCGCGCTCGCACGACACGCCCAGACGCGATGCGCCGAGGTAGTCACGCGCGGGCTGCTGTGCGCGCACGCGCTGCATGCCGATGTCCACGAGCGCGGTGATCTGGCCGGAGACGCTGGACGAGGAATTGAAGTCCATCATGGCTTCGCCTCCCAGAACTCCTTGTCCTCCAGATCGGACAGATCGAATGGGTCGGGCGTCGGAGCCATGCCGCGCACGGGTGGGTACTTGGTCGCCTCGTGGTGCTCGACCATCGCCTCCGTGTAGCAGGTGACGATGGCGTCGATGACGCGCAGCGCCTCGGCTTCGTCGTACTGGCCCAAGGGCTTGTCGAAGCCGATTTCGCCCGCCGCTTCGCCGAAGGCCTTGAGGCACTTCCTCATCGCGGCCTTCTCGATATCAGACGGATCGATCATGGCGACCTCCGTCTTGGCGACGCGCCCTTCCTTCACGCGCATCCAGTTGCCGTAGAGCATGTGGAAGGCGTCCTGACAGCGGCGCGAGCAGAACACCCAGTCGATCACGTAGCGGCGCGGATCGGCGGTCTTGAACCGGCCATCCGTGTGGCCGTAGCCGCGCGCCTGTCGTTTGCAGACCCAGCATTTCATTCGCCTCCCTCACTGCGCCCACGCGGGCTTGCCGGTCACCGGCGCGCGCTGCGGCGCGGCGGGCGTGGCGGTGTAGGAAGACGGCGCGGCCTGCGCCGGAGCGCCCGAAGTACCACCGCCGGTCTTGGTTTTCGGCGGCACGCCCATGAACTTGGCGTAGTCGGGGTGGTCGGGTTCGACCGCGAGCTTCACGACGTTGCGATCCAGGCCTTTGGCGTCCTTCTCGACATCCACACGGGCGAGGAACTCGATGCCGTCCAGTTCGTGGAAGCCTTGGATACGGCGCGCGGCCGCCGCCTGCGGGCCGTTGTCCTGCGGATGGACGTTGCGCGCGCTGTTGAGCACGGCGCGGATGAAGCTACGCCCCATCTGGCCCCACGTCGGCCCCTTCTTGGAGTGCAGGCCGATGTTCGACCACATCTTGCGTTTGGCGTGCGCGCCGCCGGTGACGACGAACTCGGCGGCGAGGTAGATCGAGCCGGTCTCGAAGGATTCGGTGGCATAGCCGCCGCCCCAGCCCTGTTCGGGATCGTCGTGGCCGCCCGGCTTGATGGTCATGCGCACCGGGACGATGGTGCCCTTGGGGATGAGGTCGAAGCCTTGCTGCTGTTCGGCGTCGTTGAAGTCGTTCCAGTTCTGCGTGGTCATGGTGATTACTCCTGAGATTCGTGGGATTGGGGAATGGCGACGCTGGCGGGCACGGGCGTGCCCGCGCACTTGGCGATCAGCGCGTTCAAGTCCGGCGGTTCGAGCAGGTCGAGACGACCGCTGCGGTCTTTGGCCGGATAGCCGTAGGGATTGAGGGTGTGGGTGACGAAGGCGCGGAAGCTGCTGTCGCTGCCATCCGGGTTCTGGGCCTTGATCTCGGCCAGCGTCACGACCTCGTCGACGATGCCGGGCAGTTCGAGGCTGGTCTTGCTGCCCTCGATCTGCGGCACGAACACCTTGCGGTTGTAGTCGTCGAGCCGTTCGTCGAGGATGCAGACGAACACCACGTTCTTGCCACGCGCGTGCTGCAGGTGGGTGAGCGCACTGACCATCTCCTGTCCAAGCTGACCGTAAGCGCCGCGCATGTCGGGCTTGCCGGTGCGGTCGCTGACCGCGCCCGGTTGCGTCTTGCACCACGCGAAGCACTGGCGCGAGAGCTGCGTGATCGAGTCGAGGAAGAAGGTGTGGTAGCGGTCGAGCTGCTCCGGGTCGCCGAACTTCTCGATGACGTGGTCGTAATGCGCCTGCGAGAACGCGGCGTCCGGCGGCAGGGACTTGTCCGGCCCGGCGAGGAACACGAAGAAGTCGCGGCTCTCCGGCCACGACGCCGGACGAATGGTGTCGCCCGGCCAGTCGGCCACGGCGAGGTCGCCCGCCTCGATGTCGATGAACAGCGTGGTCTTCGGGTCGAGGTCTTTGAGCCGGGTGGTCTTGCCGATGCCGGACTTGCCCAGCATCAGGAGCTTCACGCCCTTGCGCTCGGCCATGCGCTGCTGCGCGGAGATGATCGGGAGGGACATCACGCCACCTCCTTCAACTCGTCGGCGACGGCGGGATTCCAGAGAATCTGGTAGCCGCTGTGGCCGTTGCGCGAGTACGGCATGGCCTCGGCCCACGCTTCACCGGCCTCGGTCAGTTCCCATTCGTCGCGGTCATTGCGAAACTGGAATCCGCCTGCCGACAGCAACTGGTTCGTGGCCTTGGCCGAGCGGTTCAGCAGCTTGCCGAGCTGGGTGGCGTTCAAGGCGCAGATCGGCTCGTTGGCCGACGACAGCGCGCGGCGCAGCACCTCGGTGGTGATGCCGGTGTTCTCCTGAATACAGGTCAGCGTCGCCGCCACCGCGATACCCGGCTTCACGCCCGGCACCTTCGCCACGGCCTCGCCGATCAGCAGGATGGCGGACACGCGGTCGTGGGTCGGCGCGGGCAAGGCCGCCAGCGTGCCGGGGGTGGCATACGCGCCGGTCTTGCGGATCGCGGGCAGCACTTCGCCGGTCACCCAACGCTTGAAGCGTTTTGCGGCGTCCTTCGTGCTGCCGAGGATCAGAGCGTAGAGGCCGGATTCGTTGACGTGGTTGGCGCGCTGTGTGCGGCCGAGGTTGTCGATGACCTCCAATTTCTGGAGATCATCGGCATCGACGTGGGACTTGATCGCCTGAGACGGGTTGCCCATCTCCAGCGCATCGCAGACGTCGCTGGCGTTGAACCACGGCAGGCCCGCGCCGTCGACCTGCACGCGCACGGCGTGCGCCTCGAACTGGAAGGGAATGATCGCGCTCATGATCAGCCCTCCCACGCGATGTCGGCGATGCGGTCGGCACCGCGGGCGGCGCGCTTGCGCACCTCGGTGTGGAGGTCTTCCAGCGCGTTGCGGCGGCGGTTCAATGCCGACGCTTCCGCGCTGGCGGTCTGGATGGCGAAGGCCAGTTCGTCCACCGTGGCCGCGTCGAGCGCGACGGCGACCACGTTGCCGTCGGCGTTGCGGTAATGGATGTCCGTGGGCAGGGATTCGCCGAAGATGGACGGTAGCTGCTTGCGCAGCAAAGCGATGAGGCTGGTGCTCATGATCAGTGCTCCGAATCGAGGGAAAGGGTGAAAGACGGCTTGCCCGGCTCGACCGTGCGAGCGGCGGCGAACTCCTGCTGGAGCGTCGGCGGCCAGTTGGTAAAGCGCGATTCGGAAACCGCCAGCTTCACGTCGAGGAAGTGCTCGACCTTCTCGCCGGAGGCCACGATGTGGGCGGCGATGTCGCTCAGCTTCTTCTGATCCCAACTGACCTTCTTGGGCAGTTCGAACTTGATGTGCAGCGGGCCGTCGTCGAGATGCGCGGTGCCGAAGTCGCGGCCGGAATCGCGCAGCGCCGTGCGGGCCTGTTCGCCGTAGGCGGCGTCGAGCGCCGCGTCGAACTTGGTGCGCGCCTTCTTGAGCCAGTCGAGGGCTTCGTCGAGGTTCTTGTCGATCTCGGCCTTCTGCGCGGCGGGCAGCGCGGCCAACTGGCTGACGGACATCGCGGCGATGTCGGCGGGAAAGAGGGTCAAATCGTTCATGACCGTCTCCTCACTGGTACGCACGAGTGAAGCTGGAGTAGCGCGAGACGCGCCGCTCGAAGGCTTCGATTTCGTGCAGCAGGTAGGTGACCCGGTGGCCGAGCTTGCAGTAGATCGGCCCGAGCTGTTCCTGACGCCAGCGGCGCAGGGTCTTGACGGAAAGCCCCCACCGGATGGCGAGCTGGTTTTCGTCGAGGGCGATGCGCGGCGTCCCGCCCGGCATCGGCTGATGCGCGATCAGCCCGGTTTTGGTGGAAAGGGTTTGGGGTTGCATTGCGATGTGCCTCCTAGATGAAATGGGCACATCGCAGTCTCCGCACGGGTTTATGGCCCGTGTGTAGTTCGATTTGTAGTCGGATTTATGGGTTGCGTCGCAGACGGTATTTCCCGCGCGAAACCTTTTCGATCACGTCCTCGCGGCTCGGGGTCTCGTTGAAAGCGTTGTCGAAGGACTGATAGCCAGTGTTGACGGTGACGGCACCATTGACTTCCGCCCACGACATCACGGGCGGTGCGTGTCCATCGGTGCCCCACATCTGCTTGATAATCTTTGCGCGCGCTTCGGTGAGTTCGATTGACGATGTCATGTGCGGGAGCTTGAGCCGCGTACCGTTCAAGAATTGCACGGGCTCGGGTTCGCCCACGATGGTGACGTATCCGCGCAGGACACGGTTGAATGCATCGGTGTCGAACGCGTCCACTCCATCGAACACGCGCACGAACTCGTCGAGGCCTCGCATGGCGTGATCACGCGGAAGTGCTGCTTCGATACGCCGAGGGCACAGGACGACGCCGCCACGCGCCCAGCCCGAATCGGCAAGGACGGCAGTGGTCTTGTCTTGCGGCGCGCGCGACCACGCTCGCCCGACGAACACCGGCGCGAAGTCGTGCGTATTGGCGATTCGCATCTCGCCGAGGTGCCACAGGTGGTTTGGTGTGCGGGTCTGAATGGCGGAGCGTCGGTGGGCCTCGATGCCGATCAGCGCGGCCAGATCATCGAACCACGAATCCATCTGGATGGAATACAGCGCAATGTCCGACAACGGTTGCACGACGGTTCGCCCATTCTGCGGACTGCGGTATTGAAATCGGCCTGCGTCCTCATCCACCTCGACTTCGACTTCCTGCTCGGAATCGAGGAACGGCACCATCACATGGGTGTGGAAGCCTGCGGGCGCAATCCAGCGACGCTGAAGAAACTGCCGTCCGTCGCGTCCGAGGCTCGCAGCCAAGACTGGCGCGTCGAGACGTGACAGGTTGTCCAGTGCGAGAAAGAAGCTCAGATACGGTGACATCGTCAGCGTCCTCCTCAGAACTGGCTCAACACGCCGATCTTGGTGAGCTGCTCCAGCACGCGCTTGCGGTCGTCCTCCGTCCGGCTCTTGTCGTTCAGCCCGTTCGGAGCGGTGATCTGCACGGCGACGTTGTGCGCTTTTCGATGCGGTTGCTTGGCCATGCGCATCACCAGCTTCACCTGCACAAGCGCGTACTGGCTCAGGTCGTCGGCGCTGTAGTCTTCATAGGCGACCTGATAGATGCTGCGACCATCGCGGCGGTCGCGGGTGATTTCCATCTTGCTTGACAGTTGCCGAACGACAGTGCGCCCGCTGATCTCCGACTGCTGCTCGAACGGACGCGCCACCTTGATCTGGAGAATCGAGATGCTCTCGATGCCCGCGATGCGATCCCGTTCGAGGCGCTTGAGCATCTCCGATGTCGAAAAGCCGAGCAGGTCGAACTGGCGCATGGGCATGTCGTCGATGTCGCCATCGTGTGCCAGCGCCACGTCACGGAAGATCGTGGCCAGTTCGCGGCGTGCTTCTCGGTCTTCGCAGAACACGCTGAGCGCGCCGGTTTCTGGCTCCCACGAAAAGCGCGCCGACATCGCGGCAGGTTCCTCGTGATCGACGATCTGTCCGTTGGCGACCTGCTGGTAGTGAGCCGTCGAGCCGTTGAACGTCGCAGTCAACGTGTGGAGCAATGCCGGGTCATCTTCGTCGGCATCTTCATCGCCATCGCGCTGGGCGTGCGAGAGGTCGCGCCGCGTGAACTGTTCGATCAGGATTTGATCCTTCGGCACCTGCGGAAACAGATCGGCGATCCGCGTGCGCAGCACCTCCTGCACGTCCGTGCCCGTCTTCGGCAGCACGCCCTTGGGGCCGAGGTAGTGGCTGGAGTAGTGGTCGCTCTTCCACTGACGATGCATCACTTGCAGGTGTTCGGCCTGATCGAACCGATCTTCGCGTCGCGCGCCGTTCTCAGGGAACTCCTGCAAGATGCACAGGTACAGCGCGCGGCTGTACCGGTCGCTGGGCATCGCCAGAACGGCGGCATCGTCGGTGCGCTGCTCGTCGAGCAAGGATTGGACGGCCTGCGCGCCGTAGTCGTCTTCGAGCAGCATGACCCGTTCGGCAGCGCGCTCGATGTTCTGCTGGGCGGTGACTTCCAGCTTGGCGACGGCGTGGAAGATCGCCTGACGGGATTCGACCGGGAGCTTGCCCTTGGCCGCGTCGGCCAGCGCGTGCAGTTCCGGCAGCGCCGCGCCGCTGGCCTGTTCAAGCAAGCGCACCGCGAGGCCGGGGCGTTTCAGCTTTCGCAGCAGGCCGACGAAGTGCTCCATGTTCGGCAGGATGGTCGAGCCATCATCGGATCGTTGTTCGCGCGCACGTTTCGGAGTCGACTGCTTGGCGACAGCCGATTTCTGCGGGGCGGTGGAGGCTTGGCCGGTTGGCATAGGCAGGTTCCTTCAAGAAAGTGCGCGATTGCGCGAATGGTTAATGGCGAGACTCAAAAAATGCCGACGCGAAGTCGGCGCGGTGGGCGGGCAGGCGGAGGTCAGCGCATCACGGCCTCCTGTCGGGTCAGGCCATAGCGATCCAAGCGCACCTGAATGAAGCGGCGGTTGACGCCGAATCGGGTGGCCAAGGCTTTTTCCAAGCATTCCATGTCGAAGAAGCCGATGTCGCCGTCCACCGTGAGGCGCAGGGCCGTGCCGGGGATGTCCGGATCAAGGGACGGGCTGCGATGGATGGTGACGCCGTACTTCGGCGCAAGCTCCTCGACAGCGGCGTTCAGGCGCTGGCGCGGCACGAGCAGTGACCCCATGAACTCGTTGGCGCGCAGCTCGGCGAAATGCTCGTCCGAGGTCGGCCCGCTCCGGTTGCCTGCCGCCAGCGACTTCGCCAGATGATCGCTGTCCGGCGTCGTGGTGCGGTAGGCTCGTTGCGTAGAAGGTGCGATGGCGTCGAACAAGCCCGGCCCCTTGCTGCCTTGAAAAATCCAGCCGGGTGCGTCGAACACCGCGTGGCCCAGTTCGTGGGCGAGTGTGCTGAGAGCCAGCAGGTCGCTGAGTTTTTCGCCGACGGGCGAGATAGACACCATCGCCGTGTCGGGGACGCCGGGGTCGTATTCGCAGATGCCGAAGACGTGGTTGCCCTGTTCGTCATGCACGTCGTGGTCGGTGCTGACCTCCAGCGTGATGTCAATGCCGTTGACCTTCAAGCCATCGATCTGGCGCAGCGTATCGAAGGAGATGGCGTCGATGCTGGCCGCGACCAGTTGCTGACGCGCGAGCGCGGCGATGCCTTCGACGTCAGCGTGCTTGAGGTACTTGGGGCGTTTCCGGTCGCAATGCCGGTAGTCGAGCGTCAGAACCGGCATTCACTTCTTCTCCGTCACTTGCCTGCGGTACATCCGCACCAGATTGCCCACATCATCGCGGATGTCCGGCGGCAGTCGGCTGGCCTCGACGAAGGCGTCGTCGGCGCTGATGCCCAGAATCTCTGCGGCCTTGCGGATCAGCTCGTCCTTCGGTGGCTTTTCCATGTCGCGCTCGATGCGCGACCAGTAGGCGGGCGAGATCTCCAGTTGCCGCGCGAAGTCATTCATCTGAATGCCTTTCTCCTCGCGCTTCTTGCGGATGAAGGCTCCAAAGGGCATGGTTGTTACCTGATTGCGTGATTAGTTAATGGCCGGATCGTATCGACCCTCCGCCTGCGTGTCAACTGTTTCGTAAACGCGCAATTTTGATGGCCGTGCGGCATCGGCATTGCTCGGAATTGCCATCCGCTTCGGGAGATCGGGCTCACTATCCCTGACGGTTGCTATTCCTCGGAGCCGTCATGAAGAACCTCGAACTGCCATCCCCTGCGGCGATGCATCCGGCCGCGCGCGCAGCGGAGATCACCACCATCCTTGCTGCGGCCATCACCCGCAGCCTTGTCTCTGGCGAGCCAAAACCGGGCGCGGTTCGCCTTGGCTTCCTGCCCAACCAGCGCGTTCATGCAACCCCGTCTCAACAGGAGAAGTTGCAATGAACGAAAGCCAATCATCCATCTCGGCCCGTATCGCGGCGCTGTCCGATCTGCCACTCGCCGATCTATGGGCCGAGTGGGATCGGTACTTCAGCCGCCGCCCCATGAAAACCAACCGGGCCTTCATCGAATCCCGCGTCGCCTACAAGTTGCAGGAGGAGGCGTTCGGCGGTCTGTCGCCGACCACACGCCAACGACTGGAGGCCATCGGCTCGCAGCATTCCAAGATCAAGCTGAGGGCGAAGCCGCTCGACCACCACTTCGCGCCGGGCACCGTGTTGCTGCGCGAATGGGGCGAGCGCGACCACAGGGTCACGGTCACCGCCGAAGGGCGGTTCGAGTACGAAGGCAGCAGCTACAAGAGCCTGACCGCCGTGGCGCGCGCGATCACCGGCACGCATTGGTCGGGGCCGCTGTTCTTCGGCCTTGCCAGCAAGGCAGGTGCGCGATGAACGGCCCTTCGCACATCGCCACGACCAAGACGCGCAAACGCTGCGCGGTGTACTGCCGGGTGTCTTCGGACGAACGTCTCGATCAGGAATTCAACTCCATCGACGCCCAGAAGGAGGCGGGCCACGCCTTCATCGCCAGCCAGCGCGCCGAGGGCTGGATTCCGGTGGCGGACGACTACGACGACCCCGGGTTCTCCGGCGGCAATACCGACCGGCCCGCTTTGAAGCGTCTGATGACCGACATCCAGCGCGGCCAGATCGACATCGTGGTGGTCTACAAGATCGACCGCCTGACCCGCAGCCTCGCGGACTTTTCCAAGATGGTGGACGTGTTCGAGCGCCACGGTGTGTCCTTCGTCTCGGTCACGCAGCAGTTCAACACCACGACATCGATGGGGAGGCTGACGCTGAACATCCTGCTGTCCTTCGCGCAGTTCGAACGCGAGGTCACCGGCGAGCGTATCCGCGACAAGATCGCCGCCGCCAAGAAGAAAGGCTTGTGGATGGGCGGCGTCCCCCCGCTGGGCTACGACGTCGCCAACCGGCAACTGGTCATCAACGAAACCGAGGCCGCCGTGGTGCGGCGCATCTTCGAGGAGATGTTGACCATCGGCTCACCGACGCAAATCGCGGCCCGCCTGACCGCCGATGGCGTCACCACCAAGGCATGGACGACGCAGGAGGGTCAGACCCGCGTAGGAGCGCGCATCGACAAGAAGTACCTGCACAAGCTGCTGCGCAATCGCATCTATCTGGGCGAACTGTCCCACAAGGGAAGCTGGTTCCCCGGCGCGCACCCGGCCATCATCGACCCGGGTCTGTGGGGCAAGGTGCATGAGGTGCTGTCCCAAGATGGGCACGCACGCAGCGTCGCCACGAAGATTCGCTCACGTACCGACGCCCTGCTGCGCGGCCTGCTGTACGCGCCATCGGGCGAACGAATGTACCCGACCTATGCGCGCAAGAACGGCAACCAGTACCGCTACTACGTCTCGAAGTCGGAGAACCGTTTCGGCGCGCCGGGCAAGGGCTTCGAACGTCTGCCCGCGCCGGAAATCGAAGCGGCGGTGGTGGCGCAGATGCGCACGGTGCTGACCAGCCCCGAAGCCATCGCATCGGTGGTTCGGCACATCCGGAAGACTGGTTCGCAGATCGATGAAGCTGCGACGGTGATGGCGATGGGACGGCTCAACGACGTGTGGGATCAGCTTTTCCCGGTCGAGCGCCACCGCATCGCCAACCTGATGATCGAGCGCATCGACCTCGTCCACGCGGGCGAAGTGCAAGGCATCCGAGTGAAGTGGCGTGAGCTGGGCTGGAACGCGCTGGTCGAGGAGTTCGCGCCGGGCAGCATCGGGGCAGAACTGATGGAGGTGGAGTGATGACGAACGACGCCATGACCACCTTCGTGCCGTTGGCCTTCCGCCGCCGGGGCGCGAGGCGCGTGCTGGAGCAAGACCAGTGCGTCCACGACGTGACCTTGCTGGAAGGCGTGGCGCGCGCGTTCTACTGGCAGCACCTGCTGGACACCGGCGTGATGCAGAGCGGCTCGGCCATTGCCCGCGCCGAGAGGCTGCATCAATCCGTGGTCAACGAGCTGTTGCGCCTGACGCTGCTGGCTCCGGACATCATCGAGCAGTTCATGGCAGGCGCGCAGCCGCGCCGCCTCAACCTGATCTGGTTCCAGCGCCATCCCTTGATGGTGGACTGGCAGGCTCAACGCGATCTGATCGCCAGCTTCAGGGAGGATGCATGAGCAAGAAGCATCGTGGGCGCGCGACCGGCGACGCCGTTACCTACCAGACGCCTTTGCCTGCGGGCGGCGTGCAGCTCGAAACCTTCCTGCCGTGGAAGCTCGTGCAGCGCGGCTTCAAGAAGGAAGTGATCACGCCACTGGATGCGCCGCAAGCATTCATCGAGGAGGCCCAGCGCGAACGGCGGTTGCGGGAAGCGGCGCGGGACACGCCGTTGATGCGTGCTCTGGGTTTGGCGTACCACTGGCAGCGGTTGCTGGATGAAGGAAAGTTCGGCTCCATGACCGAGATCGCCGCCGCCGAGGACATCGACTTGGGGCAGGCCAGCCGGATTTACCGGTTGGCGCAACTGGCTCCCGATCTGGTCGAGGGCATGGCCGAAGGCCGTCTCGACGTGAGCCTCACGTCCTTGCTGTGCGGCAGGTTCACGCCGTACTGGCAGGGGCAGCGGGGTGAGCTGGACGCCAGTCTGCGTTGACGCACGCCTTGCCGACCTGCCGCCGCAAGGCGGCTTTTTTTCGCTCATCGCCAGCCCGGTCGCCTGCGGTCACCAGACGAAAACCGCAACCGACCGCCCTCCGACCTGCGTCAATTCATGACTTCTCCCCTTGAAAGCTCAAGAGGGGTGCAGAGAACGGAGAGGCCCGAACGCCCGGAAACGGCCCGGAACCGACCTGCGGCAGGGTGGCGTGTCCAAGAGGCGACCGCCGGAAACCGCGCCAGCACTGGGGTTTCGGGCAAGAAAAAACCCAACCGAGAACGGTTGGGTTTTGGATAAATGGTGGAGCTGGGGGGATTCGAACCCCCGTCCGCAAGCCTTCGTCGCGCAGTTCTACATGTTTAGCGATCTGTTTTGGATCTCGCCGCCGGTGGCGCGCAGTCGCACGCTCCACCGGCCGCCAGCACCCTTGGATCTCGCGGCGGCCCAAGGTGCCCGGACCGCCGCCAGCCAATGTGATTCACCTTGCAGCCGGGAGGCGTCAGATTGCTCTAGCGCCCCCTTGCCCAGCCCATCGGCCAACTGTTGCAAGGCTCGCCGGGTTTAAGCGGCGAGTGCGAAACGTTCGTCGTTTGCAGTTAGTTTGTTTGAATCTGTTTAACGAGCGCATTCAGCTCGACATGCCCCGCTGCGATCCCGAACCCGCGTCGAAACCAGTGCAGCCCCTCGAAGCGCTATTTTAGTCCACACCAAGCAATTGCAAGAGCGCCTGCGGCGAATCGACGGCGGCATCGGCCTGCCAGAGTCCGGCGTCCGCCTGCGCGCCCAGGTAGCCGTACAGGGCAGCCACCGTGCGCATGCCCGCCGCGCGGCCAGCCATGATGTCGCGCTCGTCGTCACCCACGTAGACGCACTCCGTCGGCGGCAGGCCAAGCTGCCGGGCCGCCTCCAGCAGCGGCGCGGGATGAGGCTTGGCATGCGGCGTGGTGTCGCCGCTGACGATGGCGCCGGCGCTGCCGAACATCCCGAGGGCCCGGGTCAGCGGCAGCGTGAAGCGGCTGGCCTTGTTGGTCACGACGCCCCAGGCCAGGCCGCGCTCGCTCAGCGCCGAGACGAGTTCCGGCACGCCGGCGAACACCCGCGTTCCGTCAAGCATGCGCGCCTCATAGTTGCGGAAGAACTCCTCGCGCAGGGCCACGAATTCCGGTGCTTCCGGCCGGATGCCGAAGGCCACGCCCAGCATCCCGCGGGCACCGGCGCCGGCCATCGGCCGGTAGGCCGACAGCGGCAGGGGCGCCAGCCCCCGGTCCAGGCGCATCTGGTCGGCTGCAGCGCCCAGGTCCGGCGCGCTGTCGATGAGCGTGCCGTCCAGATCGAACAGCACGGCGCGAAAACCGGTGAATGTCATGCGGCGCCCGGCGGCCGGCGGGCGGCCATCAGGTAGTTGACGCCCGTGTCGGCACTGAGCCAGTAGCGCCGGGTCAGGGGGTTGTACTGCATGCCACGCGCCTGACGCACCTCCAGGTCCGCAGCCCGGCAATGCGCCGCCAGTTCGCTGGGGCGGATCAGCTTGCGGTATTCGTGCGTACCCCTGGGCAGCAGGCCCAGCACGTACTCGGCACCGACAATGGCCGCCAGGAAGGATCTGGCATTGCGGTTGATGGTGGAAAAGAACACCCAGCCGCCCGGCCTGACCAGGCCGGCACAGGCCTTGACCACGGAGGCCGGCTCGGGCACATGCTCCAGCATCTCCATGCAGGTGACCACGTCGAAGGCCGCAGGCTGCGCGGCAGCCAATGCCTCTGCGCTGATCTCCTGGTACTTCACGCCCCGGGTGCCGGCTTCCAGCGCGTGCAGTTGCGCCACCTTCAGGGCCTTGGCCGCCAGATCGATCCCCAGCACCTCGGCCCCGCGCCGCGCCATGGCGTCGGCCAGGATGCCGCCGCCGCAGCCCACATCCACGACGCGCCGCCCCGCGACGGGCGCCATGCCTTGGATCCAGTCCAGGCGCAGGGGATTGATTTCATGGAGCGGGCGGAATTCGCCGTCCAGATCCCACCAGCGATGCGCCAATTCAGAAAACTTGGCGAGTTCGGCGGGGTCCGCATTCACACTGAGACTCATGGCCCCGGATTATCGATGGAAGTCCCGCAGCAGGATGGCGCTGGCGGCGCTGCAATGAAAAAGCCCCGCCGAGGCGGGGCTTTCAACGGGGAAGCTCGAATCAGTTCGGGCGGGTGCCGACCACTTCGATTTCCACGCGGCGATTCTTCGCGCGGCCTTCCTTGGTACGGTTGTCGGCGACGGGCTGCTTCTCGCCCTTGCCTTCGGTGTACACGCGGTTGCGCTCGATGCCCTTGGACACCAGGTAGGCCTTCACGGCTTCGGCGCGGCGCACCGACAGCTTCTGGTTGTAGGCGTCGGTACCGATGGAATCGGTGTGGCCGACGGCAATGATCACTTCCAGGTTGATGCCACGGATCTTGGAGACCAGATCGTCCAGCTTGGCACGGCCTTCAGGCTTGAGCACCGACTTGTCGAAGTCGAAGAAGGCGTCGGCGGCGTAGGTCACCTTGCTGGCGGCGACCGGAGGCCGCGGAGGCGGCGGCGGAGCGGCCGGAGCCGGGGCCGGGGCAGCGGCGCGCACCAGCGCGCCATCGCAGCCCACGGCGGCCGTGGCGGGCGTCCAGTTGGCATCGCGCCAGCACAGTTCGTTGGTGCCGTTCTTCCACACCAGTTCGCCGGTGCCGTTCTGCCAGTTGTCGATCACGGGGCCACCATCCGCGGCGGTGACACGAGTCTGCGCGCCTGCGGCCGTGGCGAGCGCAGCGACTGCAAACATCATCGCCACTTTATTCAGTTTCTTCATGGTTCTCCTCTTGGGGAAAAAGCCGCAGCCGCGCTGCGAAACAAGGACGCTTCAAGTGACCACCACCCAAAACGCTGGACCCATTGTGCCATAGGGCCTTTCCCAAACCGGCCACCGGCCGGCGCCGAACCGTAGGACAGGGGCGGATTCCCCTTCTTGTGTTGCTCGATTACGACACCCGCGCCGGGCTAAAATCAGGGGTTCCGCCGCCGGTTCGCCCGTTTCATGACCTCCTTCGCCAAAGAAACCCTGCCCATCAGTCTCGAAGAGGAAATGCGGCGCAGCTACCTCGATTACGCCATGAGCGTGATCGTGGGACGGGCGCTCCCCGACGCGCGGGACGGGCTCAAGCCGGTGCACCGGCGCGTGCTCTACGCGATGCACGAGTTGAACAACGACTGGAACCGGCCCTACAAGAAGTCGGCCCGCATCGTCGGCGACGTGATCGGCAAGTACCACCCGCACGGCGACCAGTCGGTCTACGACACGATCGTGCGGCTGGCGCAGGACTTCTCGATGCGCCACATGCTGGTGGACGGCCAGGGCAACTTCGGCTCGGTCGACGGCGACAACGCCGCGGCCATGCGCTACACCGAAATCCGCCTGGCCAAAATTGCGCACGAAATGCTGGCCGATATCGACAAGGAAACGGTCGACTTCGGGCCCAATTACGACGGCAGCGAAAAGGAACCCATTGTTTTACCCAGCAAATTGCCGAATTTGCTGGTCAATGGCTCGGGCGGAATTGCCGTCGGCATGGCGACCAATATCCCGCCGCACAACCTCAATGAGGTGGTGGACGCCTGCCTGCACCTGCTCAATCAGCCGCAAGCCACCGTGGACGATCTGATGGAGATCATCCCGGCGCCCGACTTCCCCACCGCCGGGATCATCTACGGCATCAACGGCGTGCGCGAGGGCTACCGCACCGGGCGCGGCAAGGTGGTGATGCGCGCACGCTGCCACTTCGAGGACATCGACCGCGGCCAGCGGCAGGCGATCGTCGTCGACGAACTACCCTACCAGGTCAACAAGAAGACGCTCCAGGAGCGCATGGCCGAGCTGGTGCACGAGAAGAAGCTCGAAGGCATCAGCCACATCCAGGACGAGTCCGACAAGTCAGGCATGCGGCTGGTCATCGAACTCAAACGCGGCGAGGTGCCGGAGGTCGTCCTCAACAACCTGTACAAACAGACGCAGCTGCAGGACACCTTCGGCATCAACATGGTGGCGCTGGTGGACGGCCAGCCGAAGCTGTGCAACCTGCGCGACCTGATCGAGGTCTTCCTGCAGCACCGCCGCGAGGTGGTGACCCGCCGCACCCTCTTCAACCTGCGCAAGGCGCGCGACCGCGGCCACGTGCTGGAAGGCCTGGCGGTGGCGCTGGCCAACATCGACGAGTTCATCCGCATCATCCGGGAGTCGCCCACGCCGCCGGTGGCCAAGGCCGAGCTGATGAGCCGCGCCTGGGACAGCACGCTGGTGCGCGAGATGCTCACGCGCGCCCGCGCCGACGGGGGCACCGTTCATGCCGACGACTACCGGCCCGAGGGGCTGGACCGCGCCTACGGCCTGCATCCGGACGGGCTGTACCGCCTCTCCGACACGCAGGCCCAGGAGATCCTGCAGATGCGGCTGCAGCGCCTGACCGGCCTGGAGCAGGACAAGATCGTCGCCGAGTACAAGGAGGTGATGGCCGAAATCGACGACCTGCTGGACATCCTGGCCCGGCCGGAGCGCGTCTCGACCCTCATCGGCGAGGAACTCGCGGCGCTGAAGCACGAGTTCGGCCAGACCAAGCCCGGTGCGCGCCGCAGCCAGATCGAGCACAGCGCGCAGGACCTGTCCACCGAAGACCTGATCGCGCCGACCGACATGGTGGTGACTCTCTCGCACAGCGGCTACATCAAGAGCCAGCCGCTGGGCGAGTACCGTGCGCAGAAGCGCGGCGGGCGCGGCAAGCAGGCCACGGCGACCAAGGAAGACGACTGGGTCGACCAGCTCTTCATCGCCAACACGCACGACTACATCCTGTGCTTCTCCAACCGCGGACGCCTGTACTGGCTCAAGGTGTGGGAGGTGCCGGCGGGCTCGCGCAATTCGCGCGGGCGGCCGATCGTCAACATGTTCCCGCTGGCCGAGGGCGAGAAAGTCAACGTGGTGCTGCCGCTCACGGGCGACATGCGCAGCTTCCCGGCCGATCGCTACGTCTTCATGGCCACATCCATGGGCACGGTCAAGAAAACGGCGCTGAACGAATTCAGCAACCCCCGCAAGGCCGGCATCATCGCCGTGGACCTGGACGAGGGCGACTACCTCGTCGGCGCCGCCCTGACCGACGGCCAGCACGACGTCATGCTGTTCTCCGACGGCGGCAAGGCGGTGCGCTTCGACGAGAATGACGTCCGGCCGATGGGCCGCAACGCGCGCGGCGTGCGCGGCATGATGCTGGAGGACGGCCAGGGCGTGATCGCCATGCTGGTGGCCGAGGACGAACAGCAAAGTGTGCTGACCGCCACCGAGAACGGCTACGGCAAGCGCACCAGCATCACCGAATACACCCGCCACGGGCGGGGAACCAAAGGCATGATCGCGATCCAACAGAGCGAGCGCAACGGCAAGGTCGTCGCCGCCACGCTGGTGCGCGCCGACGACGAGATCATGCTCATCACCGACAAGGGTGTGCTGGTGCGCACCCGTGTTTCCGAAATCCGCGAACTCGGCCGCGCCACCCAGGGCGTGACGCTGATCGGCCTGGACGAAGGCGCCAAGCTCAGCGGGCTGCAGCGCATCGTCGAGAACGATGCGAACGGCGCCGACGACGCCCCCCTTTCCATGGAGAACCCTGAATGAAGACTCTCAAGCTGGCCCTCGTTTCCGCAGCCCTGGCTTCCGCCGCATCCGTCGGCTGGGCCCAGGACAAGGCGGCGCTGATCAAGCAGTTCATCGATTTGCAGCGTCCCGGCATCGAATCCCTGGCCCGGGGCCTGGTCGAGGAATCGAGCCTGCCCATCGCGCGCGCCGGCGCCGGCTATCTGCAGACGCAGGTGCCCGCCGACAAGCGCGAGGCCGCAGGCAAGGCGGCCGATGCCGAGCTGAAGAAGTATTTCGACGACGCCTATCCGATCGTGCGCGACAAGGCCGTGCAATTGGCGCCCGAGGCGCTCACGCCGGTGATGGAGCAGAACTTCAGCGAGGACGAGCTGCGCCAGCTGGTCGCGTGGATCAGTTCGCCACTGAGCAAGAAGTACCAGGAAGTCAACCCGCAGCTGCAGGGCGCGCTGACCCAGAAGGTGGTCGCCGAGACCCGCGCGGCCATCGAGCCCAAGCTGCATGCACTCGACGCCAGCGTGGCAAAGGCGCTCGGCGCACCCGCGGACGGAGGCCAGGGCAGCGCCCCGGCCTCCAAGCCTGCCGCCAAGCCGCAGAAGAAGTGAGCGCCACCCCGTCGCGCCCCTACAACTTCTCGGCCGGCCCGGCAGCGATGCCGGAGGCCGTGCTGCGCCAGGCCGCCGCCGACATGCTCGACTGGCAGGGCTGCGGCATGAGCGTGATGGAGATGAGCCACCGCGGCAAGGCGTTCGGCGCCATCCGGGAGCAGGCGGAGCAGGACTTCCGCCGGCTCCTGGCCGTGCCCGAGGCATTCCACGTCCTGTTCATGCAAGGCGGCGGCCTGGGCGAGAACGCCATCGTCCCGCTGAACCTTTCGCGCGGCGCCGGCGTGGATTTCGTGGTCACGGGCAGCTGGAGCGCCAAGTCCCACAAGGAGGCCCAGCGCTACTGCCGGGCGCGGGTGGCCGCCAGCAATGCCGGCAGCCGTCACACCGATCTGCCGGCGCCCTCCTCCTGGCAGCTCGATCCGGGATCCGCTTACGTGCATCTGTGCTCGAACGAGACCATCCACGGCGTCGAGTTCCAGGAAGTGCCCGACCTGCGGGCGCTGGGCAGCGAGGCGCCGCTGGTGATCGACTTTTCCTCGCATGTGGCCTCGCGGCGCGTGGACTGGGATCGCGTGGGCCTGGCCTTCGGCGGTGCGCAGAAGAACCTGGGGCCGGCCGGACTGACCATCGTCGTCGTGCGCGACGAACTGCTCGACCGCGCGCTGGAGATCTGCCCCAGCGCCTTCAACTACCGGCTGGTGGCCGACAACCAGTCCATGTACAACACGCCGCCGACCTGGGGCATCTACATGGCGGGGCTGACCTTCCGCTGGCTGCTGGAGCAGGCCGAGGGTGAACTGAGCGGCGTCGACGCCATGGCCGAGCGCAACCGCCGCAAGGCCGAACTGCTCTACGGCGCCATCGACGCCTCGCCCTTCTATTTCAATGAGGTGGCGCCCTCATGCCGCTCGCGCATGAACGTGCCCTTCTTCCTGCGCGACGAAAGCCGCAACGCGGACTTCCTGGAGGGCGCGCGAAAAGCGGGCCTCTTGCAGCTCAAGGGCCACAAGTCGGTGGGCGGCATGCGCGCCAGCATCTACAACGCGATGCCGATCGAAGGCGTCCAGGCGCTGGTGTCCTACATGCGAGAATTCGAGCGACTGCACGCCTGATGCACGTGATGCACGCGCCCGAATGACCGCCCCACCCGCCTCCCCCGATCCCCTGGCCGAGCTGCGGCAGCGGATCGATGCGCTCGACGATCAACTGCTGAAGCTGCTCAACGAGCGCGCCCACGTGGCCGAGCTGGTCGGCGAAGTCAAGAAGCGCGAGGGCACCCCCTTCTTCCGCCCCGACCGGGTGGCACAGGTGATCGAGAAGGTCAAGCGCCACAACGCCGGCCCGCTGCGCGAGGCGCATGTGGCCGCCATCTGGCGCGAGATCATGTCCGCCTGCCTGGCGCTGGAGTCGCCGCAGCGCGTGGCCGTGCTCGGCCCCGAGGGCACCTTCTGCGAGCAGGCCGCCATCGAATACTTCGGCGGCGCCGCGGACCTGATCCACTGCGCCAGCTTCGACGAGGTCTTCCACGCCACGGCCAGCGGCAGCGCCCAGTACGGCGTGGTGGGCGTGGAAAACTCCAACGAGGGCGTGGTCACGCGCTCGCTGGACATGTTCCTGCAGTCACCCACGCACGTCGTCGGCGAGGTGAGCCTGCTGGTGCGGCACAACCTGCTGCGCCAGCAGAATTCGCTGGAGGGCATTGAGGTGGTGCTGGCTCATCCGCAGGCGCTGGCCCAGTGCCAGACCTGGCTGGCCAAGCATCTGCCCCATGCCGAGCGGCGCGCCGTCTCCAGCAACGCCGAGGGCGCCCGCCTGGCCGCGTCCAACCCGGCCTGGGCGGGCCTGGCCAGCGAGCGCGCCGCCACCCAGTACGGCCTGCACATCGTCGCCCACGCGATCCAGGACGATTCGTACAACCGCACGCGCTTCGCCGTCATCACGCTGCCGGCCACGCTGGCCATGCCGCCGGCCTCGGGCCACGACTGCACCAGCCTGGTGGTGTCGGTGCCCAACCGCCCGGGTGCGGTGCACGACCTGCTGGTGCCGCTGAAGAAGCACAACGTCTCCATGACGCGCTTCGAATCCCGCCCGGCACGCACCGGGCAGTGGGAGTACTACTTCTACATTGACCTGGACGGCCATCCGTCTCAAGCGCACGTGGCCGCCGCACTGGAGGAACTGCGCGCGCTGTGCGCCTTCTACAAGATCATCGGCGCCTATCCCGCGAAGGCCTGAGATGTTCGACCAGCTGGGACTCGTCGGCTGCGGCCTGATCGGCGGCTCGTTCGCACTGGCGCTCAAGCAGGCGCGCCTGGTCAGGCAGGTGGTCGGCTACAGCAAGTCGCCCTCGACCACGGAACGGGCCCGCCAGCTGGGCGTCATCGACGTCACGGCGCCTTCGGCGCTGCTGGCCGTCTCCGGCGCGGACCTGGTCCTGGTGGCGGTGCCGGTGGGCGCTTGCGAAGCCACCTTCCGCGCCATCCGCCACGGCATCGGCGAGCACACGCTGGTGATGGACGTCGGCTCCACCAAGGGCGACGTCATCGAGGCCGCGCGACGCGGGCTGCAGCAGAAGCTGCCGAGCTTCGTGCCGGCACATCCCATCGCGGGCAAGGAAGTGTCCGGCGTGGAGCATGCCGAAGCGGACCTGTTCAAGGGCCGCCAGGTGGTGCTCACGCCGACCGGGGACACGCGCCACGCACAGGTGGAGCGGGCCGCGCAGCTGTGGGCCGACATCGGCGCGCGGGTGGTGCGCATGGACCATGAAGCGCACGACGCGGCCTTCGCGGGCGTCAGCCACCTGCCGCATCTGCTGGCCTTCGCGTTCATCGACGCCCTCTCGGCCCGGCCCGACGGCAAGCACATGCTCGCCCTGGCAGGGCCCGGCTTTCGCGACTTCACCCGCATCGCGGCCAGCGACCCGGCGATGTGGCGCGACGTCTTCCTGGCCAACCGCGAACAGGTGCTGCTGCAGTCTCAGGCCTTCCGCAAGGCGCTGATGCAGCTGGAGGCCCTGGTCGCCGCCGGCGACGGCACGGGCCTGGAGCAGGCGATCGCCGCCGCCAGCCGCGTGCGCTCGGCCTGGACGCTGCCTGCCGGCCAGCCGCCCGCGGCCGACTGAACGCCCGACGATGTTCTCCACGCCATTCCTGGACGTTCCCGCGCTCGACGCTGCCGCCGGCCGTGTGCGGCTGCCCGGCTCGAAGAGCATTTCCAACCGCGTTCTGCTGCTGGCCGCCCTGTCGGCAGGCACGACCACGGTACACGACGCGCTGGGCTCCGACGACACACGCGTCATGCTCCAGGCACTGGCGCAACTGGGCTGCGGCGTCGAGCAGGACGGCTCGGTGCTGCGCATCGAAGGGCTGGATGGCCGGCTGCGCCACCGCCAGGCATCGCTGTTCCTGGGCAACGCCGGCACGGCCATGCGCCCGCTGACGGCGGCGCTGGCCCTGCTGGGCGGCGACTTCGAACTCAGCGGCGTGCCGCGTATGCACGAGCGGCCGATCGGCGACCTGGTGGACGCGCTGGCGCAGCTGGGCTGCCAGGTCGACTACCTGGGCAACCCCGGCTACCCGCCGCTGCGCATCCGCCCCGCCGCGCCCGACGCGCTGCAGCTGGACGCCCCGATCCGCGTGCGTGGCGACGTGTCCAGCCAGTTCCTCACCGCGCTGCTGATGGCGCTGCCGCTGGCGGCGCAGCGCCAGGCGATCGCCATCGAAGTGGTGGGCGAGCTCATCTCCAGGCCCTACATCGAGATCACGCTCAACCTGCTGGCGCGCTTCGGCATCGCGGTGCAGCGCGAAGGCTGGCAGCGCTTCGTCATCCCGGCAGGCAGCCGCTACGCCTCGCCGGGCGAGATCCACGTGGAGGCCGACGCCTCCTCGGCCAGCTACTTCATCGCGCTGGGCGCGATCGCCGCGCCGGCATCGAGCCCGCTGCGCATCGACGGCGTGGGCGCCGACTCGATCCAGGGCGACATCCGCTTCACCGAGGCGGCGCGCGCCATGGGCGCCATCATCGACAGCGGCCCCAGTTGGCTGGCCGTGCACCGCGGCGCCTGGCCGCTGAAGGCGCTGGACCTGGACGCCAACGCCATCCCCGACGCGGCCATGACGCTGGCGGTGATGGCCCTGTACGCCGACGGCCCCAGCACCCTGCGCAACGTCGCCAGCTGGCGCGTCAAGGAGACGGACCGCATCGACGCCATGGCGGCCGAACTGCGCAAGCTGGGCGCCACGGTCGAGACCGGGCCGGACTTCATCCGCGTCGAGCCGCTGCCGGCCGGCCGCTGGCGCCGCGCCAGCATCCGCACCTACGACGACCACCGCGTCGCGATGTGTTTCTCGCTGGCCGCCTTCAACCCCGACGCGCTGCCGGTGCGCATCCTCGATCCGAAGTGCGTCGGCAAGACCTTCCCCGACTACTTCGAAGCGCTGTTCTCGGTCGTGCAGGCGCGCAGCGTGCCGGTGATCTGCGTCGACGGGCCCACCGCCTCGGGCAAGGGCACGCTGGCGGCTGAACTGGCGCGGCGGCTGGGCTACCACTACCTGGACTCCGGCGCGCTGTACCGCATCGCGGGCCTGGTCATGCGCCGGGCCGGGCTCGATGCCGAAGCCCAGGACGAAGCGCGCATCGCGGCGCAGCTGCACGGCCTGGACCTGCGCTTCGACGCCGGCCGCGTGCTGCTGCGCGGGGAAGACGTGAGCGACGCCATCCGCACCGAGGCCGCCGGCATGGACGCGTCGCGTGTCTCCGCCCTGCCCGCCGTTCGCGAGGCGCTCCGGACATTGCAGCTGGGCCTGCGTCGCCTGCCGGGCCTGGTCGCCGATGGGCGCGACATGGGCACCGTGATCTTCCCGGACGCCGCGCTCAAGGTGTACCTCACCGCCAGCGCCGCGCACCGCGCCGAGCGCCGCCATAAGCAGTTGATTTCAAAGGGAATTCCTGCTATGCTTGACAGTCTTCGCGCCGATCTCGAGGCGCGCGACGCGCGGGATACCACCCGCAGCGTGGCGCCCCTGAAGCCGGCCGAGGATGCCCGCCTCCTGGACAACTCCGAGCAGACCGTGGACGAATCGGTCGGACAGGTGTTGGCTTGGTGGCGGCAGGTGCAGCCTTTCGACGACGCTTGAAAAAGCGGAGCGCAAGGTTCGGGCCTCCGGACTTCCTTCGAGCAAGAACAAGAAGCCGGGCGGCCCCTGGTCCAGCCGGGCTCCCTTCGCGCGTCTGCGCCCTGGCCCGCTGGTTGTTCAACCCCAACCGGGCGCAAGCCCAACCGCCGTCTCCAGTCATAGAAACAGCCGCACGCGATCTTGCATGGGTGGCTGGAAACCTGGGTGACGGAAGGAAATTTTCATGTCCGAATCTTTTGCCGCTCTCTTCGAAGAGTCCCTCAAGCGTTCCGAAATGCGCGCTGGCGAGGTCATCACCGCCGAGGTGGTGCGTGTCGAGCACAACCACGTGGTGGTCAACGCCGGCCTGAAGTCCGAAGCCTACGTGCCGATCGACGAGTTCAAGAACGACAAGGGCGAGCTCGAGGTGCAAGCCGGCGATTTCGTCTCCGTGGCCATCGGCTCGGTCGAGAACGGCTACGGCGACACCATCCTGTCGCGCGACACCGCCAAGCGCCTGGCCTCGTGGCTGGCGCTCGAGAAGGCGCTGGAATCCGGTGAGTTCGTCACCGGCACCACCAGCGGCAAGGTCAAGGGCGGCCTGACGGTGCTGGTCAACGGCATCCGCGCCTTCCTGCCGGGCTCGCTGATCGACACGCGCCCCGTCAAGGACCTGACCCCCTACGAGAACAAAACCCTCGAATTCAAGGTCATCAAGCTCGACCGCAAACGCAACAACGTGGTGCTGAGCCGCCGCGCCGTGGTGGAAGCCAGCATGGGCGAAGAGCGCGCCAAGCTGATGGAGACCCTGAAGGAAGGCGCCGTGGTGCGCGGCGTGGTCAAGAACATCACCGAGTACGGTGCGTTCGTGGACCTGGGCGGCATCGACGGCCTGCTGCACATCACCGACATGGCCTGGCGCCGTGTCCGCCACCCGAGCGAAGTCGTTCAGGCCGGCCAGGAAATCACCGCCAAGATCCTCAAGTTCGACACCGAGAAGAACCGCGTCTCGCTGGGCCTCAAGCAGATGGGCGACGACCCCTGGATGGGCGTCAGCCGCCGCTATCCGCAAGGCACCCGCATGTTC
>JASGDG010000411.1:0-12220 GCA_047607325.1 Xenophilus sp. | reverse complement strand
CGGGGCGACCGCCGTCGCGAGGCCGGCGCCACGCCTGGCGGCCCGCTGCGCCGCCGCGGCTCGCGCCAGGGCGACGTCGTGCACTCGAAGCTGTGGCACCTTCCGGGCCAGCCGTCGGCCGGCTATGCCCAGAACGGCTACGCCGCCTTCCGCAGCAGCCAGGCGAACCGGGCGGCCATGCTCTACGTCGGCGGCAACGACGGCATGCTGCACGCCTTCGATGCCGCCAGCGGCGAGGAGAAGCTGGCCTACGTGCCCGAGGGCCTGCATCCGTCGCTGGCCGAGCTGACCCGGCCCGGCTACGTGCACCGCTACTACGTGGACGGCTCGCCCTTCAGCGCCGACTGGTGGAACGGCAGCGCCTGGGCCACCGCGCTCGCCAGCCCCCTGGGCGCCGGCGGCAAAGGCTATGTCGTGCTGGACGTGACAGACCCCGACCGCTTCGCCGCCGCCAACGCCGGCAGCCTGGTGCTGCTCGACACCACGGCCTCCGGCGACCCGGACCTCGGCCACATCTTCAGCGAACCCGTGATGGAACGCTCCGATCCCACCCTCACCCGCCAGATCACCCGGCTCAACAACGGCCGCTGGGCGCTGGTGACGGGCAACGGCTACAACAGCGCGTCGGAGAAGGCGGTGCTGCTGATCCAGTACCTCGACGGCGGACGGGAACTGGCCCGGATCACCGCTGACGGCACCGGCGGCAACGGCAACGGCCTGTCCGCGCCGCGGCTGGTGGACCTGAACGGCGACAAGGTGCCCGACGTCGCCTATGCCGGCGACCTGCTGGGCAACCTGTGGAAGTTCGACCTGAGTTCGGCGTCGGCCGGCGACTGGAAGACGGCCTTCGGCAACGCGCCGCTGTACGTCGCCGCCGATGCGGCGGGCATGCGCCAATCCATCACCTCGGCACCGCTGCATGTGCCGCACCCGGACGGCGGCCTGATGGTGGTCTTCGGCACCGGCCGCACGCTGAGCGATGCCGACCGCGGCGCGGCGGCGGCGCAAACCGTGTACGGCATCCATGACAACACCCCGATCGCCATCGCGGCGGCCTCGCCGTCCCTGGGCGCCGTGACGCTGGACGCCGGCGCGGCAGGCGTGTCCGGGCGCGATGCGCTGGTCGCGCAGAGCATCGCGCCCCACCCGGCCGGGACCACGAGCGACACCGGCACGCCGGTCCATCTTCTGTCGTCCAACCCGGTCGACTATGGCGGCTCCAGCCCCCGGCGCGGCTGGTACCTGGACCTGCCGGCGCCGCGCGAACGCGTCACCGACAACCCCACCTGGTTCGACGGCGACCTCATCGACATCCACAGCCTCGTGCCGGCGATCGGCCCCGCGGATCAGGCCTATCTCACCACGCTGAACGCGGTGAACGGGCAGGCGCCGACGTCCCAGATCTACGCCTACGCCCCGGGCGAAGGCGGTGCCGTGAACGGCGCGCGCGTCCAGACCGGCCTGGGCATCGGCCTGCGTGGAAGCGCCACCGAGCGCCGGCTGGGCGCCCCGGGCAGCCTCCCTCTGCCCGAAAGAAGGCTGCTCGGCAAGGTCACGCTGCGCCCCAGCTGGAGGCAACTGCAATGACGGCGACACGCGCCCGTGGCTTCACGCTGGTCGAGGCCATGGTCGTGGCGGCGCTGATCGCCGTGCTGGCGGCCATCGCCCTGCCCGGCTACCGGGACAGCGTGCGGCGCGGAAGCCGGGCCGAGGCGCGCACCGCCCTGCTCCAGGCCGCACAGTGGCTGGAACGCGTGGCGACCGCGACGGGCACCTATCTCCCCACCGACAAGGCGGGCGACTTTCCCGCCGCCCTGGGATCCGTGCCATCGAAGACCTACCTCATCCGCCTCGAAGGCACCGACGATGCCGGCCGCGGCTACCTGCTCAAAGCCGTTCCGCAGGGCGGCCAGGCCGGAGACCGCTGCGGCACCTTCACCCTGGCCCACGACAGCACGCGCGGCGTGGAGGGCGCCACCGCGGGCGCGGACGAATGCTGGGGCCGGTGATGTAATCGCGGGTTTCCGGTTTCCACGGCGTTCCCTTGATCGATCTCGCCCTGTCCCTGGCGCAGCACGCCCTCTACCTCTGCGACCCCAACCCCCGCGTCGGCTGCGTGCTGGTGGGCGCGGATGGCCGCATCATCGGCCAGGGCCACACGCAGCAGCGCGGCGGCCCGCACGCCGAGGTGATGGCCCTGCGCGACGCCGCCGCCGCGGGCCAGGCCACGCAGGGCGCCACCGCCTACGTCACGCTGGAGCCCTGCGCCCACCACGGCCGCACCGGCCCCTGCTGCGACGCGCTCGTCGCCGCCGGCGTGGGCCGGGTGGTCGCCTCGCTGGAAGACCCCAACCCGCTGGTCGCCGGCCAGGGCTTCGCGCGCCTGCGCGCGGCCGGCGTGGCGGTCGAGGTCGGCCCGGGCGCGGCGCGGGCGCGCGAGCTGAACATCGGCTTCTTCAGCCGCATGGTGCGCGGCCTGCCCTGGGTGCGGATGAAGGCGGCCGCCTCGCTGGATGGCCGCACCGCCCTGCCCGACGGGCGCAGCCAGTGGATCACCGGCGAGGCCGCCCGCGCCGATGGCCATGCCTGGCGCGCGCGCGCCAGCGCCGTGCTCACCGGCGTGGGCACCGTGCTGGAGGACGACCCGCTGCTGGACGTGCGCCACATCGAAACGCCCCGCCAGCCGCACCTGGTGGTGGTGGACAGCCGGCTCCAGACGCCGCCCGACGCGCGCCTGCTGTCGCGGCCCGGCCGCAGCGTCTGGATCTACGCCGCGCAGCGCGACGAGGCCCGCGCCGCCGCCCTGGAAGCCCGCGGCGCGACCGTCACCTGCCTGCCCGACGCCCGGGGCAAGGTCGATCTGCCGGCCCTGATGCGCGACCTGGCCCGGCGCGAGGTGAACGAACTGCACGTGGAAGCCGGCCACAAGCTCAACGGCTCGCTGCTGCGCGAAGGGGTGGTGGACGAACTGCTGCTGTACCTGGCGCCCAAGCTGCTCGGCGACGGCCCGGGCCTGGCCGAACGGCCCTTCGCCGGCAGCGCGCTGGCGCAGCTGGACGACGCGCCGGCGCTGGCCTTTCATGCCATCGAGCCCATCGGCGCGGACCTGCGCATCCTGGCGCGCGTCCGGGGCCGGGACATGTTCTGAACCGCTCCCGCACCTTCTACCCCCACCGGTGTCTTCGAACAACTGGCACTATGCGCGCACACCGCACGGCGGCGTCGAAATCGCACATTGGCAAGGCGCGCAGGCGCCGGCGCTGCGAGCACATTTCCACCCACAGGACCAATGGAGTTTCGTGCTGCGCGGGAGCCGGTGCTTCGACGTGGGCGGAAAGCGCATCGAAGTCCGAGCCGGGGAAGGCCTGCGCATCCCGGCCGGCCTGGCACACCGCAGCCTCGCTCACGTCGACGAGGGCACCGTCTGCCTCAACGTCTATCTTCCGCCGGCCCGGGACACACGTGCCGCCAACGCCTGGACACTGACGGATCGCGAATGGCGCGAGCCAGTGGAACGGATCGCGCATCGCCTGGGCCTGAGCCGCGAGGCTTTCACCCGCCGCTTCAGAGCGCGCACCGGCATGCCGCCGCACGCATGGCGGCTGGTCGAGCGGCTCAACCTCGCGCGCGAGCGGCTGCACGGCGACGACGACCTCGCGGCACTCGCGGCCGAACTGGGCTTTGCCGACCAGAGCCACCTCAGCCGGCACTTCCGACGCGTGTTTGGCGTGTCGCCGGGCCGCTACCGGCGCGGGATGCGGCACGCCGACGACGTGGACCGCCCGCCATCACAAACGTCCTAGATCGCGCCCGGTGCGCCGCCTAGCATCGCCTGCGCTTCGCGGACCGGCAAGGGACCGGTGGCGAAGAGAAAGGAAAAAGAGGCGAATGATGGAACTGGGCATCGCAGCATGGCTGTTCGGCGCCGGCGTGGCCGGCGGCATCGTCAACGCGATCGCGGGCGGCGCCACGCTGATCACCTTTCCGGCCATGCTCGCGGCGGGCCTGCCGCCCGTGACAGCCAATGCGTCGAACGCGGTGGCGATCTCCCCGGGCCATCTGCTCGCGGCCGTGGCCGACCGCGAGAAACTCCCCGCCCTGGACCGCCGGTTCGGACTGGCGCTGGCCGCCGCCACGCTCGGCGGCGGCGCGGGCGCGCTGCTGCTGCTCGCGCTGCCCGCGGCGCTGTTCCTGCAGCCGGTGCCGCTGCTGATCGGACTGGCCACCGCACTGTTCGCCTTCGCGCCGCACATTCAGGCGTGGACCACCCGCCGGCGCGCATTCGCCGCGCCACACCCGTGCCGCGCGCTTGCCCGCGGCACGGCCACGCTCGCAGCGGTGTCGCTGTATGGCGGCTTCTTCGGCGCCGGGCTCGGCGTGATGCTCAGCGCCGTGCTTTCGATCGCCGACCCCGACGACATCCGCCGCGTGAAGGTGATGAAGAACCTGCTGGCCACCGCCGTGAGCCTGGCGGCGATGGTCATCTTCATCGCGCAGGGTGCGGTGCGCTGGGACGCCACCCTCGCGATGCTCGCCGGCGCGCTGGCGGGCGGCTACGCCGGCGGCCATCTGGTGCGGGTGCTGCCGGCGCGCGCGGTGCGTCGTAGCGTGATCGCGGCGGGCGCCTTCATGAGCCTGTATTACGCGCTGCGGATCTGGTTCTGACGCTGAGCACTCCAGCGCATATGACATGAAGGGCGGGCGTGTCAGGTCAGTTCAACGCAGCCCAGTCGCCGGGCACCGGGTATTTGCCGCCGTCGAAGCGCAGCCGCCGCTTGAGCGTCTTGGGTGCGGCATCGCGCGAGCGGCATGTGCTGCTGTCCTTGCCGACCGCCGTCGATGCCTGCGCCCTCTCCGTCGCGACGATGTCGGCCGCGTGGACATCGGAGGCAGCGCCAGGAAACAGCATGGCGGCCAGCCGCAGCGCCGCACGGACAGGCTTCATCGCATGGGGGAAGGCGGATGGATGGATGCATGCATGGGCGGGCCAGGGATGCGCTAACCTGCCGGAATGTACCGCCCTCGCGGCAACCCGCCCCCACCTTGCTGACGCCGCGTCTCGCCACCCTTGCGCTGGCGCTGGTCTGCGCCGGCTGCGTGCCCTGGCCGCATTCCGTGCAGATTGCACCCACGGTCTCGGGCGTGGTGCTCGACCACGGCCGGCCCGCGCCCGGGGTGCTGGTGCATTGGCATACGGGCGATCTGCGCCCGGCCGGGGACGGCTGCCGGCCGTCGCCGTCGCAGGTGCGCACGGACGCGCAGGGACGCTTCCACCTCGAAGGCAAGAAGGACTTCAGGACGTTCTCGATGATGGGCGACCGGCTCATCGCCTGGCGCATCTGCATCGAGCGCGACGGCGTCATCTACACCGGCTGGCAGGCCCGCGCCATGGGTGCGGCACCCGAGCAGGTCCGCATGCGCTGTGATTTTTCCGATGGCGGATCGGCAGGGGGCGGCATTTGCCGAAGCGATGACGCCGCCGGCAGGCGCTGACACACGACAAAAATCAAAAAACGCCTACATCTCCGCCTGCTGTGGTGCGCGAAGGTCAAGCCCGCCCTTGAAAAGGAGATTCCAGATGCAGAAAAAGTCCATCCCTTCCCTCGCCATCGCCGCTGCCGTGGCGGCGGCCAGCCTGACGATGGCCGCCTGTACCACCACCCAGCCCGACACGCCGCCGGCCAAGAACGTCAACGACACCTCGCTGCACACGCGCGTCGGCTCCACGCTGGATCGCCTCTACCAGACCGCGCCGGGCTCGCGCGAGATGGTGCTGCGCGCCCGGGGCGTGCTGGTGTTCCCGTCGGTCATCGGCGGCAGCTTCATCGTCGGCGCCGAGCACGGCCGCGGCGAGTTGCTGATCCGCGGCCGCGTGCAGGGCGAGTACACCACCTCCGCGGCCTCGGTGGGCATGCAGGCGGGCGCCCAGTCCAAGGCCGTGATCTACCTCTTCAACACGCAGCAGGCGCTCGACAAGTTCCTGTCCAGCAACGGATGGTCGGTCGGTGCGGACGCCACCGTCTCCGTCGGACGGGTCGGCGCCACCGGCAGCGTGGACACGACCTCGGCCCAGGCCCCCGTCTCGGCCTACGTGCTGACCAACGCCGGGCTGGAAGCGGGCGTGTCGCTGAACGGCGCGAAGATCACGCCGGTGACCCGCTGAGCGGAGCCTCCCTCGCCGGGCGGCAGCGGGGCCGCCCGGCGCACCCCTGAAAACCGCCCGCGGTTCGCTCCCCGCACTTCTGAGCGAAAATCGCCGGTCTATGTTCACCGGCATCATCACCGGCGTGGGGCGCATCGCCGCCGTCCACGACCTCGGCGCCTCCCCCGCGCATGGCAAGCGCCTCGTCATCACCGCGCCAGCGGGCTACCTGGACGACGTCGGCCCGGGCGACAGCATCGCGCTCAACGGCGCCTGCATGACGGTCACCCTCTTCGACGCCGCCGCCGCCCGGTTCACCATCGACATCTCCGCCGAATCGCTCGACAAGACGGCCGGGCTCGACCAGGCCGGCACCGCGCTCAACCTGGAGAAGGCCCTGCGCCCGCAGGACCGGCTGGGCGGCCACATCGTCTCCGGTCACGTGGACGGCATCGGCAGCGTCAGCCGCTTCGCGCCGCAGGGCGAGAGCTGGGAGCTGCGGATCCTCGCCCCGGCCGCGCTGGCGCGCTTCCTGGCCTACAAGGGCTCGATCACGGTCAACGGCGTGAGCCTGACCGTCAACAGCGTCGCCGACCAGGCGGACGGCTGCGAGATCAGCATCAACCTCATCCCCCACACCGTCGAGCACACCGCGCTGGGCCAGTTGAAGGCCGGCAGCCGCGTCAACCTCGAGGTGGACACCGTCGCCCGCTACGTGGAGCGCATGCTGCAGGCCGGCATCGCGCCCGGCCGGGCGTCGGCCTGAACCCGAATCCTTCATGAACGCATCCGTCACCCCCCTGAGCGCCGCCAAGCCCATCGAGCCGGCGCCGATCTCCCCGGTCGAGGAGATCGTCGAGGAACTGCGCGCCGGCCGCATGGTCATCCTCGTGGACGAGGAGGACCGCGAGAACGAGGGCGACATCGTCATCGCCGCCGACCACATCACGCCGCAGGCGATCAACTTCATGGCCCGCCATGCGCGCGGCCTGATCTGCCTGACGCTGTCGCGCGAGATGTGCGAGCGCCTGAACCTGCCGCCCATGGTGGCGCGCAACGGCGCCAAGCATTCGACCGCCTTCACTGTCTCGATCGAGGCGGCCGAGGGCGTGACCACCGGCATCTCGGCCGCCGACCGCGCCCGCACGGTGCAGGCCGCCGTGGCGCCCGACGCGAAGGCCAGCGACCTGGTGCAGCCCGGCCACATCTTCCCGCTGCAGGCGGTCGACGGCGGCGTGCTGATGCGCGCCGGCCACACCGAGGCCGGCTGCGACCTGGCCGCCCTGGCCGGCTGCTCGCCCGCCTCCGTGATCTGCGAGGTGATGAACGAAGACGGCACCATGGCCCGGCTGCCGGACCTGCAGCTGTTCTCCGCGCAGCACGGCATCAAGATCGGCACCATCGCCGCCCTGATCGAGCACCGCAGCCGCACCGAGACCCTGGTGCAGCACGTGGGCAGGCGCGAGCTGCGCACCGCGCATGGCGAGTTCACCCTGCACGCCTTCAAGGATGCGCCCAGCGGCGGCGTGCACCTGGCGCTGGTGCGCGGCACCTGGGGCGACGGCGAGGTGGTGCCGGTGCGCGTCCACGAGCCGCTGTCGGTGCTGGACGCGCTGGAGCTGGAACGCCCCATGCATTCCTGGAGCCTGGACGCCGCCCTGGCGCACATCGCCGCCGAGGGCCGCGGCGTGGCCGTGCTGCTCAACTGCGGCGAGAGCGCCGCCGAACTGCTGGCGCAGTTCGACGGCACCGCCCGCCCCGCCCAGGCCCCCGAGCGCGGCCGCATGGACCTGCGCAGCTACGGCGTGGGCGTCCAGATCCTGCGTGAATGCGGCGTGCACCGGATGAAACTCATGGGCACGCCACGGCGCATGCCGAGCATGGCGGCAGGCTACGGCCTCGAAATCGCCGGCTATATCGATAAAGACTGAACCACATGCTTCACGCCAACAAGGGAGCGGCCGGCCCGCTCGACGGACGCGGCCTGCGCATCGGCATCGTGCAGGCCCGCTTCAACGAGGACATCACCGACGCGCTGGCCGAGGCCTGCCTGGCCGAGCTGCGCCGGCTCGGCGTGGCCGACGACGCCATCGACCACCGCACGGTGCCCGGCGCGCTGGAAGTGCCCGTGGCGCTGCAGGCCCTGGCCGCGCGCGGCGGCTACGACGCGCTGATCGCACTGGGCTGCATCATCCGCGGCGAGACCTACCACTTCGAGCTGGTGGCCAACGAGTCCGGCGCCGGCGTCAGCCGCGTGGCGCTGGACCACCGCCTGCCCGTCGCCAATGCCATCCTCACCACCGAGGATGTGGCGCAGGCGCAGGCCCGGCAGACCGACAAGGGCCGCGACGCGGCGCAGGTGGCGGTGGAGATGGCCACCCTGCTCGCCTCGGTGCGGAGCGCGGCCCGATGAGCGCCGCCCGGCCGCTCCGAAGGCGATCGCGCCCGCAGTCCGAGGGACGGAGGGCCGCCAAATGAGCGACACCGCCCCGCCCCACGCGCCGCGCAAGGCCTCCAGCAAGTCCGGCCGCACCCGCGCGCGCGAGTTCGCGCTGCAGGCGCTCTACCAGCATCTGGTCGGGCGCAACCCGGCCGCCGACATCGACGTCTTCACGCGCGACCTGTCGGGCTTCCACAAGGCCGACGCGGCGCACTACGACGCACTGCTGCACGGCTCGATCGCCGAAGGCGCCGAGCTGGACGCGCTGATCGTGCCGCTGCTGGACCGCAAGCTGGAGGAGATCTCCCCCATCGAGCACGCGGTGATGTGGATCGGCGCCTACGAGTTCCGCCACTGCCTGGACGTGCCCTGGCGGGTCGTCATCAACGAGTGCATCGAGCTGGCCAAGAGCTTCGGCGGCACCGACGGCCACAAGTACGTCAACGCCGTGCTCAACGGCCTGGCGCCCTCGCTGCGCGCGGCCGAGGTGGAGGCCGACCGCACGGCCGGAAAGGCCCGGACCTGATGCGCATCGCCCAGCGCGCCGAGCGCATCGAGCCCTTCTACGTGATGGAGGTGGCCAAGGCCGCCTCCGCCCTCGCCCGCGAGGTGGCCGACAGCGAGCGGCCGATGATCTTCCTGAACATCGGCGAGCCCGACTTCACCGCCCCGCCGCTGGTGCAGGAGGCGGCCATGCGCGCCGTGCGCGCCGGCGCCACGCAGTACACCCAGGCCACCGGCCTGTCGCCGCTGCGCGAGCGCATCAGCGGCTGGTATGCCGAGCGCTTCGGCCTGCAGGTGCCGGCCCGGCGCATCGTGGTGACGGCCGGCGCCTCGGCGGCCCTGCAGCTGGCCTGCCTGGCGCTGATCGAGGCCGGCGACGAGGTCCTGATGCCGGACCCGAGCTACCCGTGCAACCGCCACTTCGTCAGCGCTGCCGAAGGGCGCGCGGTGATGATCCCCTCCACCGCCGGGGAGCGCTTCCAGCTCAGCGCGGCCAAGGTCGAGGCCGCGTGGACCGAGCGCACGCGCGGCGTGCTGCTGGCCTCGCCCTCCAACCCGACCGGCACCTCGATCGCGCCCGACGAGCTGCGGCGCATCCATTCCGTGGTGCAGCAGCGCGGCGGCCTGACGCTGATCGACGAGATCTACCTCGGCCTCTCGTACGACGATGCCTTCGGCCAGAGCGCGCTGGCGATCGACGACCAGGTCATCAGCATCAACAGCTTCAGCAAGTACTTCAACATGACCGGCTGGCGCCTGGGCTGGCTGGTGGTGCCCGAGGCGCTGGTGCCGGTGGTCGAGCGGCTGGCGCAGAACCTCTTCATCTGCGCCAGCGCGGTGTCGCAATACGCCGCCCTCGCCTGCTTCGAGCCCGAGAGCATCGCCGAATACGAACGCCGCCGCGGCGAGTTCCGCGCCCGGCGCGACTGGTTCATCCCCCAGCTGCAGGCGCTGGGCCTGCCGGTGCCGGTGGTGCCCGACGGCGCCTTCTACGCCTGGGCCGACTGCACCGACATGGCGCGCCGCCTCGACGTGCAGTCCGCCGACACCAGCTGGGACTTCGCCTTCGAGCTGATGCGCCGCGCCCACGTCGCCGTCACGCCCGGCCGCGACTTCGGCACGGCCGACACGGCGCGCTTCGTGCGCTTCTCCACCGCCAGCTCGATGGCGCACCTGGAAGAGGCCGTGCAGCGCCTCAAGGCACTGGGATGAGCTTCCAGCTCCCCGTCCGCGTCTACTGGGAGGACACCGATGCCGGCGGCATCGTGTTCTACGCCAACTACCTCAAGTTCATGGAACGCGCGCGCACCGAGTGGCTGCGCAGCCTGGGCGTGGAGCAGCGCGCGCTGCGCGAGCGCACCGGCGGCATGTTCGTGGTGAGCGAGACGCAGCTGAAATACCACCGCCCGGCCCGGCTCGACGACGAGCTGCTGGTCAGCGCCGAGCTGCGGCAGCTCGGCCCCGCCTCCGCCGTCATCGCGCAGCAGGTGCGCATGAAGGCCGGCCCCGCCAGCCCGCTGTGCGAAGGCAGCATCCGTATCGGCTGGGTGGACGGCGGGCGCATGCGCCCCGCGCGCATGCCCGCCGAGCTGACGGGAACCCTGGAACCCCATTTGCGCTCCCTACCTGCGGCAGCCCCGCGCAGCCTGCTCCGGGCCGCCGCCGCAGGCGCCCAGAGACCTGACCCGATCTGACTCCATGAACCAAGACTTCTCGATCATCACCCTCATCCTCCACGCCAGCTTCGTGGTGCAGCTGGTCATGCTGCTGCTGGTCGTGGTGTCGGTGGCCAGCTGGGCCGCGATCATCCGCAAGTTCTTCGCCCTGCGCCGCGTGCGCGCGCTCAACGACGAGTTCGAGCGCGACTTCTGGTCAGGCACCAGCCTCAACGAGCTGTTCGCCTCGGCCGCGCAGCACGCCAAGTTCGCCGGCCCCATGGAGCGCATCTTCGCCTCCGGCATGCGCGAGTACCAGAAGCTGCGCGAGCGCCACGTCAGCGACGCCGACACGCTGCTCGAAGGCGCGCGCCGCGCCATGCGCGCGAGCTTCCAGCGCGAGCTGGATGCGGCCGAGTCGAACCTGTCCTTCCTGGCCACCGTCGGCTCGGTGTCGCCCTACGTCGGCCTGTTCGGCACGGTGTGGGGGATCATGCACGCCTTCACCGGCCTGGCCGCCATGACGCAGGTGACGCTGGCCACCGTGGCCCCCGGCATCGCCGAGGCGCTGGTGGCCACCGCCATCGGCCTGTTCGCCGCCATCCCGGCGGTGGTGGGCTACAACCGCTTCGCGCGCGAGATCGACAAGGTCGCCATCGCGCTGGAGACCTTCATCGAGGAGTTCTCCAACATCCTGCAGCGCAACCTCTCGGCCGGCACCCCGTCGCAGCAGGTCCGCCCCAGCATGGCCGCCTCCGGCCACTGACGCCCCACCGCCCCGAACGAGGACACGCCCATGCCCGCCGTCGCCTCCCGCGGCCGAGGACGCCGCACCATCAACGAGATCAACATGGTCCCGTTCATCGACGTGATGCTGGTGCTGCTGATCATCTTCATGGTCACCGCGCCGCTCATCGCGCCCAGCGTGATCAAGCTGCCCACTGTGGACAAGGCCAGCCAGCGCGAGGACAAGCCGCTGGAGATCACCATCAAGAGTGACGACGCGGCCGAGTTCAAGAAAAACCCCGACATGCCGCCCCAGCAGATCCCGATGAACCAGATCGGCCAGGCCATGAAGGCCGCGCAGGACGGCGACCCGAACAAGCCCGTGGTCATCAGCGCAGACGAATCCGTCAAGTACAAGACCGTGGTGAGTGCCATGAACCAGCTCAAGCGCGCGGGCATCGAGCGCGTGGGTCTGTCGGTACAGGCCACCGGCAGCAGCAAGCGCTGATGTCGCTGGCCGCCGACCGCCCCGAATTCGCGCCGCCGCCCCAGCGCGGCACGCTGCGCGCGCTGCTGCTGGCGCTGATCGCCCACGCGCTGCTGATCGCCGCCCTGACCTGGGGCGTGCGCTGGAAGCGCGACGGCGACGACGACGCCGTCGAGGCCGAGATCTGGTCTTCGAGCCCGCAGCAGGCGGCACAGCGCACCGTCACGGCGCCGCCGCCCGCGCCGGCGCCGCAGCCGGCCCCGGTG
>JASGDG010000410.1:0-6172 GCA_047607325.1 Xenophilus sp. | reverse complement strand
CCCGCGCCAGCGGATGGCGCCGCGCGTCACGCGGGTGTGGCCCATCAGCGTCTCCAGCAGCGTGGTCTTGCCCACGCCGTTGCGGCCGAGCACGGCCAGGCTGCGGCCGTCCTCCAGGCCGAAGCTCAGCCGGTCCAGCACCACCGCCTGGCCGTAGCCGGCGACCACCGCGTCGAAGGCGAGCTGCTCAGCCATGGTGCGCCACCCCCGCATGCCGGCGGCCCAGGTAGACCTCGCGCACGCGCGGGTCGGCGGCGATCTCGCACGGCGTGCCTTCGACCAGGATCTGGCCCGCGACCAGCACCGAGATGCGCCGCGCGAAGCGGAACACGAGCTGCATGTCGTGCTCGATGAACAGCACCGCCACGTCCTCGGGCAGGGTGGCGACGGCCTCGAAGATCTCGCCGCTCTCGTCCTTGGGCACGCCGGCGGCCGGCTCGTCCAGCAGCAGCAGGCGCGGGCGCGGGGCCAGGGCCAGGGCGATCTCCAGCAGGCGCTGCTTGCCGTAGGCCAACTCGGCCACCGGCACGTGGGCCAGCGCGCCCAGCTTCAGCCGCGCGAGCAGGGCATGCGCCTCGTCGTGCAGGTGGGTGTAGCCGCGCAGCGGGCGCCACCACACGGCGCCCAGGCGCTCGCGCTCGGCCAGCGCCAGCAGCACGGAATCCAGCGGCGTCAGCCGCGGGAACAGGCTGTTGATCTGGAAGGTGCGCGCCAGGCCGCGCCGCGCGCGGGCGTCGGGCGGCAGGGCGGTGACGTCCTCGCCGGCCAGCTCGACGCGCCCCCCGGTCGGCCGGGTGACGCCGGTCAGCAGGTTGATGAGCGTGGTCTTGCCGGCGCCGTTGGGGCCGATCAGGGCGTGGCGGTCGCCCGCCGAGAGCGACAGGTCGACGCCCGCCACCGCCTGGAAGGCGCCGAAGCGCACGCCCAGGCCGCGGGTGCGCAGCAGCGGCGATGCACTCATTCGCGCGCCTCCCGGGGGCGGCGCGCCAGCCGCGCCAGCAGGCCCATCAGCCCGCCGCGGCCCAGCAGCACGGCCGCGATGAGGAACAGGCCCAGCCAGAACATCCAGTACTGCGGGTTCATGTCGGCGAACTGGTCGTGCACCAGCATGTAGACCACCGCGCCCAGCAGGCCGCCGTACAGCCGCCCGGCGCCGCCGAGCACCAGGATGATCAGCACCTCGGCCGAGCGGCTGAAGCCGATCGACTCGATGCCGACGAACTGCGTGGTCTGCGCCAGCAGCGCGCCGGCGATGGCGGCCACGCCGGCCGAGAAGGCGTAGGCCATGCGCAGCCGCGCGTCCACCGGCGTGCCCAGCGCCAGCATGCGGCGGCGGTTGTCGTGGATGCCGCGCAGCGCCATGCCGAAAGGCGAGCGCAGCAGGCGCCGCACCAGCAGGAACACCGCCAGCACCACCACGTAGGCGTAGACGAAGGCGGTGCGGCCGAGGAAGTCGAACTCGAAGCGCCCGAGCAGCGGCCGCACCTGCATGCCCTGCAGCCCGTCGGTGCCGCCGGTGAGCCATGAAAGGCGGTTGGCCAGCTCGTACAGCAGCACGCACACGCCGATGGTGATCATCAGCCGCGCCAGGTCGGAGCCGCGCACCACCAGCCAGCTCAGCAGCCAGCCCAGCAGCAGGCCCACGGCCAGCGCGGCGGCCAGGCCGCCGAGCGGCTCGCCCCAGTCATGCGCGGCCAGCAGGCCGGCGGTGTACGCCCCCGCGCCGAAGAAGGCCGCATGCCCGACGGTGAGGATGCCGGCGTAGCCCAGCGCCATGTCCAGCGAGACGGCGAACAGCCCGAAGATCAGCACCTGGCTCATCAGCGTGAGCCGGTCCGGCAGCAGGAAGAAGGTGCAGGCCAGGGCCAGCCAGAAGAGCAGCTCGGCCGCGCGCAGGCGCGCGGGCGTCATGGCGAAGGCGCCGCTCATTGGATAACCTCCGTGCTTCGCACTGCGGTGCGAGCCCCCTTCGGAACGGCCGGGCGGGGGCTCATGCGATCCCCTTGCGCGGCACCAGGCCGTTGGGGCGCAGCAGCAGCATCACGATCATCACGCCGTAGATGAGGAAGGCGCCCGCCTCGGGCAGGTAGTACTTGCCCGCCACGTCGATGATGCCCACCAGCAGCGCGGCCAGGAAGGGGCCGAGGATGGTGCCGGCGCCGCCCACGCACACCACCAGCAGGAAGTACACGAGGTACTTCAGCGGAAAGCCCGGCTCCAGCCCCAGCACGCCCAGGCTGAGCGCGCCGCCCAGGCCGGCCAGCCCGCAGCCCAGCGAGAAGGTCAGCAGGAACAGCCGCTGCACGTGGATGCCGGTGCCGGCCGCCACGCGCTGGTTGTCCACCGCCGCGCGCACCATCGCGCCGTAGCGCGTGCGGCCCAGCGCCAGCAGCAGGGTGGCCAGCACCGCGACGCCGCAGGCGATGAGGAAGAGGCGGTAGCGCCCCAGCTCCAGCCCGCCCAGCCTGAGCTGCCCCTGCAGCCAGCCCGGCAGCGCGAAGGGCTGCATGGTCGGCCCGAAGGCCCAGGTGAAGGCCGCGATGGAGACGAACACGATGCCGATGGACAGCAGCACCTGGTCCAGCGGATGGGCGCGGTAGAGGTGGCGGTACAGCGCCACCTCCAGCACCGCGCCCAGCAGCGCCGCCGCCGCGAAGGCGGCCAGCAGCGCCCAGCCGAAGCCCAGGCCGTGCCCGTTCATCAGCACCGCCGCCGCGTAGCCGCCGGCCATGGCGAAGCTGCCGTGCGCGAGGTTGACGAAGTTCATCAGGCCCATCGTCACCGACAGGCCCACGGCAATGAGGAACAGGAGCATGCCGTAGGCCGCTCCGTCGAAGAGCACGACCGCCATGGCGCCGCGGCGGCTCCTACTTCGCTTCCTTGGCCGGGTCCTTCACGCGGTCGAACTTGTCGAACTCGACGTTCACCAGCTGGCCGTCCTTGTTCTTCTCGACCTTGCGGATGTAGACGGTCTGCACGATGTCGCGCGTGGCCGGGTCGATCTCGATCGGGCCGCGCGGGCTCTCGAAGGCCAGGCCCTTGAAGGCTTCCATCAGCGGCTCGCCGGTGGCCCCGGCGCCGGCCTTCCCGTAGGCCAGATCGATGGCGTGCATCGCGTCGTAGGCGGTGACGGCGAAGTAGCTCGGCCGCATCTGCGTGCCGAACTCGGCGGCGAAGTCCTTCACGAACTTCTGGTTCAGCGCGGAGGGGTGGGCGTAGGAGTAGTGGTGGCTGGTGATGAGGCCCAGCGCCACGTCGCCGGTGGCCTGCAGGTAGCTGTCGTCGGTGGCCTCGCCGGTGGCGAAGAGCTTGATGCCGGCCTCTTCCATGCCGCGCTCCTTCCACACCTTGAGGAAGGCCGGCGGCATCACGCCAGAGGGAAAGAAGAAGAACACGGCCTGCGGCCTGGCGTCCTTGATGCGCTGCACGTAGGCCGAGAAGTCGGGGTTGCTCATCGGCGTGCGCAGCGCGCCCACCACCTTGCCGCCGCCTTCGGTGAAGGCTTTCCCGAAGGCGGTCTCCGCGTCCACGCCCGAGGCGTAGTCGGCCACCACGGTGTAGGCCTCCTTGACGCCGTTCCTGAGCATCCAGCGCGCCATCGGGTCCGAGACCTGCTGTACCGTGAACGACACGCGCGCCACGTAGGGCGAGTTGGTGGTGATGGCGGAGGAGGAGGCGTTCATCACCACCACCGGCACCTTGGCCTGCGCGGCGACGGTGCCCACGGCGTAGGCGTTGGGGCTGAAGTCCAGGCCGGTGAGCACGGAGACCTTGTCGCGCACGATCAGCTCCTGCGCGATGCGCTTGGAGGCGTCGGGCGCGGCGCCGCCGGTGTCCTTCTTGACGATCTCCACCGCGCGGCCGGCGATCTTGCCGCCGTGTTCCTTCAGGTACAGGGCCACGCCGGCGTCGAACTGGCGGCCGTAGTCGGCATAGGGGCCGGAGTAGGTGGCGATCAGGCCGATGCGCAGCGGCTCGGCGGCGCAGGCCGTGCCCAGCGCACCCAGCGCGGCGAGGGCGATCGCGCCCAGGGCGCATCTCTTGGTCAGCTTCATCTCGAAGGCTCCGGGAAAAGGAAAGGGAAAAATGCGGGGGGAGCCGGAAGCAAGAGGCCGGCCAGGGCGCGCGCGCCGGCGATCCATGGCGCTGTGCGTCACCCGCGTCGTATGAACGGGGGCCGGCATGCCGCGGTGCCGAAGGCCGCGGAGCAGGCCAGGCGGGAACATCCGCGGAACCGGCTTGGCCGGGCCGCAGGATGTGCCCCCTCGAGGGGGTTGGCGTAGCGGAACGCAGTCCGCGAAGACTGGGGGTGTTTCATTTCAGAACATGTCGAAGTACTCGCGGTGCTCCCACTCGCTCACTTCGAGGTTGAAGCGCGCGATCTCGGCGTTCTTGATGTGGCCGTAGTAGTCGACGAATTCGCGGCCCAGCCGGTCCACCAGCAGTTCATCCGCCCGCAGGCAGGCCAGCGCCTCCTGCAGCGAGCGCGGCAGCTGCTCGGCCGGCGTCTCGTAGGGGGCGTCGGCCGAGGGGCCGGGGTCGAGCCGGCGCGCCATGCCGTCCAGGCCGGCGAACAGCTGCGAAGCCAGGTAGAGGTAGGGGTTGGCCGCCGGCTCGCCCACGCGGTTCTCGATGCGGGTGGCCGGATCGCCGGGGCCGCCCAGCACGCGCAGCATGGCGCCGCGGTTGTCGCGCGCCCAGATGGCGCGGTCCGGCGCCAGCGAGAAGGAGCGGTAGCGCCGGTAGCCGTTGATCGTCGGGCTGGCCAGCGCGGCGGCGCCGCAGGCGTGCAGTTTCAGGCCGGCCAGGTAGTGCAGGCCCAGCGGGCTCAGGTCGGCGCCGCCTTCTTCCGGGATGAAGGCGTTCGCGCCGCCGGCGCGGCGCCGCAGCGACTGGTGCAGGTGCCAGCCGCTGGACATCACGTTGGGGATCTTCGGCCGGCACATGAAGGTGGCGTGGTAGCCGTGGCGCTGGCAGATCTGCTTGATGGCGCTGCGCAGCAGCACCATGGTGTCGGCCGGCTCCACGCCGGCGGTGGGGCCGAAGGTCAGCTCGAACTGGCTGGGGCCGTACTCGATCTCCAGCGAGCGCAGCGGCAGGCCCAGCGCGGTGAGCTGGCCGCGCAGCAGCTCCATCACGGCATCCACGCGGTCGTAGCGCAGCTCGGTGAGGTACTGGTGGCCGTGCGAGAGCAGCGACACGCGCGGCGGCTCGCCCGGCTGGCCCGAGTCGGCCAGGCCCATGCGCGGGTCGTCGAGCCGGAAGACGTGGAACTCCACCTCCAGCCCGGCGATGAAGTCCAGCCCCTGCGCGCCCAGCTCGGCCACGGCGCGCTGCAGGATGCCGCGCGTGCCGAAGGGGCAGGGCCGGCCGTCGCCCATGTAGGCGTCGCACAGCACCCAGCCGGTGCGCTGCGCCCAGGGCAGGACGCGGAAGGTGCCGGGGTCGGCGACGATGGTGAAGTCCGCGCCGCCCTGCAGCCCCGGGATGGCGAAGCCGCCGCCGGCGCTGAAGACGGGGAACACGGTCTTGTGCGAGGTGTCCTTGGCCAGCAGCGTGGTGGTCAGGTTGACGCCGCCGCGCAGCGAGCCGCGCGCCTCGCCGGCCACCAGCGTCTTGCCGCGCAGCAGGCCGTGCTGGTCGGGCCAGGCGAAGCGCACCACGTCCACCTCGCCGGCGGCCAGTCGCCGGTCCAGCTCGGCGGCCTGGCGCGCCTGCTCATCGGTCCACAGGCCGTGGCGCTCGACGAAGGCCGTCATGCGGCGAGGCGGGCGCTGGCCCAGTCGCTCTTGATGCGGCGGGCGCGGTCGGCCTCGCGCCAGTAGGCGTCGTTGTCGCTGCCGCCCTCGTTCACGCCGTCGATGGAGGGCGGGCCGGTGAAGCCGGGCGCCTGCTGCGCGTCGATCAGCAGCGGCGCGTCGTTCTGGCCCTGCAGCACGCTGTCGATGGCGCGCATCAGCATGCGGCGGTAGGTGATGATGCCCTTGTCGGTGCTGCCCAGGTGCTCGCGCGTGCGGTCCTGGATCGGGCCCATCGACTCGCAGGCCCACTGGTCGTGCACGTTGATGTCCATGCCCATGCCGGTGAAGGTCTGGGTGGCTTGTTCTTCCACGCTGTAGCCGTAGTCGTTGCGCTTGTTCTTGCGCGAGACGTAGTCGGGCAGCTCGATGGT
>JASGDG010000409.1:0-16411 GCA_047607325.1 Xenophilus sp. | reverse complement strand
GCCGGGGCGCCGTGGGCGGTCCATTGCCAGCCCAGCGTGCGCGCCGGGCCCCATTGCAGCGGCGGGCCGAGGCCGCCGCCCTGCTCGTCGGCCGCGAACAGCCGCCCGGTGCCGGCCGCGAGCTCCAGCGCCAGCAGGCCGGCCTGGCCGAGCACCAGGCCGCTCGTGTTCTGGCCGTAGCTGTAGCGCTCCTGGGCCAGGGCATGGATCAGGCGCACGCATTCGCGGTCGGCGCCGGGGGCCCCCTCGCGCAGCGCCTCGATGCGGTAGAACGCGTCGTAGCCCGGCGCCTTGGGCTTGGCCCAGCCGCCCCGCTTGAGCGGGCGCGAGAGGCGCCAGCCGAGCAGGAGCCGGCTGGCGCCGTCGGGCGCGCGCGGCCCGTCGCCGAGCAGGTACACGGGCAGGTCGGCGGCGGGAGCCTCCCGCCCGGGCTGCGGGGGCGGCGCCGGATCGAACAGGTCCAGCCAGCGGGCGACCTCGGCCTGCGGCGTGGGCGGCGGCGCTGCGGCCTTCGGCGCCTGCGTGCTGCCGCGCACGGCGCCGCTCTTGTAGGCCGCCTTCAGCGCCAGCGCGACGCTGTGCTTGCAGTCGGCGCCGACGGGGCAGCTGCAGTCGCCCGAGAAGTCGAGCACACGCCCGTCGGAGGCCAGTTCCAGCCGGGCATTGCTCTCGTAGGGATAGCGCTCGCTGCCCTGGACCTCGCCCTCGACGTGCCATTCGCTCGCGCTGGCGGCCGTGAGCGCGTAGTCGAGCACGCCCTGGCGGCGGTAGATGTCCAGCGCGCGCTCAAAAGTGGCGGCGGGAACGCAGGCGCGCAGTGACGCAACATCGAGCACAAACGCCATGAGGCGTGGACCCCTTCAGCCGAATCGCACGCGCTCAGGCCGGCGCGTGAAGGGTGGGCAGCGCCTCCAGCACGCCGTGGGCCTGCTGGTCGGCGTGGTAGCTGCTGCGCACCATCGCCCCCACCGCGGCATGCGAGAAGCCCATCTCGTAGGCCTTCTTCTCGAACATCCTGAAGGTGTCCGGGTGCACGTAGCGGCGCACCGGCAGGTGGCTGTTGCTGGGCGCCAGGTACTGGCCGATGGTCAGCATGTCGATGCCGTGCGCGCGCATGTCGCGCATGACGTCGAGGATCTCCTCGTCCGTCTCGCCCAGGCCGACCATCAGGCCGCTCTTGGTTGGCACGGTGGGATGCAGCGCCTTGAACTTCTTCAGCAGGTTCAGGCTGAACTGGTAGTCGGAGCCCGGCCGCGCCTCCTTGTATAGGCGCGGGATGGTCTCCAGGTTGTGGTTCATCACGTCGGGCGGAGCGGCCTTCAGGATGTCCAGCGCGCGGTCGTCGCGGCCGCGGAAGTCGGGCACCAGGATTTCGATCTGCGTGGCGGGCGAGAGCGCGCGCGTCTGGCGGATGCACTCGACGAAGTGGCCGCTGCCGCCGTCGCGCAGGTCGTCGCGGTCCACGCTGGTGATGACCACGTACTTGAGCTTGAGCCTGGCGATGGTGCGGGCCAGGTTGAGCGGCTCGTCGGCGTCCAGCGGGTCGGGCCGGCCGTGGCCCACGTCGCAGAAGGGGCAGCGGCGCGTGCACTTGTCGCCCATGATCATGAAGGTCGCCGTGCCCTTGCCGAAGCATTCGCCGATGTTGGGGCAGGAGGCTTCCTCGCACACCGTGTGCAGGTTCGATTCGCGCAGGATCTGCTTGATCTCGTAGAAGCGCGTGCTCGGGCTGCCGGCCTTGACGCGGATCCACTCGGGCTTCTTCAGCACCTCGGCCTGCACCACCTTGACGGGGATGCGCGACAGCTTGGCCGCGGCCTTCTGCTTGGCCGATGCGTTGTAGTTCTCGGCGGACTGGGCCTCGCGGACGACTTCGGGGGTGCTCATGGGATCTTTCAGGGGGCCAGGAAGGCAAGGAGCTTCCGGCCCAGGACCTGGGCCGCTTCGTCCCAGGAAACGCGGACGCCGATTGTAGAAAGGTCCACCGTTTTCAGCCCGGCATAGCCGCAGGGGTTGATGCGGGTGAAGGGTTCCAGGTCCATCGCCACGTTGAGCGACACACCGTGGTAGGTGCAGTGGCGGCTGACCTTGATGCCCAGCGCGGCGATCTTGCCCAGGCCGCGGAAAGGGTCGCCGCCCGGCTGCGGGCCGGCCAGCGCTGCGTGGCTGAAGGGGTCGTCCAGCCGAACGTAGATGCCCGGCGCGCCCGCCACGCGATGCCCCGTCACGCCGAAATGCGCCAGGGTGCGGACCACCGACTCCTCGATGCGGTAGACGTATTCCTTGACGTAGTAGCCCGCGCGCCGCAGGTCGATCAGCGGATAGGCCACCACCTGGCCGGGGCCGTGGTAGGTGACCTGGCCGCCGCGGTCGGTCTGCACCACCGGGATGTCGCCTGGCAGCAGCAGATGGTCAGGCTGGCCTGCGATGCCCTGGGTGAAGACCGGGGCGTGCTCGCAAATCCATAGCATGTCACGCGCGTCCGACGGGCGCTCCAGCGTGAACTGCTTCATCGCGGCGAAGGTCGCCTCGTAGTCGGCGCGGCCGAGCAGACGCAGCTCCGGCGCTGCGGCGACGGTCACAGCACGACCTTCACCATCGGGTGCGAGGACAGGGCGCGGTACAGGGCGTCGAGCTGTTCGCGGCTGGTCGCCGTCACGGTGACGGTGATGCCCAGGTAGTTGCCGCCCTTGCTGTTGCGCAGCGCGATGGTCGCCGCGTCGAAGCCGGGGTCGAACTGCCGGGCCACCTGCGTCACCGCGTGGACGAAGCCGTCGACGTTGGCGCCCATCACCTTGATCGGGAAGGGGCAGGGGTACTCGATCAGCGAGTCCTTGCGCGGGTCGTCGGTCTTCGTGCTCATGGGCCTGCCTTCCAGGGAGGAATTCACGCCGCCGCGGCCTGCTTGGCCCGCTGGTAGGCGGCGTACAGGCTGTCGTAGATGGGGCCGGGCACGCCCTGCCCAACCGGCTGCCCGTCCAGCGTTGTGACCGGCAGCACCTCCTTGGAGGCCGAGGACAGCAGCAGCTCGTCCGCCTGCTGCACCTCTTCGCGCGTGATGTCGCGCAATTCGAAGGGAATGCCCTGCTGCGCGCACAGCCGCTCCAGCAGTCCGTAGCGGATGCCGCGCAGCACGCGGTGGTCGGCCTGCGGGCCGGCCACGCGGCCGTCTTTCACCACCCAGACGTTGCTCGACGAGGCTTCGCTGAGCAGAGCGCCGCGGAACATGATGGTCTCGGCCGCGCCGGCCGCCACGCTGATCTGCCGCGCCAGCACCGCGCCCAGCAGGCTGGTGGCCTTGATGTGCGCCTTCTGCCAGCGGAAGTCCTCGGCGCTCACGCAGGCCACGCCGCGTGCGCGCACCTCGGCCGGCACCGGCTTGAGCGGGTTGATCATCGCGAAGACCGTGGGCACGAGGCCGGCGGGCATCGCATGGTCGCGCATCGCCACGCCGCGCGTCACCTGCAGGTACAGGCCCTGGGTGGGGTGGGCCGGCGCCTCGCGCACCAGCCGCTCGGCGATCCCGCGCCACCCCGGCAGGTCGTGCGGGTTCGGAATGCGCAACTCGTCCAGCGAGCGGGCCAGGCGCGCCATGTGCTCCTCGAAGCAGAACAGGCGGCCGGCGTAGACCGGCACCACCTCGTACACGCCGTCGCCGAAGATGAAGCCGCGGTCCAGCACGCTCACGCGCGCCTCGTTCAGCGGCACGTACTCGCCGTCGAGAAAGCAGATGGAGGAAGGCAGATCGGGGCGGATGTCAGGCATGCGGCGATTGTCGGGCAGGCATGCGCGCCGCGGGTGCGGGCGGGCATGGGCCACGCACTGTCGTCTGTCTATAATGAGGAGCTTTGTAGAATTCTGGCGAGGACGCACCGAGACAGGCCATGGGTTCACGGCGAGCGACCTTTGATGCATAACAACAGCGCTCGATCGAGAACCGCCGGCAAGGCCGGCGATCCGGACGACTCCGACTTCGTACCCATGACGCGCGAGCAGGCGCAGTCGTGGCGGCGGCGCCGGCCGCAGGCCTCCCCCTGGCGGGTGGTGGCGGCGCAGGTGGTGGTCGGTGGGCTGGCGGCCCTGGTCGGCTGGGGCTGGACGGGCCGGGAGGGTGCGGGGTGGTCGGCCTTGTACGGCGCATTGACGGCGGCTTTGCCCGCCGCCCTGTTCGTGCGGGGCCTGAAGGGGCGCTTCTCGTCGCTGAATGCGGGCACCGCGGTGGCCGCATTCTTCGTGTGGGAGATGGTCAAGCTGGCCGTGACGGTGGTGATGCTGATCGCCGCGCCGCGGCTCGTGCCGGGCCTGAGCTGGTTGTGGCTGCTGGCGGGGTTGCTCGCGGCGCTGAAAATGTACTGGGTGGCGTCGGCGCTGGCGCCGCGCAAACGGTCAACTTGAGAGAAGACGGTGGAGAGAAATGGCTGCTGAGAATGCCGCGGAACATGGTCAGAGCGCCGGTGAATACATCGTTCACCATCTGACCCACCTTCAGAGCCACAAGCCTGCGGCGGTCGCCGACTTTTCCGTCTTCAACCTCGACTCCCTGTTCTTTTCCATCGTGCTCGGCGTGCTGGGCTGCTGGCTGCTATGGCTGGCGGCCCGCAAGGCCACCGCGGGTGTGCCGGGGCGCTTCCAGGCGGCCGTCGAGATCCTGGTCGAGATGGTCGACAACCAGGCCAAGGGCATCGTCCACAACGCCGCCAGCCGCAAGTTCGTGGCGCCCCTGGCGCTGACCATCTTCGTCTGGATCGTCCTGCTCAACGGGATGGATCTGCTGCCGGTGGATCTGCTGCCCGCGATCTGGGGCAGCGCGCACGAGGATCCGCACCATGCCTACCTGCGCGTCGTGCCGACGGCCGACCTGTCGGTGTCGATGGGCCTGTCGGTGTCGGTGCTGCTGGTGTGCCTGTACTACAACGTCAAGATCAAGGGCCTGGGCGGCTGGGTGCACGAACTGTTCACGGCGCCCTTCGGCACCAGCAAGAACCCGCTGTTCGCGCTGCTGCTGGGCATCGTCAACTTCGCGATGCAGATCGTCGAGTTCGTCGCCAAGACGGTCTCGCACGGCATGCGGCTGTTCGGCAACATGTACGCGGGCGAACTCATCTTCCTGCTGATCGCGCTGATGGGCGGGGCCTGGTCGGCCTCCGCCACCGGCATCGGCCTGGCCATCGGCCACGTCGTCGCGGGCACGGCCTGGGCCATCTTCCACATCCTGATCATCATCCTGCAGGCGTTCATCTTCATGATGCTGGCGCTGATCTACGTCGGGCAGGCGCACGACCATCACTGAGCGCACCGCGCGGCGGTGCCCTCCCGTTTCCTTTCCTTTCCTCTCAACTCAAGACCCTTAGGAGCAATCATGGAAGTCATCAGCTTTGTCGCCCTGGCCGCCGGCCTGATCATCGGCCTCGGCGCCGTCGGTGCCTGTGTCGGCATCGGCATCATGGGCAGCAAGTACCTCGAGTCGGCCGCGCGCCAGCCCGAGCTGATGGGTGAACTGCAGACCAAGATGTTCCTGCTGGCCGGCCTGATCGATGCGGCCTTCATCATCGGCACGGGTATCGCGCTGTGGTTTGCCACCGCCAACCCGTTCCTCGGCCAGCTGGCCCAGATCGCCGCCAAGTAATCCGCAGCGTCGTGTCGACACGGGTCGAGCCGCGCAGTCCGGGCGGATCCGCCGGGCGTCGGCTGGCCATTGCGTCCCTGTGAACGAGGTAGCAAAGTGAGCATTACCGGTACCCTGATCATCCAGATGATCGTGTTCTTCATCCTGGTCTGGTTCACGATGAAGTTCGTCTGGCCGCCCATCGCCACGGCGCTGGACGAGCGGGCGCGCAAGATCGCCGAGGGGCTGGCCGCCGCCGACAAGGCCAAGGCCGAGCTGACGGCCGCCAACGAGCGGGTGGAAGTGGAGCTGGGCAAGGCCCGCAACGAGTCCGCGCAGCGCGTGGCCGACGCCGAGCGGCTGGCGCAGAGCATCGTGGAGGATGCCAAGGCGCGCGCCGCCGAAGAGGGCGCCAAGATCGTCGCCGCCGCCCATGCCGAAGCCGAGCAGCAGGCCGTGAAGGCGCGCGAGGTGCTGCGCGAGCAGGTCGCCACGCTGGCCGTCAAGGGCGCCGAGCAGATCCTGCGCAAGGAAGTCAACCCGGGCGTGCACGCCGATCTGCTGGCGCGCCTGCAGGCCGAGCTCTGAGCGCACGGGCAGAAAGGCAGGTCATGGCAGAGATCGCGACGATCGCGCGGCCCTACGCGGAGGCCCTTTTCAAGGCCTCGTCCGGCAGCGCTGCGGCGACGCAGGAATGGCTCGACGCGCTGTCGGCCATCGCCGGCGCGCCCCAGTTCCTGCAATTCGCCGAAAGCCCGAAGGCCACGCCCCAGCAGGTGCGCGGGCTGGCGGCGGGCGTGCTGGGCGGTTCGCTGCCCGCCGAGGGGCAGCGTTTCCTCGATGCGCTCATCGACAACGGGCGCCTGGGCGCGCTGCCCGAGATCGCCCGGCAGTACCGGGCGCTGGCCAATGCGCGCAGCGGGGTCTCGGACGCGGTCGTGTACAGCGCGTTCCCGATGGACGATGCGGCGGTGGCCGGTGTGGCCGCCACCCTGGAAAAGCGCTTCGGCCGCAAGCTCAGCGTCTCGGTCGAGGTCGATCCGGCGCTGATCGGCGGCATCCGCGCCGTGGTCGGCGACGAGGTGCTCGACACCTCCCTCAAGGCGCGTCTGGAACAAATGAAGGTGGCGCTGACGGCCTAGCCGCCCGCTGTTGCTCTTAACCAAACAAGGCGAACGAGTCATGCAACTCAATCCCGCAGAAATTTCCGAGCTGATCAAGAGCCGCATCGAAGGCCTCGGGGTCGATGCCAACATCCGCAACGAAGGCACTGTCATCTCGGTGACCGACGGCATCGTCCGCATCCACGGCCTGTCCGAGGCGATGCAGGGCGAAATGCTGGAATTCCCGGCCACCGCCGACGGCACGCCCACCTACGGCCTGGCGCTGAACCTCGAGCGCGACTCGGTGGGCGCGGTGATCCTGGGCGAGTACGAGCACATCTCCGAGGGCGACACCGTCAAGTGCACGGGCCGCATCCTGGAGGTGCCGGTCGGTCCCGAACTCATCGGCCGCGTGGTCAATGCCCTGGGCCAGCCGATCGACGGCAAGGGTCCGGTCAACGCCAAGCTGACCGACGTGATCGAGAAGGTCGCCCCCGGCGTGATCGCCCGCCAGTCGGTGGACCAGCCGATGCAGACCGGCCTGAAGTCCATCGACTCGATGGTGCCGATCGGCCGCGGCCAGCGCGAACTGATCATCGGCGACCGCCAGACCGGCAAGACGGCCGTCGCGGTGGACACGATCATCAACCAGAAGGGCCAGAACCTGATCTGCATCTACGTCGCGATCGGCCAGAAGGCCTCGTCGATCAAGAACGTGGTGCGCGCGCTGGAGCAGGCCGGCGCGCTGGAGTACACGATCGTGGTCGCCGCTTCCGCTTCGGAGTCGGCCGCGATGCAGTACGTGTCGGCCTACGCCGGCTGCACGATGGGCGAGTACTTCCGCGACCGCGGCCAGGACGCGCTGATCATCTATGACGACCTGTCCAAGCAGGCCGTCGCCTATCGCCAGGTCTCGCTGCTGCTGCGCCGCCCGCCGGGCCGCGAAGCCTACCCCGGCGACGTGTTCTACCTGCACAGCCGCCTGCTGGAGCGCGCCGCCCGCGTGAACGCCGACTACGTCGAGGCCTTCACCAAGGGCGAGGTCAAGGGCAAGACCGGCTCGCTGACGGCGCTGCCGATCATCGAGACGCAGGCCGGCGACGTGTCCGCCTTCGTGCCGACCAACGTGATCTCGATCACCGACGGCCAGATCTTCCTGGAAACCAACCTGTTCAACGCCGGCATCCGGCCCGCCATCAACGCCGGCATCTCGGTGTCGCGCGTGGGCTCGGCGGCGCAGACCAAGGTCATCAAGGGCCTGTCCGGCGGCATCCGTACCGACCTGGCGCAGTACCGCGAGCTGGCCGCCTTCGCACAGTTCGCCTCCGACCTGGACGAGGCGACCCGCAAGCAGCTGGACCGCGGCGCCCGCGTGACCGAACTGCTCAAGCAGCCGCAGTACAGCCCGCTGCCCATTTCGCTGCTGGCCGCTTCGCTGTTCGCGGTGAACAAGGGCTTCCTGGACGACGTGGACGTCAAGAAGGTGCTGTCCTTCGAGCACGGCCTGCACCAGTTCCTCCGGACCAGCCATGGCGCGCTGCTCGACAAGATCGACCAGGCCAAGGCGCTGGACAAGGAGGCCGAGGCCGATCTGAACGCCGCCATCGCCGCGTTCAAGAAGTCCTTCGCCTGAAAATCTAACGTCTAACTTAGATCGAAGGACGCCAATGGCAGCCGGCAAGGAAATCCGCGGCAAGATCAAATCGGTGGAGAACACCAAGAAGATCACCAAGGCCATGGAAATGGTGGCCGCGTCGAAGATGCGCAAGGCGCAGGACCGTATGCGTGCGGCCCGCCCCTACAGCGAGAAGATCCGGGCGATCGCCTCCCATCTGGCGCAGGCCAACCCGGAGTACACCCACGCCTTCCTGAAGACCCACGACGACGCCAAGTCGGCGGGCTTCATCGTGGTGACCACCGACAAGGGCCTGTGCGGCGGCTTGAACACCAATCTGCTGCGCGCGCTGACGGCGAAGCTGCGCGAGCTGCAGCAGGCGGGCGTGTCGGCCGACACGGTGGCCATCGGCAACAAGGGGCTGGGCTTCCTCAACCGCGTCGGCGCACGCGTGGTGTCTAACGCCACCCAGCTGGGCGACACGCCGCACCTGGACAAGCTGATCGGCCCGGTCAAGGTGCTGCTCGATGCCTACGCCGAGGGCAGGCTCAACGCCGTCTACCTCGCCTACACGCGCTTCGTGAACACGATGCGCCAGGAGTCGGTGGTCGAGCAGCTGCTGCCGCTGAAGGCCGAGGCGCTGCACGGCGAGAAGCCCCGCCACGGCTGGGACTACATCTACGAGCCCGACGCGCGGAGCGTCATCGACGAACTGCTGGTGCGCTACGTCGAGTCGCTGGTCTACCAGGCCGTGGCCGAGAACATGGCTTCCGAGCAGGCCGCGCGCATGGTGGCCATGAAGGCCGCGACCGACAACGCCGGCAACGTGATCAACGAGCTGAAGCTGGTCTACAACAAGACCCGCCAGGCCGGCATCACCACCGAGCTGTCCGAGATCGTGGCCGGCGCGGCCGCGGCCATGGGCGGCTGACGCGGCGCCCGCAATCAAGACATATTTACTGGAGCAGAGAATGGCTCAAGCAGAAGGCAAGATCGTTCAATGTATCGGCGCCGTGGTCGACGTCGAATTCCCGCGCGACCACATGCCCAAGGTGTATGACGCGCTCAAGTACGAGCAGGGCGGCCTGACGCTCGAAGTGCAGCAGCAGCTGGGCGACGGCGTGGTGCGCACCATCGCGCTGGGCAGCTCGGACGGCCTGCGCCGCGGCATCACCGTGGTCAACACCGGCGTTCCCATCACCGTGCCGGTGGGCAAGGCCACGCTGGGCCGCATCATGGACGTGCTGGGCAACCCCATCGACGAGCGCGGCCCGGTCAGCCACGAGTTCACCGCTGCCATCCACCGCAAGGCACCCGCCTACGACGAGCTGTCGCCCTCGCAGGAACTGCTGGAAACCGGCATCAAGGTGATCGACCTGGTGTGCCCCTTCGCCAAGGGCGGCAAGGTGGGCCTGTTCGGCGGCGCCGGTGTCGGCAAGACCGTGAACATGATGGAGCTCATCAACAACATCGCCAAGGCGCACTCGGGCCTGTCGGTGTTCGCCGGCGTGGGCGAGCGCACCCGCGAGGGCAACGACTTCTATCACGAAATGTCGGACTCCAAGGTCGTCGTGCAGGAGAACCTGTCCGAGTCCAAGGTGGCCATGGTCTACGGCCAGATGAACGAGCCGCCGGGCAACCGCCTGCGCGTGGCGCTGACGGGCCTGACCATCGCGGAGTCCTTCCGCGACGAAGGCCGCGACGTGCTGTTCTTCGTGGACAACATCTACCGCTACACCCTGGCCGGCACCGAAGTGTCCGCGCTGCTGGGCCGCATGCCTTCCGCCGTGGGCTACCAGCCGACGCTGGCCGAGGAAATGGGCCGCCTGCAGGAGCGCATCACCTCCACCAAGGTGGGTTCGATCACCTCGATCCAGGCCGTGTACGTGCCTGCCGATGACTTGACCGACCCCTCGCCCGCCACCACCTTCGCCCACCTGGATTCGACCGTGGTGCTGAGCCGCGACATCGCCTCGTTGGGCATCTACCCCGCCGTGGACCCGCTGGACTCGACCTCGCGCCAGCTGGATCCGAACGTGGTCGGCGAAGAGCACTACAGCGTGGCCCGCGCCGTGCAGGGCACGCTGCAGCGCTACAAGGAACTGCGCGACATCATCGCCATCCTGGGCATGGACGAACTGGCGCCGGACGACAAGCTGGCCGTGGCCCGCGCCCGGAAGATCCAGCGCTTCCTGTCGCAGCCCTTCCATGTGGCCGAGGTGTTCACCGGCTCGCCCGGCAAGTACGTGCCGCTGGCCGAGACCATCCGCGGCTTCAAGATGATCACCAACGGCGAGTGCGACCACCTGCCCGAGCAGGCCTTCTACATGGTCGGCACCATCGACGAAGCCTTCGAGAAGGCCAAGAAGGTCGCCTGACAAGAGGCTGCGAGCACACATGGCACACACCATTCACGTCGACGTCGTCAGCGCCGAGGAGTCCATCTTCTCGGGCGAGGCGAAGTTCGTCGCGCTGCCCGGTGAAGCCGGCGAGCTCGGCATCTACCCGCGCCACACCCCGCTGATCACCCGCATCCGTCCCGGCGCCGTACGCATCGAGACGGCCGAGGGCGGCGAGGAGTTCGTCTTCGTGGCCGGCGGCATCCTGGAGGTGCAGCCGGACTGCGTCACGGTCCTCTCCGACACCGCCATCCGCGGCAAGGACCTGGACGACGAGAAGGCCAACGCCGCCAAGAAGGCGGCCGAGGAAGCGCTGAAGAACGCCAAGAGCGACATCGACATCGCCATGGCGCAGTCCGAACTGGCCGTCATGGCCGCGCAGATCGCCGCGCTGCGCAAGTACCGCCAGAAGAGGTAAAGCCGCCGCGCGACGGGCGCTTCGCCCGCGTGCCGCCGGCCAAGGCCGCCCACGGGCGGCTTTTTCTTGGGTGGTGGCGACACGCCACGCTGGAGGGCGGGGCACCCTCTACCATCGCCGCCATGGCCGACGCGTCCCTGCTGCCGCCCGCTGCCGCGCCGCCGCGCGCGGATGACCTCGTCGTCGCCCGCCTTGAAGGCCTGTACTGCCCGCCCGGCGACTTCTACATCGACCCCTGGAAGCCGGTGGCGCGCGCCGTCGTCACCCACGGCCATTCCGACCATGCGCGCCCGGGCCACGCGCACTACCTCGCCCATGCCGACAGCGAAGGCGTGCTGCGCCAGCGGCTGGGTGCGGACATCACGCTGCAGACCCTGGCCTATGGCGAGGCTATCGAGCACCGTGGGGTGCGCGTGTCGCTGCACCCGGCCGGGCACGTGCTGGGCTCGGCGCAGGTGCGGCTGGAACACGCAGGCCGCGTGTGGGTGGCCTCCGGCGACTACAAGACCGAGCCCGACGGCACCTGCGCGCCCTTCGAGCCCGTGCCCTGCGACACCTTCATCACCGAGTCCACCTTCGGCCTGCCGATCTACCGCTGGCCCACGCAGCCGCAGCTCTTCGCCGAGATCGACGCCTGGTGGTGCCGCAATGCACAGGAGGGCCGCGCCTCGGTGCTCTTCTGCTACGCCTTCGGCAAGGCGCAGCGCATCCTGCACGGCGTCGATGCGTCCATCGGCCCCATCGTCGTGCACGGCGCCGTCGAGCCGCTCAATGCCGTGTACCGCGCCGCCGGCGTGGCGCTGCCGCCGACGCTGCGTGTCACCGACCCGGGCGTCGATGCGGCGCTGCTCAGGCGCGCGCTGGTGCTGGCGCCGCCCTCGGCGCAGGGCACGCCCTGGCTGCGCCGCTTCGGCCCCTACGCCGACGCCTTCGCCAGCGGCTGGATGCAGCTGCGCGGCACGCGCCGCCGGCGCGGCGTGGACCGAGGCTTCGTCATGAGCGACCACGCCGACTGGCCCGGCCTGCAGCAGGCCATCGCTGCCACCGGCGCCGGCCGCGTCATCGTCACGCACGGCAGCGTGGCGGTGATGGTGCGCTGGCTGCGCGAGTGCGGGCTCGACGCGCAGGGCTTCGCCACCGAGTACGGCGAGGAGGACGAGGGCGCCTCCACCTCCGCATGAAAGCCTTCGCCGCCCTCTACCGCGACCTGGACGCCAGCACCTCCAGTCTGGCCAAGCAGGCCGCGCTGCAGCGCTACCTGCGCGACGCGCCGCCGCAGGACGCGGCCTGGGCGGTCTACTTCCTCGCCGGCGGCAAGCCGCGCCAGCTGGTGCCCGTCAAGCTGCTGCGCCTGCTGGCGCAGGAGGCGGCCGGCCTGCCCGAATGGCTGTTCGAGGAGAGCTACCAGGCTGTCGGCGACCTGGCCGAGACCCTCGCGCTGCTGCTGCCGCCGCCCGACGACGCACACGACCTGGGCCTGGCGCAGTGGGTGCAGGAGCATTTGCTGCCCCTGCGCGGTGCGCCCGCCGACGGACTGCCCGAACGCCTGCGCGCCCAGTGGCGCCGGCTCGCGCCCGACGAGCGCCTGGTCTACTTCAAGCTCATCACCGGCGCCTTCCGCGTCGGCGTGTCGAAGCTGCAGGTCACGCAGGCGCTGGCGGCGGTGGGTGGCGTGGACGCCAAGCGCGTCGCGCAGCGCCTGATGGGCTACACCCACATCGGTGCCCGGCCCGACGCCGGCGCCTACGCCGCGCTGATCGCACCCGAGGCCGCGCAGGAGCGCGAGGCGCAGACCAGCGGCCAGCCCTATCCCTTCTTCCTCGCGCATCCCTTCAACGCGGACGTCGCGCAGTTCGATGCGCTGCTCGGCCCGCCCGCCGGCTGGCTGGTCGAGTGGAAGTGGGACGGCATCCGCGCCCAGCTCGTCAAGCGCGCCGGCCAGGCGTGGCTGTGGTCGCGCGGCGAGGAACTGGTGACCGAGCGCTTCCCCGAACTCGCCGCGATGGGCGAGGCATTGCCCGACGGCACCGTGCTCGACGGCGAGATCGTGGTCTGGCGCGACGGCAGGGCGCAGCCCTTCGCCGACCTGCAGAAGCGCATCGGCCGCAAGACGCTGGGCCCCAGGCTGCTGCGCGACGTGCCCGTGGTGCTGCTGGCCTACGACCTGATCGAGCGCGCGGGCCGCGACCTGCGTGCGCTGCCGCAGGACCGGCGCCGCGCGCTGTTGGACGAGCTGCTGCGCGAGGTCGACCACCCGCTGCTCATCCCCAGCCCGGTGATCGAAGGCGGCGACTGGCCCCAGCTCGCCCGCCTGCGCGAGTCGGCCCGCGAGCGCGGCGTCGAGGGCATGATGCTCAAGCGCCGCGACGCGCAGTACGGCGTCGGCCGCACCAAGGACGTGGGCCTGTGGTGGAAGTGGAAGGTCGACCCGCTCAGCGCCGATGCCGTGCTGGTCTACGCGCAGCGCGGCCACGGCCGCCGTGCCAGCCTCTACACCGACTACACCTTCGCCGTGTGGGACGGCCCGCCCGGCAGCGCCGGCCGCAGGCTGGTGCCCTTCGCCAAGGCCTACTCCGGCCTCACCGACGCCGAGATGGCGCGCGTCGACGCCGTCATCCGCAAGACCACCGTCGAGAGCTTCGGCCCCGTGCGCTCCGTCAAGCCGACGCTGGTCTTCGAACTCGGCTTCGAGGGCATCGCCCGCAGCACCCGCCACAAGAGCGGCATCGCCGTGCGCTTCCCGCGCATGCTGCGCTGGCGCGAGGACAAGCCGGTGGAGGAGGCGGACACGCTGCAGACGCTGGAGGCGCTGCTGCCGCCATGAAGCGCCCGCTCGCCGATTGGTTCGCCGCACGCCACTGGAAGCCCTTCGCCTTCCAGCGCGCGGTGTGGCGTGCCATTGGCAAGGGCGAAAGCGGCCTGCTGCACGCGACCACCGGCGCGGGCAAGACCCATGCGGTGTGGCTCGGGGCGCTGCAGGCTTTCGCCAAGGCCGAAGGTGCCGCGCTCCCCCCGCTCACCGTGCTGTGGCTCACGCCGATGCGCGCCCTGGCCGCCGACACGCTGCGCGCGCTGGCCGAGCCGCTGCAGGCGCTGGCCCCGCACTGGCGCGCCGGCGCGCGCAGTGGCGACACGCCCTCGGGCGAGCGCGCCGCGCAGGACAAACGCCTGCCCACCGTGCTCGTCACCACGCCCGAGAGCCTGTCGCTGATGCTGGCCCGCGCCGACGCGCGCGAGCTGTTCCGCCACCTGAAGCTGGTGGTGGTCGACGAATGGCACGAGCTGCTGGGCAACAAGCGCGGCGTGCAGGTGCAGCTGGCGCTGGCGCGGCTGCACGGCTGGAACGCCGGCCTGCTCACCTGGGGCATGTCGGCCACGCTGGGCAACCTGCACGAGGCGATGCACACGCTGCTGGGGCCGAACGCGCAGGGCACGCTGGTGCAGGGCAAAGTGCCCAAGAAGCTGGTCGTCGATTCGCTGCTGCCGGGCCGCGCCGAGCGCTTTCCCTGGGGTGGGCACTTGGGGCTGACCCTGCTGCCGCAGGTGGCGGCCGAGATCGAGGCCAGCAGCACCACGCTGGTCTTCACCAACACCCGCTCGCAGGCCGAACTCTGGTACCAGGCGCTGATGGACGCGAAGCCCGAGTGGGCCGGCGTGGTGGCGCTGCACCACGGCTCGCTCGACAAGGCGGTGCGCGAGTGGGTCGAGCGGGGCCTGAAGGACGGCCGGCTCAAGGCGGTGGTCTGCACGTCGAGCCTGGACCTGGGCGTGGACTTCCTGCCGGTCGAGCGCGTGCTGCAGATCGGCTCGCCCAAGGGCGTGGCGCGGCTGCTGCAGCGCGCCGGCCGCTCGGGCCACGCGCCGGGGCGGCCCTCGCGCGTGACCCTCGTGCCCACCCACAGCCTGGAGATCGTGGAAGGCGCCGCGGCGCGCGAGGCCATCGCCGCCGGCCACATCGAGTCGCGCCACTCGCCCGGGGAGCCGCTGGACGTGCTGGTGCAGCACCTCGTCACGGTGGCGCTGGGCGGCGGCTTCCGGCCGGACGACCTGCTGGCCGAGGTGCGCCGCACCGCGGCCTACGAGCACCTGTCGGACGCCCACTGGCAGTGGTGCCTGGACTTCGTGCGCCAGGGCGGCCCCTCGCTCGCGGCCTACCCCGACTACCGCCGCGCCGTGCCCGACGCCGAGGGCGTGTGGCGCGTGCCCGATGCGCGCCTGGCGCGGCGCCACCGCATGAACATCGGCACCATCGTCAGCGACGCCAGCATGAGCGTGCAGTTCGTCGGCGGCGCGCGCATCGGCAGCGTGGAAGAGAGCTTCGTCGCCCGCATGAAGCCGGGCGACTGCTTCCTCTTCGGCGGCCGCATGCTGGAGCTGGTGCGTGTGCACGAGATGACGGCCTGGGTGCGCCGCGCCACCGGCCGCCGCCCCGCGGTGCCGCGCTGGAACGGCGGGCGCATGCCGCTGTCCACCACGCTGGCCGACGCGGTGGTGGCGCAGCTTGCCCGCGCCGATGCCGGCCGCTTCGATTCGCCCGAGCTGCAGTGCGTGCGGCCGCTGCTGGAGATCCAGCAGCGCTGGTCGCACCTGCCCACTCCCGATACGCTGCTGGCCGAGGTGCTGGCCTCGCGCGAGGGCACGCACCTCTTCCTCTACCCCTTCGCCGGCCGGCCGGTGCACATGGGCCTGGCCGGCCTGATCGGCTGGCGCGTGGCGCAGCACGCGCCGCGCACCTTCTCGATCGCCGTCAACGACTACGGCTTCGAGCTGCTGAGCGCCACCCCGGTGGACTGGGCCGCGCTGCTGTCGCAGGTGCTGAAGGGCGGCTGCGGCGAACGCGATGCGCTGCTGCGCGAGGTGCTGGCCAGCCTCAACGCCAGCGAGCTGGCGCAGCGGCGCTTCCGCGAGATCGCGCGCGTCTCGGGCCTGATCTTCCAGGGCTACCCGGGCGAGCGGCGCAGCAGCCGGCAGGTGCAGGCGTCGTCGTCGCTGTTCTGGGAGGTGCTGCGCAAGTACGACCCGGCCAACCGCCTGCTGGCCCAGGCCGAGGCCGAGCTGCTGGCGCAGGAGCTGGAGATCGGCCGCCTGGCCGCCAGCCTGGCGCGCATGGCCGGCCAGCGCCTGGTGCTGCAGCCGCTGGCGCGGCCCTCGCCCTTCGCCTTCCCGCTGATGGTGGAGCGCTTCCGCGAGAAGCTCAGCAACGAGAACGTGGCCGACCGCATCGCGCGCATGGTGGCGCAGCTGGAGCAGGCCGCCGGCGGGGCGGCGGCG
>JASGDG010000408.1:0-6367 GCA_047607325.1 Xenophilus sp. | reverse complement strand
GCTGCTGGCGGCCGCCGGCGCCTCCCTCGCCGCGCCAGGACAGCCCGCCTGCGGCACCGGCGCGCCGCTCAAGGTCATCGCCGCCAGCGACGCCGGCGGCGCCACCGTGCGCATGGTGCCCATCGAGGAGGTGCTGTACTTCGAGGCCGCCGACAAGTACGTGCGGGTGGTCACCGCCACCCGCGAGCACCTGATCCGCACCCCTCTCAGGCAGCTGCTGCCGCAGCTCGACCCGCAGGTCTTCTGGCAGGTGCACCGCGCGGTGGCGGTGCGCGCCGAGGCCATCGAGTCGGTGCACCGCGACGAGGCCGGCAAGCTGCACCTGCTGCTGCGCGGCCGGCCGGGCGAGAAGATTCCCGTCAGCCGGCTCTACGCCCACCTGTTCCGCGCCATGTAGGCGCGGGCCTCCCGCGGCGCGGCATGTCAGGCCTCGCGCTGGAAGAAGGCCTGCGCCAGCCGCACCCAGTAGGTGGCACCGATGGGCAGCAGCGCATCGTTGAAGTCGTAGCTCGGGTTGTGCAGCTCGCAGGGGCCGGGGCCGAAGCGGTCGGCGCGGTGGTCGCCGCCGCCGTTGCCCACGAACAGGTAGCTGCCCGGCACGCGCTGCAGGAAGAAGGAGAAGTCCTCCGAGCCGCTGAGCGGGTGCGCGTGGCGGTTGACGTGCTCCTTGCCGAAGGTGGCCTCGGCCACGTCGGCGGCGAAGCGGGTCTGCGCGGCGTGGTTGACCAGCGGCGGATAGGCGCGCACGAACTTCAGCTCGCCCGTGCCGCCGTAGACCCGCGGCAGGGTGGTGGCGACGCGCTCCAGGTTGGCCTCGATCTGGTCGAGCACCTCGGTGGTGAAGGTGCGCACGGTGCCCCGGATGACGGCCTCGTCGGGGATGACGTTGTAGGCGTCGCCCGCATGCACCTGGGTGATGGAGAGCACGGCCGTGTCGAAGGGCGACTTGTTGCGCGAGATCAGCGTCTGCAGCACGCCGATCATCTCGCCGGCGATGACGATCGGGTCCACCGCCTTGTCGGGGTTGGCGGCGTGGCCGCCCAGGCCCTTGATGACGATGTCGAAGCGGTTGCTCGACGCCATCATCGGCCCGTCGCAGAAATTGAACTGCCCGACCGGATGGCCGGGCATGTTGTGGATGCCGTAGACCTCGTCGCAGGGGAACCGGTCGAACAGGCCGTCGGCCATCATGGCGCGCGCGCCGGCGTTGCCGCCTTCCTCGGCGGGCTGGAAGATGAAGTGGATCGTTCCGTCGAAGTCGCGGTGCCGGGCCAGGTACTGCGCCGCGCCCAGCAGCATGGTGGTGTGGCCGTCGTGCCCGCAGCCATGCATGCGGCCGGGCGTGGTCGAGGCGTGCGCGAACTGGTTGTACTCGGGCATGGGCAGCGCGTCCATGTCGGCGCGCAGGCCGATGGCGCGCCGGCTGCTGCCCGCCGTGCCCCTGAGCACGCCGACCAGGCCGGTCTTGCCCAGGCCGCGGTGCACCTCAATGCCCCACCGGGCCAGCAGCTCGGCCACGCGCTCGGCGGTGCGCTCCTCCTCGAAGGCGAGCTCGGGGTGCGCGTGCAGGTCGTGGCGGATGCCCTGCAGCGACGGTGCTTCGGCGGCGATGTCTTCGATGATCATTGGACTTGTTCCTTGACGTAGGCGGCGATGTCGTTGGCGATCAGGGCCAGGCTGGCCTGCAGCGCGCCGAAGCCGGCGCTGCGCTCGCGGGTGATCTCGTCCATGTAGAGGCCGCGGTGGATCTCGACCTGGATGCTGTGGCGATTCTCGGCCGGGCGGCCCAGCCGGGCAATCAGCGCCACGCCCTTGAACGGGTCGTTGATGGCCACGCCGTAGCCGCGCTTGCGGATCGACTCGGCCACCACCTGCATGAACTCCGGCGAGCAGGTCGCGCCGTCGCGGTCGCCCAGGACGAAGTCGGCCAGGGGCTTGTCCGTCTTGATCCGCAGGTTTTCATACGAGTTGGCGGGCATCGAGTGCAGGTTCAGGTGCCAGACGCCGCCGAAGCGCGCATAGAGCGACTCGATCTGCTCGCGCATGGCGGCGTGGTAGGGCGCGTGGTAGGTGTCGATGCGCGCCTGCACCTCGGCCGGGGAGAGCAGGCGGTCGTAGATCGGCTCGCGCCCGGTGGCGCCGGCCTCCCGCCAGATGAGGCCGATGCCGAGCCGGGTCTTCTCGCCGGGCGCGAGCGGGCCGAGCCAGGGGGCGTCGAGCATGCCCTGGTCGATGTCCTCCACGTCACGGTTCGGGTCGATGTAGCTGCGCGGGAACTCGGCCGCCAGCAGCGTGGCGCCGACCCCGGGCAGCGCCTGCCACAGGACGTCGACGTTCGTGTCCTCGCCGGAACGCAGCTTCTCGAAGGGCAGCGCGTGGCGGAAGTCCTCGGGGTACTGCATGCCGCTGTGGGGCGAATCGGCGACCAGCGGCAGCGGCGCCACACTGGGCAGCGAGAGCCGGAACGGCGGAAAGGGCGTGCTGGCTCGGGGGTTGACGGCGGGATCGGTCATGCGGGTGGGGCCGCGGCAGCCGCGGCGGATCGGACGGGAATGGGGAAGGCGCCCGGGGCGGCGCCGTCGTTGAGGTGGCAGGCGCTCCAGTGGCCGTTCGCCAGCGCCTTGAGCGCGGGCTGCTCCGCCCTGCAACGCGGATGGAAGGTGCGAACAGGTAGGTCAGCGCGTACTGCTCGCGCAGCGCCATGAACAGGTTGAGCACTTGCGCCTGGATCGAGACGTCCAGCGCGGCCACGGCTTCATCGCAGACGATGCCCCGCGGCTTGAGCGCCAGCGCGCGCGATGCCGATGCGCTGGCGCTGGCCGCCGGAGAACTGGTGCGGGTAGCGCTGCGCATAGTCCGGGTCCAGGCCGACCTGGCGCATCAGCTCGGCCACGTAGGCCGCCTTCTCCGATGCCTTGGGTTGCTGCCCGCGACCACGCGCCCGAGCGTGGACTTGCCGCAGCCCGACTCGCCCACGATGCCGATCACCTCGCCCGCATGCACCTCTCGTCGACGAACACCAGGCTTTCGATTGAGCGCGATCACGAGGTCGCGCGCCATGCTCGGGCCGCTCCAGCCCATCGCGGCCGTCAAGGCGCAGGCCGCCAGGACGCGGGAGGGCCGGCTGAAGAAGAAGGGATGGCGTGCTTGCATGGACGGCGAGGTCTTCCTGCGGGGTGGATGCCTGCTCCGGTGAACGGATTGGCCGGCTTTTCCTGCGCGGGAAACCCTGCGACGAAGCAGGCAGCAAGTTGCATGCCCGAGACAGGCTGCGCCCGCGTGCCCGCTCGCCGCGCGCAAGCCCAAAAGAAAAGGCCGCCCGACGCCGATCGGACGGCCTTGCCTGCAGGAGAACCGAAGCGGGCGCCGAGGGCGCGGCCCGCTGCGGCGCCCTTTATCGCCAGGGATGGGGGTGGTCGTAGCCGCGCGGACCGTAGTACGGCCGATAGACCGGCCGCGGCCCGTAGTACACCGGCGGCGGCGGCGCGTAATAGACCGGCGCCGGGCGGTAGTAGACCGGCGGCGGCGCGTAGTACACCGGCGCCGGCGGATAGTAGTACCCCGGATTGGCCACGCCCACGGCCACGCCCGGCACGTTGATGCCGACGGACCAGCCCACGGCCGCGCTGGCGGACGACGCGGCGAACAGCGCCCCGGCCGCCACGGCGCCGGCGGCAGCCCATTTGAAGAAAGTCGAACGTGCCATCTGTGTACTCCTTGATCGAGTGAAGGGCGGTGCCTGTTGCCAGAGCCATCGGCCCATGCGTGTATTGAACGCGCCGGCGGTCCTCCAGATTCACGCTGGCAGGTGAAGATGGTTGCCAAACGTAAGTCGAAAGGCTGGCCCCCGTGCGGTTTTTCGCGAACGGCATGCGCGGCCGGGTCCGCGCGGCACCGGGCCATCGGAGCGCGGCCGGCCTCCTAGAATTCCCGGATGCAATCCCCCAATGGCAAAACCGGCGGTCACAAAGAAACCGCCGCCCCAGGGGCCGGCGCGCCCGCGGCCCCCGGCAACTTCCTGCGCCACGTCATCGAATCCGACCTGCAACACGGCACCTACGACGGCCGCCGCTGGGGCGGCAGCCCGGGCGACGGGCCGCACCACCAGGCCGGCATCCCCGACCCGGCGAAGATCCGCACCCGCTTCCCGCCCGAGCCCAACGGCTACCTGCACATCGGCCATGCCAAGAGCATCTGGCTGAACTTCGAGCTGGCCCGCGAATACGGCGGCGTGTGCCACCTGCGCTTCGACGACACCAACCCCGAGAAGGAGGAGCAGGAATACGTCGACTCCATCCGCGAGATGGTGGCCTGGATGGGCTACGACACCGGGCTGCCGGACGACCCGGCCCGGCGCGGCGTCCCGCAGCCGCACGAGTACTTCGCCAGCGACTACTTCGACTTCATGTACCGCGCCGCCGAATCCCTGGTGATGGCCGGCCACGCCTACGTCGACGAGCAGACGCCCGAGGAGATGCGCGCCAGCCGCGGCGACTTCGGCCGCCCCGGCACCGACAGCCCCTACCGCGGCCGCAGCCCCGAGGAAAACCTGGCCCGCCTGCGCGAGATGCGCGACGGCCGGCTGCCCGACGGCGCCGCCGTGCTGCGCGCCAGGATCGACATGGCCAGCCCCAACATCAACCTGCGCGACCCGACGCTCTACCGCATCCGCCGGGCCACGCACCACAACACGGGCGACCGCTGGTGCATCTACCCGATGTACACCTTCGCGCACCCCATCGAGGACGCGCTGGAGCAGATCACCCACTCCATCTGCACGCTGGAGTTCGAGGACCAGCGGCCCTTCTACGACTGGCTGATGGAGCGGCTGATCGAAGGCGGCCTGCTGGTGGCGCCGCCGCCGCGGCAGTACGAGTTCGCGCGCCTGAACGTCACCCACGTCATCACCAGCAAGCGCAAGCTGCGCCAGCTGGTGGAGGAAGGCCACGTCGACGGCTGGGACGACCCGCGCATGCCCACCCTGGCCGGCCTGCGCCGGCGCGGCTACACGCCCGAGGCGCTGAAGCTCTTCTGCGAACGCAGCGGCACCACCAAGACGGGCGGCGCCTGGACCGAATACGCCGCCCTGGAAGCCGCCCTGCGCGACACGCTGGACCCGGTGGCGCCGCGCGCGATGGCCGTGCTCCAGCCGCTGAAGCTGGAGATCAGCAACTGGGACGCCGCGATGGGCGCCGGCCATCTGGAGCCCTGCACCGCCCCGGTGAACCCGCACGACGAAGGGGCCGGCCTGCGCCACTTCAGCTTCGGGCGCGAGCTGTGGATCGAGCGCGAGGACTTCATGGAGGTGCCCGGGAAGGGCTACCGGCGCCTGTACCCGCCCCACACCAACGCCAGCGGGCAGGCCATCGACGGCAACAAGGTGCGCCTGAAGTACGGCTACGTGGTGCAGTGCACCGGCTTCGAGAAGGACGCCGAGGGCCGCGTGACCAAGGTGCTGGCCGAGGTGCTGCCCGACACCAGGAGCGGCACGCCGGGGGCGGACAGCGTGAAGGTCAAGGGGGTGATCGGCTGGGTGGGGGCGCACGACGCGGTGCCGGCGGAAATCCGCCTGTACGAGCGGCTGTTCGCGGCCGAGCAGCCGGGGGCCGCCGAGAACGTGGCGGACGAACTGAATCCCGCCAGCCTGACGGTCGCACACGGCTATGTCGAGGCCGGTCTGGTCGATGCGCGGCCGGGCGCCGGCTACCAGTTCGAGCGCCTCGGCTATTTCGTGGCCGACGCGGGCCCGGCGCCCGCCCGGGGCAAACCTGTCTTCAACCGGACCAGCGGGCTGAAGGACAGCTGGGGCAAATGAGCTGAATCGCGATCGATTCGGATCATTTCTTGGTTCGATTCGGCTGGAATCCGGCATGCCATCCGCCTCACGCTTCCTCCGGCAACGCCCCGGCCGGCCGCGCCTGCCTGTCGACCTCGCCGCGGCCGGCCCGGCCCTGCCGCGGCAAGGCACTGCGCCACTGCATCAGCGTGCCGGGATGGGCGCATGGACTGGACGGCGATGCCGCAGGCTGACCCGCGCCTGATCCGCTTCCACAAGCCCTACGGCGTGCTCAGCCAGTTCACGCCCGAGGGCCGCTGGCGCGGGTTGAAGGACTTCATCGGCGTGCCCGGCGTCCACGCAGCCGGCCGGCTGGACGCGGACAGCGAGGGCCTGCTGCTGCTGACCGGCGACGGCGCGCTGCAGGCGCGCATCGCCGACCCGCGGCACAAGCTGCCCAAGACCTACTGGGCGCAGGTCGAAGGCGAGCCCGGCGAGGCCGCCCTGGCGGCGCTGCGCGCGGGCGTGGTGCTCAACGACGGGCCGACCCGGCCCGCGCAGGCGCGGCGGCTCGATCCGCCGCCCGCCGTC
>JASGDG010000407.1:0-6404 GCA_047607325.1 Xenophilus sp. | reverse complement strand
GGCGCGGGGCCGCGCTGCGTCCGGCGGCCTTCATGGCGGGCTCCCCGCCGCCAGCAGCCAGGCCCCCAGCGCCAGCAGAAAGCCGGCCGCCGCGCACAGCGCCAGCGGCCAGGGCCAGTCGCCGCCGCCGGCCAGCACCATGGCGACACGTACGCCGACGGCCAGCAGCGCCCACAGCAGCGCGAACAGCAGCCAGGAGGGGAAGTAGGCGCCGAAGAACACATGGCTCGGCGCGCTGGCCATGCCGCAGCCGGCCAGCAGGCAGGGCAGGAGCGCCAGGATCGGACGGGAGCGGCAGGATGAGCGCGGCATGGGGAAAGAAAGCAGGCGGGCGATCCGGCCGGAAGATAGCCGATGCCGGGCGGCGCCTTAAAATTGCGCGTTTCCCCGACCTTTGCGAAAGCCCCGCCATGAGCCTCAAGTGCGGCATCGTCGGCCTGCCCAACGTGGGCAAGTCCACCCTCTTCAACGCGCTGACCAAGGCCGGCATCGCGGCCGAGAACTACCCCTTCTGCACCATCGAGCCCAATGTCGGCGTGGTCGAGGTGCCCGACCCGCGCCTGGCGCAGCTGGCCGGGATCGTGAAGCCCGAGCGCATCCTGCCGGCCATCGTCGAGTTCGTCGACATCGCGGGTCTGGTGGCGGGCGCCAGCAAGGGCGAGGGGCTGGGCAACCAGTTCCTGGCGCACATCCGCGAGACCGACGCCATCGTCAACGTGGTGCGCTGCTTCGAGGACCCGAACGTCATCCACGTCGCCGGCAGGGTGGACCCGATCGCCGACATCGAGGTGATCCAGACCGAGCTGTGCCTGGCCGACCTGGGCACGGTCGAGAAGGCGCTACAGCGCTACACCAAGGCGGCCAAGAGCGGCAACGACAAGGAGGCCGCGGCCATGGTCAGGCTGCTGGGCCCGGTGCAGGCGGCGCTCAACGAAGGCAAGCCCGCGCGCGCGCTGCAGCTGAGCAAGGACGAGCAGCTGCTGCTCAAGCCGCTGTGCCTGATCACCGCCAAGCCCGCGATGTTCGTCGGCAACGTGAGCGAGGACGGCTTCGAGAACAATCCGCTGCTCGACCGCCTGAAGGACTACGCCGCCGGCCAGAACGCGCCGGTGGTCGCCATCTGCGCCAAGATCGAGGCCGAGATGGCCGACATGGACGACGAGGACAAGAAGATGTTCCTCGAGGAGATCGGCCAGGACGAGCCGGGCCTGAACCGCCTGATCCGCGCCGCCTTCCGGCTGCTGGGCCTGCAGACCTACTTCACCGCCGGCGTGAAGGAGGTGCGCGCCTGGACCATCCGCGTCGGCGACACCGCGCCGCAGGCGGCCGGCGTGATCCACGGCGACTTCGAGCGCGGCTTCATCCGCGCGCAGACCATCGGCTTCGACGACTACATCGCCTTCAAGGGCGAGCAGGGCGCCAAGGACGCCGGCAAGATGCGCAGCGAAGGCAAGGAATACGTCGTCAGGGACGGCGACGTGATGAATTTCCTGTTCAACGTCTGAACACCCGTGTCACCCATGCTCACCGTCCACCACCTCGACAATTCCCGCTCGCAGCGCGTGCTGTGGCTGCTCGAAGAACTGGAGCTGCCCTACGAGATCGTCCACTACAAGCGCGACCCGCAGACGATGCTGGCGCCGCCCGAGCTGCGCCGCGTGCATCCGCTGGGCAAGTCGCCGGTGGTCACGGGCGACGGGCTGGTGCTGGCCGAGTCCGGCGCCATCCTGGAGACGCTGACCGAGCGCCACGGCCAGGGCCGCCTGGCGCCGCCGCCCGGCAGCGAGGCCGCCGTGCGCTACCGCTACTGGCTGCATTACGCCGAGGGTTCGGCCATGCCGCCGCTGCTGCTCAAGCTGGTGTTCGACCAGATCGAGAAGGCGAAGATGCCCTTCTTCGCCAAGCCCATCGCCCGGGCGATCGCCGGCAAGGCCAAGGCCGCCTTCATCGGGCCGCAGCTCAGGACGCACCTGGACTTCATGGAGTCTGAACTCGGCGCGGGCGAATGGTTCGTGGGCGATACCTTCACAGCCGCCGACATCCAGATGAGCTTTCCCGTCGAGGCGGCGCAGGCCCGCGCCGGGCTCGACGCATCGCGGCCGCGGCTGATGGACTGGCTGCAGCGCGTGCGGGCGCGGCCCGCGTACAAGCGGGCGCTGGAGCGCGGCGGGCCCTATCAGCTGCTCGACTGACGCGCCCGGCTCAGCGGCCGGGCCAGAGGTGCAGCAGCGCCACGGTCATGACCACGTAGCGCGCGAACTTGCCGATCGCCATGTAGAGCACGCAGGGCCAGAAGGCCAGGCGCAGCCAGCCGGCCACGGCGCACAGCGGGTCGCCCACCAGCGGCAGCCAGCTCAGCAGGCAGGCCCGGGGGCCGAGCCGCTCCAGCCATCCGAGCACGCGCATGTGGTGGCTCGAATGCGCGTACTTGTCGGCGACCTGGTGCGCGCCGTAGCCCATCCACCAGCTCACCACGCCGCCCAGCGTGTTGCCGGCGGTGGCGACCAGCACGGCGGGCCAGAACAGTTCGGGGTTGAGCTTGAGCAGGCCGAACAGCGCCGGCTCCGACCCGAGCGGCAGCAGCGTGGCCGACACGAAGGCGACGACGAACAGCGTCGTGAGGCCGAACTGCGGCAGCGAGAGCAGGGCGAGGAAGGCGTCGAGCCAGGCTTGCATGGGGGAGGCGGGGGAGCGCGGCAGTATAGGAAGCGGCCGCCCGCCGGGTGCAAATCGTTTCAGCCGCTGAAATGCCCGCTGGCTAGAATCCGTGCCTCATTTTTCAGCAGCCCCGCGCTCGCTTTCCCCTTCACCTCCGCCACCATGCACATCGGCCCCATCGCGCTGGAGAACCGGCTGTTCGTCGCACCCATGGCAGGGGTGACGGACCGCCCGTTCCGCATGCTGTGCCGCGCGCTCGGCGCGGGCTACGCGGTGAGCGAGATGGTGACCTCGCGCAAGGAGCTGTGGCAGTCGCTCAAGACCTCGCGCCGCGCCGACCACACGGGCGAGCCGGGCCCCATTTCGGTGCAGATTGCCGGCACCGACGCGGCCATGATGGCCGAGGCCGCGCGGTACAACATCGACCGCGGCGCGCAGATCATCGACATCAACATGGGCTGCCCCGCCAAGAAGGTGTGCAGCAAGTGGGCCGGCTCGGCGCTGATGCGCGACGAGCCGCTGGCCCTGCAGATCGCCGAGGCCGTGGTGGCCGCGGCTGCGCCGCACGGCGTGCCGGTCACGCTGAAGATGCGCACCGGCTGGAGCGCCGAGCACCGCAACGCCGAAAAGCTGGCGCGCGACTTCGAGCGCGCCGGCATCCAGATGCTCACCGTGCACGGCCGCACGCGCGAGCAGGGCTACAAGGGACCGGCCGAGTACGGCACCATCGCCGCGGTGAAGTCGGCGGTGCGCATCCCGGTGGTGGCCAACGGCGACGTCGATTCGCCCGAGAAGGCGCGCGAGGTGTTCGCCGCCACGGGTGCCGACGCCGTCATGGTCGGCCGCGCGGCGCAGGGGCGGCCGTGGATCTTCCGCGAGATCGGCCACTTCCTGGCGACCGGCGGGCACCTGGCGCCGCCGCTGGTGGCCGAAGTCAAGCGGCTGCTGCTGGAGCACCTGCACGAGCACCATGCGCTGTACGGCGACTACAGCGGCGTGCGCACCGCGCGAAAGCACATCGGGTGGTACGTGCGGGCGCTGCCGGGCGGCGAGGATTTCCGCGACCGGATGAACCGCATCGAGGACGCGCGCGTCCAGCTGCGGGCGGTCGCCGATTTCTTCGATGCGCTCGGCCAGCGCATGGACCGGCTGCCGGCCTCCTCGCCGGCGGTTGCGATGCAGGACGACGAGGAGGACGAGGCGCACTGCGGCAGCCTGCGCTGACCTCTGCGGCATGGCCGCCGTCGCGGCGCGGCCCAAGGACGGCAACACGAGAACGAGATGAGCAAGAAACAGATCGAGGAGTGCGTACGCACCAGCCTGGAAGGCTACTTCAAGGACCTGCGCGGCACCGAGCCGGACGGCATGTACGAGATGATCGTCAACGTGGTCGAGAAGCCGCTGCTGGAGGTGGTGATGTCGCGCGCCGAGGGCAATCAGTCGCGCGCCGCCCAGTGGCTCGGCCTGAACCGCAACACGCTGCGCAAGAAGCTCGTCGAGCACCGGCTCATCAAGTAGCGCCGGCCCCCCTTTTTTTCACCCTCCCAACCCCTATCGACATGGCGCTCACGGCCCTTCTCTCCGTCTCCGACAAGACCGGCATCCTCGACTTTGCGAAGGCGCTCGACGCGTTGGGCGTGAAGCTGCTGTCCACCGGTGGCACCGCCCGGCTGCTGGCCGACGCCGGCCTGCCCGTCACGGAGGTGGCCGACCACACCGGCTTCCCCGAGATGCTCGACGGCCGCGTGAAGACGCTGCACCCGAAGATCCACGGCGGCCTGCTGGCGCGGCGCGACCTGCCGGCGCACGTGGCGGCTATCGAGCAGCACGGCATCGACGCCATCGACCTGCTGGTGGTCAACCTCTATCCCTTCGAGGCGACGGTCGCCAAGCCGGGCTGCACGCTGGAAGACGCCATCGAGAACATCGACATCGGCGGCCCGGCCATGGTGCGCAGCGCGGCCAAGAACTGGAGGGACGTGGCCGTGCTCACCGACGCCTCGCAGTACGCGCAGGTGCTGGCCGAACTGCAGGACGGCGGCAAGGTGAGCGACAAGACGCGTTTCGCCCTTTCGGTGGCCGCCTTCAACCGCATCGCCGACTACGACGGCGCCATCAGCGACTACCTCTCGGCCATCGACTTCGAGGCCAGCGCGGGCCAGCCGGCCCCTGTGCGCTCGCTCTTCCCGGCGCAGAGCAACGGCCGCTTCGTCAAGCTGCAGGATCTGCGCTATGGCGAGAACCCGCACCAGCAGGCGGCCTTCTACCGCGACCTGCATCCGGCGCCCGGCTCGCTGGTGACGGCCAGGCAGCTGCAGGGCAAGGAACTGAGCTACAACAACATCGCCGACGCCGACGCCGCCTGGGAATGCGTCAAGAGCTTCGACGGACCGGCCTGCGTCATCGTCAAGCACGCCAACCCCTGCGGCGTGGCGGTCGGCAAGGATGCGCTGGAGGCGTATGCCAAGGCCTTCAAGACCGACCCGACCTCCGCCTTCGGCGGCATCATCGCCTTCAACCGCCCGGTGGACCTGGCGGCTGCGCAGGAGATCAACAAGCAGTTCGTCGAGGTGCTGATGGCGCCCGGCTACAGCCCCGAGGCGCTGGCCGTGTTCCAGGCCACCAAGGCCAAGCAGAACGTGCGCATCCTGCAGATCGATCTGCCGCCGGGCGGCGAGCGCGACCGGGACAACGGCCGCAACGCGATGGACGTCAAGCGCGTCGGCTCGGGCCTCTTGATCCAGACCGCCGACAACCACGTGCTGAAGGCCGCCGACCTCCGGGTGGTGACGAAGAAGCAGCCCACGCCCGAGCAACTTCAGGACCTGCTCTTCGCCTGGAAGGTGGCGCAGTACGTCAAGAGCAATGCCATCGTCTTCTGCGCCGGCGGCATGACGCTGGGCGTGGGTGCCGGCCAGATGAGCCGGCTCGACTCGGCGCGCATCGCCAGCATCAAGGCCGAGCATGCCGGCCTGTCGCTGGCCGGCTCGGCGGTGGCCAGCGACGCCTTCTTCCCCTTCCGCGACGGGCTGGACGTGGTGATCGACCATGGCGCCGCCTGCGTCATCCAGCCGGGCGGCTCGATGCGAGACCAGGAGGTCATCGACGCGGCCGACAAGCGCGGCGTGGCGATGGTGTTCAGCGGGGTGCGGCACTTCCGGCACTGAGCGCGCGAGGGTGCCGACGAAACGCCACGGGACGCCGTGGCTTTTTTGTGGGCGCGGCGCTCGTTCAGCGCGCCAGGCTGCGGAACACCTCGCGGGCCACCGCCACGGTCGCCGCGATGTCCTCGTCGCCGTGCGCGGTGCTCACGAAGCCGGCCTCGTACAGCGCCGGCGCGATGTAGACGCCGCGCGAGAGCAGGCCGTGGAAGAGGGCATTGAACTTCGCGCCGTCGCTCTTCATCACCGCCGCGTAGTTCCGCGGCAGTTCGGGCAGCAGGAAGAAGCCGAACATGCCGCCCTCGCTGTCCGCGCTGAAGGGCACGCCTTCGGCGGCCGCGGCGGCCTTCAGTCCATCGACCAGGCCGCGCGTCTTTGCGCCCAGCGCCTCGTAGAAGCCGGGTTTCGAGATCTCGCGCAGCGTCGCCAGGCCACAGGCCGTGGCCACCGGGTTGCCTGAGAGCGTGCCGGCCTGGTAGACCGGGCCCAGCGGCGCCAGCTGCTCCATGATCGAACGCGGCCCGCCGAAGGCCGCCAGCGGCATGCCGCCGCCGATCACCTTGCCCAGCACCGTCAGGTCGGGCG
>JASGDG010000406.1:0-6212 GCA_047607325.1 Xenophilus sp. | reverse complement strand
GGTGCGCGCGCCGGCCGATCTCGCCCGGCAGACGCTGCTGGTCTTCGCCCAGGCGGGCGAACGCTTCGCGCAGCTCTCGTGGGCGCGCTGGCACGAGCGCCTGGGCCTGCCGCCGCCGGGCGGCCAGGCGCGCTTCCTGTTCTCGCAGTACGAGGACCTGCTGCGCGCCTGTGTCCAGGGCATGGGCGTGGCCATCGGGCTGCTGCCGCTGGTGCAGCCGCGCCTGCGCGGCGGGGAACTGCAGGCCGTGCTGCCGGAGCATGCGGTGGACGGCCCCTGCTTCCGGCTGCTGCTGGCGCCCGCAAGCGCGCAGCGGCCGGAAGTGCAGGCTTTCTGCGGCTGGCTGCGCAAGGTACTGGCGGAAGAAGCGGCCTGAACGGCCGCCGGAAGCGGCCCGGGAATAAAATCCCCTGCCCCGGTACGCGGGCGCGCGGCGCCCCGCCGAGGCGCTTCCCCCCCGATGAATGCCCCGACCGCGTTGAATGCGCTGCTGTCGCAGGCCGCCGAGCCGGCGCGCCTGCGCGAGATCCCGTACAACTACACCAGCTTCTCCGACCGCGAGATCGTGATCCGTCTGCTGGGCGGCCGCGGCTGGGAACTGCTGCAGGGCCTGCGCGACGAGCGCCGCACCGGCCGCTCCGCCCGCATGCTGTACGAGGTGCTGGGCGACATCTGGGTGGTGCAGCGCAACCCCTACCTGATCGACGACCTGCTGGACACTCCGCGCCGCCGCGGCCTGCTGGTGGAGGCTCTCAGGCACCGCCTGGGCGAGGTGCAGAAGCGCCGCACGCCCGAGGCCGGTGCCCAGCGCGACGCGCTGGTCGGCGAGCTGTGCGCGCTGGCCCAGGCCGCGGTGGAGGCCTTCGACCGTTCCTTCGACGAGATCGCCGCGCTTCGCCGCCAGGCGCGCAAGGTGCTGGGCCGGCTGACGGCCAGGGACAACATCAAGTTCGACGGCCTCTCGCGCGTGGCGCACGTCACCGACGCCACCGACTGGCGCGTGGAGTACCCCTTCGTCGTGCTCACGCCCGACACCGAGGCCGAGATGGCGAAGCTGGTGGCCGGCTGCTTCGAGCTGGGCCTGACCATCATCCCGCGCGGCGGCGGCACCGGCTACACCGGCGGCGCGATCCCGCTGACGTGGAAGAGCGCCGTCATCAACACCGAGAAGCTGGAGGCGATGACCGAGGTCGAGATGAAGTCGCTGCCCGGCCTGGACGCCGAGGTGCCGACCATCTGGACCGAGGCCGGCGTGGTCACGCAGCGCGTGGCCGACGCGGCCGAGCGCGCGGGCTACGTCTTCGCGGTCGACCCGACTTCGGCCGAGGCCTCCTGCGTGGGCGGCAACGTGGCGATGAACGCGGGCGGCAAGAAGGCCGTGCTGTGGGGCACGGCGCTGGACAACCTCGCCTCCTGGCGCATGGTCACGCCGCAGGCCGAGTGGCTGGAGGTCACGCGCATCGGCCACAACCTGGGCAAGATCCACGACGCCGAGAGCGCGGTGTTCGAGCTGCAGTACTTCGCCGCCGACGGCAGGACGAAGCTGCGCAGCGAGCGCCTCGCGATCCCCGGCCGGACTTTCCGCAAGGAAGGCCTGGGCAAGGACGTGACCGACAAGTTCCTCTCCGGCCTGCCGGGCATCCAGAAGGAGGGTTGCGACGGCCTGATCACCAGCTGCCGCTGGGTGGTGCACCGCATGCCGGCGCACACCCGCACCGTCTGCCTCGAGTTCTTCGGCCATGCCAAGGACGCGGTGCCCAGCATCGTCGAGATCAAGGAGTTCATGTTCGCCGAGCAGAAGCGCAGCGGCGTGCTGCTGGCGGGCCTGGAGCATCTGGACGACCGCTACCTCAAGGCCGTGGGCTACGCCACCAAGAGCCGCAAGCACGGCGGGCTGCCCAAGATGGTGCTGTTCGGCGACATCGCCGGCGACGACGCCGACGCGGTGGCGCGCGTGACCAGCGAGGTGGTGCGCATCGCCAACTCGCGCAGCGGCGAAGGCTTCATCGCCATCAGCCCCGAGGCGCGCAAGAAGTTCTGGCTCGACCGCAAGCGCACGGCCGCCATCAGCCGCCACACCAACGCCTTCAAGATCAACGAGGACGTGGTGATCCCGCTGCCGCGCATGGCCGAGTACACCGACGGCATCGAGCGCATCAACATCGAGCTCTCCCTGCGCAACAAGATCCGCCTGGCGCAGGAGCTGGAGGCCTTCCTCGCGCGCGGCGGCCTGCCGCTGGGCAAGAGCGACGACGCGCACGAGATCCCGGCGGCCGAGCTGCTGGAAGGCCGCGTGCAGCAGGCCATCGCTCTGGTGCGCGAGGTGCGCGCGCGCTGGGCGAGCTGGCTGGGCGACGCGGACGCGCTCTTCCCGCGGCTGCAGAACCACGAGCTGCGCGCCAGCTGGAAGACCGAGTTGAAGGCGCCGCTGGCGCGCATCTTCTCGGGCGCCGAGTTCGCGCCCATCCTGGCCGAGTGCGACGCCATCCACCAGCGCGTGCTCAAGGGCCGCGTGTGGGTGGCGCTGCACATGCACGCCGGCGACGGCAACGTGCACACCAACATCCCCGTCAACAGCGACGACTACGAGATGCTGCAGACCGCCCACGAGGCGGTGGCGCGCATCATGGCGCTGGCGCGCAGCCTCGACGGCGTGATCTCCGGCGAGCACGGCATCGGCATCACCAAGCTGGAGTTCCTGAGCGACGCGGAGCTGGCGCCGTTCGCGCAGTACAAGCAGCAGGTCGATCCCGAAGGCCGCTTCAACCGCGGCAAGCTGCTGCGCGACGGCTCGCACCCGCTCTACGCGGACCTGACCAGCGCCTACACGCCCAGCTTCGGGCTGATGGGGCACGAGTCGATCATCATGCAGCAGTCCGACATCGGCGCCATCGCCGACTCGGTGAAGGACTGCCTGCGCTGCGGCAAGTGCAAGCCGGTGTGCGCCACCCACGTGCCGCGTGCCAACCTGCTGTATTCCCCGCGCAACAAGATCCTCGCCACCTCGCTGCTGGTGGAGGCCTTCCTGTACGAGGAGCAGACGCGCCGCGGCGTCAGCCTCAAGCACTGGGAGGAGTTCGAGGACGTGGCTGACCATTGCACGGTGTGCCACAAGTGCCTCACGCCCTGCCCGGTGAAGATCGACTTCGGCGACGTGTCGATGAACATGCGCAACCTGCTGCGCAAGATGGGCCAGAAGAGCTTCCGGCCCGGCAACGCGGCGGCGATGTTCTTCCTCAATGCCACCAACCCGACGACCATCAAGGCGATGCGCGCCGGCATGGTGGACGTCGGCTTCAAGGCCCAGCGCCTCGCCCACGACCTGCTGCGCCCGGCCATCCGGAAGCAGACGGCCCATCCGCCGGCCAGCCTGGGGCGCGCGCCCTTGAAGGAAGAGGTCATCCACTTCGTCAACAAGAAGATGCCCGGCGGCCTGCCCAAGCGCACGGCGCGCGCGCTGCTGGACATCGAGGACGCGGACTACGTGCCCATCATCCGCAACCCGAAGGCGACCACGGCCGAGACCGAGGCGGTCTTCTACTTCCCGGGCTGCGGCTCGGAGCGCCTGTTCTCGCAGGTCGGCCTGGCGACGCAGGCGATGCTGTGGCACGCCGGCGTGCAGACCGTGCTGCCGCCGGGCTACCTGTGCTGCGGCTACCCGCAGCGCGGCAGCGGGCAGTTCGACAAGGCCGAGCAGATGATCACCGACAACCGGGTGCTGTTCCACCGCGTGGCCAACACGCTCAACTACCTCGACATCAAGACGGTGGTGGTGAGCTGCGGCACCTGCTACGACCAGCTGCAGGGCTACCAGTTCGACCGGATCTTCCCCGGCTGCCGCATCATCGACATCCACGAGTACCTGCTGGAAAAGGGCATCCGCCTGGAGGCCAACGCCGCCGCCTACCTGTACCACGACCCCTGCCACACGCCGCTCAAGCAGCAGGACCCGATGAAGACCGTCAAGGCGCTGGTGGGCGAGCAGGTGTGGAAGAGCGACCGCTGCTGCGGCGAATCGGGCACGCTGGGCGTGACGCGGCCGGACATCTCCACCCAGATCCGCTTCCGCAAGGAGGAGGAGCTGAAGAAGGGCGAGGCGGCACTGCGGGCCCGGGGCGCCGTGGGCGAGAAGGACAACGTCAGGATCCTGACCAGCTGCCCCAGCTGCCTGCAGGGGCTTTCGCGCTACGGCAACGACCTGAACAATGGCCTGCTGGAAGCCGACTACATCGTGGTCGAGATGGCCCGCCGCATCCTGGGCGAGGACTGGATGCCTGCCTACGTCGCCGCGGCCAACGCGGGCGGCATCGAAAGGGTGCTGGTATGACGAACCACTTCACGACGACATGCGCTCTGTGCGAAGGGGCGGGCGGGCGCGTGGTGTACGAGACGCCCGTCTTCCGCGTGATCCAGGCGGAGGAGGCCGGCTTCCCGGCCTTCTACCGCGTCGTCTGGACGGACCACGTGACCGAGTTCTCCGACCTCCCGGCCGGGCAGCGCGTGCAGTGCATCGAGGCCGTGACGGCGGTGGAGCAGGCGCTGCGCGAGGTGCTGTCGCCGGTGAAGGTCAACCTCGCCACCCTGGGCAACCAGGTACCGCACCTGCACTGGCACGTCATCGCCCGCTTCGAGTGGGACAGCCACTTCCCGGGCCCCGTCTGGGCCGGTGCGCGGCAGGACCGCAGCGCCGCCCACGAGGCCGAGCTGGCGCTGAAGCTGCCGGCGGTCGATGCCGCCATCGTGTCCCGGCTGCGCGCCCTGGGGGCCGCGTGATGGCCGGATTGCGACCCGAGACCCCGACCCCCGTGTCCATCACCCTGCACGGCGCCTCGCGCGTGCTGGAGGTGGGATTTTCCGACGGCGCGGTGTTCCGCATCCCCTTCGAGCTGATGCGCATCTGCTCGCCCTCGGCCGAGGTGCAGGGTCACGGACCCGGGCAGGAGGTGCTGCAGACGGGCAAGCGCGAGGTGCAGATCCTCGACCTGCAGCCGGTGGGCAACTACGCGGTGCAGCCCTTCTTCAGCGACGGGCACGCCAGCGGCATCTACTCCTGGGACCTGCTCTACGAACTCGGCGCGAGGCAGGACGAGCTCTGGGCCGGCTACGCGCGCCGCCTGGCCGAGGCGGGCGTGGAGCGCGACGCCCCGATGCCGCCCAAGGCGGGGCACGGCTGTGACCACCACTGAGCCGATTCCCTGCCGCGCTGCCAAGGGCGTGTGCCGGGCCCGGTGGCGCTCGGCCTAACATCGGCGGCATGAGCACCACCCATTTCGGCTTCGAATCCGTCGACGAGAGCGACAAGGCGCGTCGCGTGCGCGGCGTCTTCGACTCCGTCGCCCCGCGCTACGACCTGATGAACGACCTCATGTCGATGGGCCTGCACCGCGCCTGGAAGGCCTACACCGTCATGGTCGCCAACGTGCGCGAGGGCTCGAAGGTGCTCGACATCGCGGGCGGCACCGGCGACCTGGCCCTGGCCTTCGCGAAGAAGGTCGGCGCCACCGGCGAGGTGGTCCACACCGACATCAACGAGGCCATGCTGCGCACAGGGCGCGACCGCCTCATCGATGCCGGCGTGGTGCTGCCCACGGTGGTGTGCGACGCCGAGAAGCTGCCCTTCGCCGACAACCGCTTCGACGTCGTCACGGTCGCCTTCGGCCTGCGCAACATGACGCACAAGGACGCCGCGCTCAAGGAGATGAACCGCGTGCTGAAGCCGCGCGGCAAGCTGCTGGTGCTGGAGTTCTCGCAGGTCGCCCAGCCGCTGCGCAAGGCCTACGACTGGTACTCCTTCAGGATCCTGCCGCGGCTCGGCCAGAGGGTGGCCGGCGACGCCGACAGCTACCGCTACCTGGCCGAGTCGATCCGGATGCATCCGGCCCAGGAAGAACTCAAGACCCTCATGAAGGAGGGCGGTTTCGGACATGTGGACTATCACAACATGACGGGGGGAATCGTGGCCCTTCATGTTGCAATCAAGTGCTGAAACCATTGATCAGCCGTCAGAGGAGACGAACGATGAAACGCAATTTCTGGGGTGTGCTGCTGGTGTGTGCATCGGTGGCCCTGGTGAGCCTCGATGCCGACGCCCGCCGCATGGGCGGGGGCAAGTCCCTCGGCCGCCAGTCGAACAACGTGACGCAGCGCGAGGCCGCCTCGCCCGGCACGCCGGCCGCGCCGTCGCAGAGCGCCGCGGCGCGCCCCGGTGCGGC
>JASGDG010000405.1:0-7844 GCA_047607325.1 Xenophilus sp. | reverse complement strand
TCCCCGGCCGCCGGACGCCGGGCCGCGGCCCACCGGCGGCGCAAACCAGACCCAGGCCGCCGCGCGCCGCGCCGCGGTGTGGAACCAGCAGCCGCTGGACCTGAAGACGGAGCCCTTCGTCTGGGCCCCGGCCGCGATGCTGGCCGACAAGCCGGCCAAGATCCCCGCCGACGAGCAGGCCACCCCCGGCCCCGCGCTCACCGCGCCGCCGCCGGTCGAAACGGTGGTCGACGGCCTGCTGAACCTGATCGCCCAGGCGCGCAGCGACCTGCTGATCATCTCGCCCTACTTCGTGCCGGGGCCGGACATGAAGAAGGCGTTTGCCGAGGCCGTGCGGCGCGGCGTGCGCGTGCGCGTGCTGACGAACTCGCTGGCCTCCAACGACGCGCCGATCGCGCACGTGGGCTATGCCCGTCACCGGCGCGAGCTGCTGGAACTGGGCGTGGCGCTGTACGAGATGCGCAGCGAGCAGGCCACGGCCGGCAGCGCGCTGGGCACCTCCGGCGCCGGCGCGGCGGGCGAGTCGCGCGCGATGCTGCATTCCAAAGTGCTGGTGGTGGACGGGCGGCTGCTGGTGGTCGGCTCGATGAACCTGGACCTGCGCTCGCAGAAGCAGAACACCGAGATCGCCCTGCTGATCCGCAGCCGGCCGCTGTCGGAGCAGGCGACGGCGCTGATCGAGACCGGCCTGCGCGAAGGCGCCTGGCATGTGGAGCGCACGGACGGCGGCGGCCTGGTGTGGCGCGCGCCGCAGGGCAGCGGATTGCAGGACGCGCACCGCGACCCCGATGCGAGCCTGGGCCTGCGGCTGATGCTCAAGCTGATCGGGCCGCTGGCGCCGGACGAGATGCTGTGAGTTCAGCCGCCGCGCCACCGCGGCGGCTCACTGACCGTGCGCACCGGCACTCACAGCCCCGCGCGCACGCGCACGAAGGCCTTCCAGAACGCCGCGTCCTGCGTGGTCGCGAAGTTGATGCGCATCAGCGTGGTGGGCGGCCGGCGCGCGTGGAAGAGCGAGCCGGGCGCGAGCAGATAGCCCTCGTCCAGCATGCGCTGGGTCAGCGTGTCGGTGTCCACGCCGGTCTCGACCCAGCCGAACAGGCCGGCCGGCTCGGCGGCCAGGGTGCAGCCGTGCGCCAGCGCCAGCTTCACCGCCCGGGCGCGCGCGCCGTCCAGCCGCAGGCGGATGCGCTCGACGTGCCGCCGCAGCTGGCCCTGGTCGATGCACCAGGCCAGCGCCCGCTCGAACAGCGCCGGGGTGGTGAGCGTGGCCAGCAGCTTGGTCTCCTGCAGCCGCTCCACCAGCGCCGGCGAGGCGGTGAGGAAGCCGATGCGCCAGTTGGGCGCGAGGATCTTGGCGAAGCCGCTGACGTAGATGGTGCGCTGCAGGCCGTCGAGCACCGACAGGCGCGTGGCGTGCTCGGGCGCCAGGTGGCTGTAGGTGTCGTCCTCGACGATGTGGAAGTCGTGCTGCTGCGCCAGCTGCAGCACGCGGTGCGCGCTGGCCGGCGAGAGGCTGTGGCCGGTCGGGTTGTGCAGCACGCTGACGCTGACGAAGAGCTTGGGCGCGTGCGCCTCGCAGTAGCGCTGCATCACCGCCAGATCGGGCCCGTCGGCGCGGCGCGGCACGGGCAGCACGCGCATGCCCAGCGCCTCCAGCCGCGCGAACTCGACGGCCCAGCCGGGCTCCTCCACCATCACCGGGTCGCCGGCGCGCAGCAGGGTGCGGCTGACGATGTCCAGCGCGTGCGTGGCGCCGACGGTGGTGACGATCTGCGCGGGCGACACCTCCAGCTGGAGGCCGGCCAGCTTCTTGGCCAGGCTGCGGCGCAGGCCGCCGTCGCCCGCCGGGTCGCCGTACTGGAGCGAGAACTCTTGCAGCGCCTTGACGCCGGTGACGCGGCGCACGGCGGCGGGCATGAAGCTGCTCTCCAGCCAGTCGGGCGGCAGCACGCCCATGCCGGGCTGCGGCTTGTCGCTCTGGCGGTGGAACATGCCGCGGATCAGCGTGCTGGCGTCGGCCGGCGCTGCGGCCAGGGCCAGCACGGTGGCGGTGGGCGACGCCGCCTTGTCTGCCGCATCGTCGGCGGCGGCCCGCACAGGCCGCGCGGGCACCGCACTCTCGCTGCGCACGTAGAAGCCACGCTGGCGCCGCGCCTCGACCAGCCCCCGCGCCAGCAGCTGGTCGTAGGCGGCCACCACGGTGTGCGGGCTCACGCCCTGCTGGCGCGCGCATTCGCGCACCGAGGGCAGGCGCGCGCCGGGCGCGAGCAGGCGGTTGCGGATCCGCTCGGCGAAACGCTCGGCGAGCTGTTCGGTCAGCGTCCGGGCGGAAGTTCGTGTCAGCATGTGTGTTGGTGCAGTGGGCAGTACAGCCGGCCGACAATGTCTGTAAATCTGTACTGGTTGTGTAATGGTCGTCAGTTTAGAGTGCGTCTCCATGGAATGGCAAGAATTCACCGCGCTGCTGGTGCTGGCCACGGCGATGAGCTTCTCGCCCGGGCCCAACACCACGCTGGCCACCGCCCTGGCGGCCAACGGCGGACTGCGCGGCGCGATGCGCTTCGTGCTCGCGGTGCCCTTCGGCTGGAGCCTGCTGCTGCTGTTCACCGCCGGCGGACTGGGCGCGCTGGTGACGGCCGCGCCGGCGCTGCGGCTGGTGGTCAAGGCGCTCGGCATCGCCTACCTCCTGTGGCTGGCGCTCAAGTTGTCGCGCAGCGGCCGTCTGGGTCAGGCGGACGCCGGGCGCATGCAGGTCGGCTTCTGGCAGGGCGTGGGCCTGCAGTTCGTGAACATCAAGGCCTGGCTGCTGGCGCTGGCCATCGTGGCCGGCTGGGTGGCGGGCAAGGCCGACGCGGCGCACCGCACGGCGCTGGTGCTGGGCGTGATGCTGGTCTTCGCCTTCGCCAGCAACTTCGCCTATGCGGCGGCCGGCGCGCTGCTGCGCCAGTGGCTGGCGCAGGGTCCGCGCCTGCTGTGGTTCAACCGTGCGATGGCGCTGGTGCTGGTGCTCACGGCGGCGTGGATGGCGCAGGCATGACGGCCCCCTCGAAGCGCGACGAGACGCTGGGCCTGTGGCTGGGCGTGCTGGGCGTGGCCTGCTTCGGCATCACGCTGCCGGCCACGCGGCTGGCCGCGGGCACGGCCGAGGCACCGCAGCTCTCGCCCTGGTTCGTGACGCTGGGCCGCGCGGCGCTGGCCGGCGTGCTGTCGGCGGTCTTCCTGCTCGCCACGCGCTCGCCGCGCCCGCGGCCGCACCAGTGGAAGCCGCTGGCGATGGCGGTGCTGGGCAACGCGGTCGGCTACCCGCTGCTGCTGGCCTACGCGCTGCGCAGCGTCACCGCGGGCCACGCGGCGGTGATCACCGCGCTGCTGCCGCTGGTGACGGCGGCGGTGGCGGCCTGGGTGCTGCACCAGCGCGCGCGGCCGGGCTTCTGGGTCTGCGCGGTGCTGGGCAGCGGGTTGGTGGTGGCCTTCTCGCTGCTGCGCTCCTGGCAGCAGGGGCGCGGCTTCGGCTTCGAGGCGGCCGACCTGCTGCTGCTCGGCGCGGTGGTCGCCGCCTCGGCGGGCTACATCTACGGCGCGCAGGTGACGCCGGCGCTGGGCGCGGAGCGGGTGATCTGCTGGGTCTGCGTGATGGCGCTGCCGCTCACGCTGCCCGCCACCGTCGTGCTGTGGCCCGGGCAGCCCGTCGCGCCCTCGGCCTGGGCCGGCTTCGTCTACGTCGGCGTGTTCTCGATGTGGATGGGCTTCTTCGCCTGGTACCGCGGGCTGGCCCTGGGCGGCGCGCTGCGGGTGAGCCAGACGCAACTGCTGCAGCCCTTCTTCTCCATCCTGGCCTCCCTCCCGCTGCTGGGCGAGCCGCTGGACGCGGTGACGCTGGGCTTCGCCGTGGCGGTGGTCGCCACGGTGGTGGCGGGCAAGCGGCTTTCCCAGCCGGCCACGCGCCGCATTTCCGACACAACGACGCCCACACGGAGCACCTCATGACGATGAACTGGACCCTCGCCGCCCGCGCGGAAAAGATGACTTCCTCGGCGATCCGCGAGATCCTGAAGGTCACCGAGCGCCCGGATGTCATCAGCCTGGCCGGCGGCCTGCCCTCGCCGAAGACCTTTCCGGTCGGCGAGTTCGCCGCCGCCTGCGCCGAGGTGCTGGCCACCGACGGCCCGGCCGCGCTGCAGTACGCCGCCAGCGAGGGCTATGCGCCGCTGCGCCAGGCGGTGGCCGACATGCTGCCGTGGGAGGTGGACCCGGCGCAGGTGCTGATCACCACCGGCTCGCAGCAGGGCCTGGACCTCGTCGCCAAGGTGCTGCTCGACCCGCTGGCCAAGGTGCTGGTGGAGACGCCCACCTACCTGGGCGCGCTGCAGGCCTTCAGCCCCATGGAGCCGCAGCCCGTGAGCGTGGCGAGCGACCACGAGGGCGTGCTGGCCGACGACCTGCGCGGCAAGGCGAAGGACGCGCGCTTCATCTACCTGCTGCCCAACTTCCAGAACCCCACCGGCCACACCATGAGCGAGGCACGCCGCGCCGCCGTCTCGGCCGTGGCGGCCGAGGCCGGCCTGCCCATCGTCGAAGACAACCCCTACGGCGAGCTGTGGTTCGACCAGCCGCCGCCGGCCTCGCTCACCTCGCGCAACCCGGAGGGCTGCATCTACCTCGGCTCCTTCTCCAAGGTGCTGGCGCCGGGGCTGCGGCTGGGCTTCCTGGTCGCGCCCAAGGCGATCTACCCCAAGCTGCTGCAGGCCAAGCAGGCGGTGGACCTGCACACGCCCATCTTCACCCAGCGCATGGTGGCGGCGGTGATGAAGGACGGCTTCCTTGCGCGCCACGTGCCCACCATCCGCGCGCTCTACAAGCGCCAGCGCGACGCCATGGTGGCCGCGCTGCGCCAGGAGATGCAGGGCCTGCGCGTCGAGTTCAACGTGCCCGCCGGCGGCATGTTCCTGTGGCTGCGCCTGCCCGAGGGCATCGACACCACGGCGCTGCTGGCCCGCGCGGTGGAGCGCCGCGTGGCCTTCGTGCCCGGCGCGCCCTTCTACGCCGGCGATCCCGACGTGCGCACGCTGCGGCTGTCCTTCGTCACGGCGACGGAGGAACAGATCGCCACCGCCATCGCCGCGCTGGCCGCCGCCGTGCGCGAGGCACTGGGCAAGGAGGGATGAACGCCATGCTCAACATCTGGGGCCGCATCAGCTCGATCAACGTGCGCAAGGTGGTGTGGTGCGCGCAGGAACTGGGGCTGGACTTCCAGCGCACCGAGGCCGGCGGCAAGCACGGCGTGGTGCAGTCGCCCGAGTACCTGGCGATGAACCCGAACGCGATGGTGCCCACCCTCAGCGACGACGACGGCTTTGTCCTGTGGGAGTCGAACGTCATCGTGCGCTACCTGTGCGCCCGGCACTGGACGCGCCAGCTCTATCCCGAGCAGTTGCAGGAGCGCTTCGACGCCGAGCGCTGGATGGACTGGCAGCAGACCACGCTCAACCGCGCGAGCGTCGGCGCCTTCCTGCAGCTGGTGCGCACGCCGCCGGCCGAGCGCAGCGCCGAGGCGATCGCGCAGTCGGTCGCCGCCACCGAGCCGCTGATGGCGATGCTCGACGCCCACCTGGCCACGCGGCCCTTCATGGCCGGCGAGCGCTTCACCATGGCCGACATCCCCATCGGCTGCGAGGTGCACCGCTGGTTCGGCCTGCCGCCGGCCGGCCACCAGCGCCCGGCCTGGCCGCACCTGGAGCGCTGGTTCGCCGGCGTGCAGGCGCGCGCCGGCGCGCGCGGCGTGCTGGACCAGGCCCTGGAATGAACCCCGTGACTGCCTCCCGCCCCTTTCAGCAAGTCGACGTCTTCACCGACCGTGCCGGCTTCGGCAACCCGCTCGCGGTGGTGCTCGACGCCCAGGGCCTGCCGGACGAGGCGATGCAGCGCTTCGCGCGCTGGACGAACCTGTCCGAGACCACCTTCGTGCTGCCGCCCACCGACCCGGCGGCGGACTACCGGGTGCGCATCCTCACGCCCGGCGGCGAGTTGCCCTTCGCCGGCCACCCGACGCTGGGCACCTGCCATGCGTGGCTGCGCGCCGGCGGCCAGCCGCGTTCACCCGGCCGCGTGGTGCAGCAGTGCGGCGTCGGGTTGGTGGACATCCGCGCCGGCGAGCGGCTGGCCTTCGCCGCGCCGCCCGTGCGGCGCAGCGCGCCCAGCCCCATGCTGCTCGCCAAGGTCGCCGCCGCGCTGGGCCTGAAGGCGCCGCAGATCGCCGCCGCGCAGCTGCTGGACAACGGCCCGGTTTGGCTGGGCCTGCTGCTGGCCGACGACGAGGCCGTGCTCTCGCTGCGCCCCGACCACCGCGCGCTGCGCGAGCTGGGGCAGAAGGTCGGCGTCGCCGGCCTGCCCGCCGCGCAGGCCTCGCCCCTGCTGATCGCGCGCTCGAACCGCGAGGCGCGCGCCTTCGCTGGCGGTACGGCCGATGCCGGGCGGGTGGACCTGGAGGTGCGTGCCTTCGCCGCGCCCATCGGCGTCGAGGAAGACCCCGTCACCGGCAGCCTCAACGCCAGCCTGGCACAGTGGCTGATCGCCGAGGGCCACTTGCCCGCGCGCTACGTGGCCGGCCAGGGTCAGTGCCTGGGGCGCGACGGCCGCGTCTTCATCGAGCGCGACGCCGACGGCCAGGTGTGGGTGGGCGGCGACGTCGCGGACTGCATCGAAGGCCGCGTGGCGCTGTGAACGCGCGGGCCGAGGCCGCGTTCGAATCGAAAGGACTTTCCCGATGACCGGTCTGCACGACCCGCTGTTCTTCTCCCAGGCCGCCCTGGTGCCGGTGCCGCGCTGCCGGCCAACCCCGCCGCGCCGGCTGCTCGCCATGGGCTTCGCCACCAGCGTGCCGGCCGCGCGGCCCGGCCGCAAGTGGGCCCGGCCATGAAATTCACCGCCGACGAGATCGCCGAGGCGCAGCGCATCGTGCACGCCGCGCTGCCGCCCACGCCGCAGTACGCCTGGCCGCTGCTGGCCGAGGCGCTGGGCTGCGAGGTCTGGCTCAAGCACGAGAACCACACGCCCGCGGGCGCCTTCAAGATCCGTGGCGGGCTGACCTACTTCGACATGCTGCGCCGCACCCGGCCCGAGGTGCGGCACGTCATCAGCGCCACGCGGGGCAACCACGGCCAGTCGGTCGGCTTCGCGGCGCGGCGGCACGGCCTGGCGGCGACCATCGTGGTGCCGCACGGCAATTCGGTCGAGAAGAACGCCGCCATGCGCGCGCTCGGCGTCACGCTGGTCGAGCACGGCGAGGACTTCCAGGCCGCGTCCGAGCATGCGGCGGCGCTGGCCGAGACACAGGGCCTGCACCGCGCGCCGAGCTTCGACCGCGAGCTGGTGCGCGGCGTGGCGACGGCCTGCGTCGAGTTCTTCGAGGCGCTGCGCGGCGCGCCGCCGGATGTGCTGTTCGTGCCCATCGGCCTGGGCTCCGGCTTCGCGGCCGCCGCCGCGGCGCGGGCGCACACGGGCGTGAAGACGCGGCTGGTCGGCGTGGTGTCGGCGCACGCGACGGCGTACCTCGATTCCTGGCACGCCGGCCGGCCGGTCGAGGCGCCGGCGCTCACCCGGCTGGCCGACGGCATGGCCTGCCGCACGCCGGTGCCCGAATCGCTGGAGGTGATCCGCCGCGAGGCGGAGGACGTCGTCGCCGTCACCGACGAGGAGGTGGCCGCGGCCATGCGCCTGCTCTACACCGCCACCCACAACGTGGCCGAGGGCGCCGGCGCCGCCGCGCTGGCCGCGGCGATGCAGCAGCGCGCGCGCTGGGCCGGCCGGCGCGTCGGCGCCGTGCTCACGGGCGGCAACGTGGA
>JASGDG010000404.1:0-4028 GCA_047607325.1 Xenophilus sp. | reverse complement strand
GTTGATGGTGACGCCGCGCTGCTTGTCGGCGTACCAGTCCTGCCACTGGGTGAAGTTGTAGTGCTGCTTGTCGACGTGCACCACCTGCTTGATGGGCAGGCCGTACTTCAGCGCGAAGGCGAAGTCGCGCTCGTCGTGCGCGGGCACGCCCATCACGGCGCCGTCGCCGTAGCTCATCAGCACGTAGTTGCCGACCCACAGCGGCACTTGCAGGCCGGTGAGCGGGTGCGTCACCGAAAGGCCCGTGGGCATGCCTTCCTTGTCCCTCAGCGCCAGCTCGGCCTCGGTGGTGCCGCCCTGCTTGCACTGCTCGATGAAAGCAGCCAGCGCGGCGTTGCCGCGGGCGGCGTGCGCGGCCAGCGGGTGCTCGGGCGCGACGGCGCAGAAGGTGACGCCCATGATGGTGTCGGCGCGCGTGGTGAAGACGTACATGCGGCCACGCTCGCCTTCAGGCGAGTCCGCCGATGCGCCGATGAGCGCCCCGTCCTCGCCCCGGATGTCGTGCGTGAAGGCGAAGCGCACGCCCTCGCTCCTGCCGATCCAGTTCTCCTGCATCAGGCGCACGCGCTCGGGCCAGCCGGGCAGCTTGTGCTGCACGTGGTCGAGCAGTTCCTCGGCGTAGCCGGTGATCTTCAGGTAGTAGCCGGGGATCTCGCGCTTTTCCACCGGCGCGCCGGTGCGCCAGCCCCTGCCGTCCACCACCTGCTCGTTGGCCAGCACGGTCTGGTCCACCGGGTCCCAGTTCACCACCTGGGTCTTGCGGTAGGCGATGCCCTTTTCCAGCATCTTCAGGAACAGCCACTGGTTCCACCGGTAGTACGCCGGGTCGCAGGTGGCGATCTCGCGGCTCCAGTCGATGGCCAGACCCATGGCCTGGAGCTGGCCCTTCATGGTGGCGATGTTCTCGTAGGTCCACTTCGCCGGCGGCACGCCATTCTTCAGCGCGGCGTTCTCGGCCGGCAGTCCGAAGGCGTCCCAGCCCATGGGCATGAGCACGTTGTAGCCGCTCATGCGCAGGTAGCGCGTGAGCATGTCGTTGATGGTGTAGTTGCGCACGTGCCCCATGTGCAGCTTGCCGCTGGGGTAGGGCAGCATGGAGCAGGCGTAATACTTCTTCTTGCGCGCGTCTTCGGTCACGCGGTAGGCATCGGTGGCGGCCCAGTCGGCCTGGGCGGCGGCTTCGACCTCGCCCGGTTGGTAGGTGGGATTCATGGCGTGCTGCGGGAGGCCCGGCGGCAGGGCGGCCGGGAACGCGGGATTATCGGTGCAGCGCAGCACCCGCGCGACCGGCCGCCCCGCGGGCGCCGCGTGCCACAATGGGCCGCACAGGACACGAACGCCCCCTCCGATGCACCTGGAACGCGCCCGCCATGCATTTGCCTGAGGCCGAAGTCCGCGCCCTGATGCGGGCCGAGCACGGCGACCCGTTCGCGGTGCTCGGCCCGCACGAGACGCCCGAGGGGCTGGTGATCCGCGCCCTGCTGCCCGGCGCGCGCCAGGTGGGCGTGGTGCATGCCGCCTCGGGCGACCCGCTGGCGGTGCTGCAGCGCCAGGGCGACTCGGATCTGTTCATGGCGCTGGTGCCGGCCGCGCCGGCGCGCATGGGCTACCGCTTCCATGTGCAGTGGGACAGCCACGCCTCGCTGATCGACGACCCCTACCGCTTCCCGCCGGTGCTGGGCGAGATGGACGTCTGGCTGCTGGCCGAAGGCACGCACCTGCGGCCCTGGGAGCGGCTGGGCGCGCACCTGCGCGAGCTGGCCGGCGCCCGGGGCGTGGCCTTCGCCGTCTGGGCGCCGAATGCGCGCCGGGTCTCGGTGGTCGGCCCCTTCAACAACTGGGACGGCCGCCGCCACGTGATGCGGCTGCGCCGCGAGTGCGGGGTGTGGGAGCTGTTCGTGCCCCACATGCAGGCCGGCGACGCCTACCAGTTCGAGGTCCTCGGCGCCGACGGCCACGTGCTGCACAAGGCCGACCCCTACGCCTTCGGCACGCGCCTGCGGCCGGACACGGCCAGCGTGGTGCAGCCTCTTCCCACGCCCGCGCCGCCCGCGCGCGCCGCCGCCAACCGGCACGACGCGCCCATCAGCATCTACGAGGTGCACCTGGGCTCCTGGCGGCGCAAGAACGGCCACGAATGGCTGAGCTACCGCGACCTGGCCGAGACGCTGGTGCCCTACGCGCGCGAGATGGGCTTCACCCACCTGGAGCTGATGCCGGTGAGCGAGCACCCCTTCGACGGCTCCTGGGGCTACCAGCCGGTGGGCCTGTACGCGCCGACGGCCCGCTTCGGCGCGCCGGAGGACTTCCGCCACCTCGTCCGGGCGGCGCACGAGGCCGGGCTGGGCGTGATCCTCGACTGGGTTCCGGCGCACTTCCCGACCGATCCGCACGGGCTGGCGCGCTTCGACGGCACGCCGCTGTACGAGTACGCCGATCCGCGCGAGGGCTTCCACAACGACTGGAACACGCTGATCTTCAACTGGCGCCGCACCGAGGTGCGCAACTACCTGGTGGGCAACGCCCTCTTCTGGCTGGAGCGCTACGGCGTGGACGGCCTGCGGGTGGACGCGGTGGCCTCGATGCTCTACCGCGACTACAGCCGCCGGCCCGGCGAATGGGTGGCCAACGAGCACGGCGGCCGCGAGAACCTGGAGGCGATCGACCTGCTGCGCCGCATCCACCGCGTGGTGGGCGCCGAGCGGCCCGGCGCCATCACCATCGCCGAGGAGTCGACCAGCTTCCCGGCCGTCACCCGGCCGCCCGAGGATGGCGGCCTGGGCTTCCACTTCAAGTGGAACATGGGCTGGATGAACGACACCCTGGCCTACGCCCGCACCGACCCGCAGTACCGCCGCAACGAGCACCGCCGGATCACCTTCGGCCTGATGTACGCGCACAGCGAGCACTTCGTGCTGCCGCTCTCGCACGACGAAGTGGTGCACGGCAAGGGCTCGCTGATCGGCAAGATGCCGGGCGATGACTGGCAGCAGTTCGCCGGCCTGCGCAACCTGTACGGCTACATGTGGGCCTACCCGGGCAAGAAGCTGCTCTTCATGGGCGGCGAGTTCGCCCAGCGCGCCGAGTGGAACCACGACCGCGGCCTGGACTGGCACCTGCTCGACCACCCGGCCCACCAGGGCGTGCAGCGGCTGGTGCGCGACCTGAACAACGTCTTGCGCCACTTCCCGGCGCTGCACGCGCTGGACGGCGAGGCGCGAGGCTTCGAGTGGATCGTGCACGATGACGAGGCGCAGTCCGTCTTCGCCTTCGTGCGCCGCGCCGCGGACGGCGCCGTCGTGCTGGCGGTGTGCAACTTCACGCCGGAGGTGCGGCGCGGCTACCGCCTCGGCGTGCCGGCGCCGGGCGTCTGGCGCGAGATCCTCAACACCGACGGCGAGATCTATGGCGGCAGCGGCGTGGGCAATGGCCCGGTCGACGCCGAGCCGCTGCCCTGGCACGGCCGGCCGCAGTCCATCGAGATCACGGTGCCGCCGCTGGCCAGCGTGTACTTCGTGCTGGCGGAATGAGGGCGGCGGCACGGTTTCTGCTGACCCGTCCGCGCCCGGGCGCGGACGCCGGACCCATCGATCCCCCTCTTCCATGCTGACCCCCGGCCTCCCCTACCCGCTCGGCGCCACCCTTCTGCCCGAGGGCATCCACTTCGCGCTGACGGCACCGGCGGCGCAGCGGGTGGAGCTGTGCCTGTTCGACAGCGCCACCGGCACGCGCGAGCAGCAGCGCCTGCCGCTGCCGGCCTGCACCGACGGCGTGTGGCACGGCCTGCTGCCGGGCTGGCAGGCCGGGCTGGTCTACGGCTGGCGGGTGCACGGGCCCTGGGCGCCGCGCCAGGGTCTGCGCTTCAACCCCGCCAAGCTGCTGCTGGACCCGTACGCCCGCGAGGTGGTGGGCCGCTACGGCGGGCAGGACGTCTTCCTCGGCCACGTGCCCGGCCAGCCCGACGTGCGCGACACCCGCGACAACGCCGCCGTCGCGCTCAAGGCCCGCGTCGTGGCGCCGCCGCCGGG
>JASGDG010000403.1:0-4331 GCA_047607325.1 Xenophilus sp. | reverse complement strand
GGGCGTGCAGGCCGCCTCGGGCGCGGCGTTGCCGGCGCTGCCCGATGCGCAGCTGCTGCTGCCCGCCGGCGCGCGCGGCCCGGCCTTCCTGGTCGGCCCCAACTACCGCGCGCTGCTGCGCTACAACAATTCCACCAGCTACGCGCTCGGCGTCGGCCTGCTGGCGCAGCGGCTGGCGGGCGGCGCGGGCGTGCAGGCCGCCTGGCCGCGCGACCTCGTGCCGCTCACGCGCAGCCAGGTGGTGACGCTGCAGCAGGCCTTGAAGGCGCGGGGCTTCGATGCCGGCGAGCCCGACGGCCTGGTCGGCCCCGCCACGCGCCGCGCCCTGCGCGACTGGCAGCGCAGCGCCGGCCTGCCGGCGGACGGTTTCCCGACAGCCGACCTGTTCCAGCGGCTGCAGGCGCCTTGAGGGTGAGGTTTCCTCCTCGGGCGTCTGAGCGCGGCCTGACTTTCGCGCTCGCCATAATCGCTGCTTTGCACGGGCGTCCGGCGCCCGTTCTTTCATTGGACAAGGAGCATCCGCTTGGACATCGTCTTGCTGGTCAAGGCCGCGGTCATGGGCATCGTGGAGGGGTTGACCGAATTCCTCCCGGTCTCGTCGACGGGCCACCTCATCCTCGCCGGATCGCTGCTGGGCTTCGACGACGGCAAGGCCAAGGTGTTCGACGTCGCGATCCAGACCGGGGCCATCTTCGCGGTCGTCCTGGTCTACTGGCAGAAGATCCGCGCCACGTTCGCCGCGCTGCCGCGCCAGCCGAAGGCGCAGCGCTTCGCGCTGAACGTGCTCATCGCCTTCCTGCCCGCGGTGGTGCTGGGGCTGCTCTTCGGCAAGGCGATCCAGGCGCATCTGTTCACGCCGGGGGTGGTGGCCACCACCTTCGTTCTGGGCGGCTTCGTCATCCTCTGGGCCGAGAAGCGCCCGCCCGGCGCGGTGCGCGTGGAGCACGTGGACGACATGACGCCCTGGGACGCGCTCAAGGTCGGCCTGGTGCAGTGCTTCGCCATGATCCCCGGCACCAGCCGTTCGGGCGCCACCATCATCGGCGGCATGCTGCTGGGGCTGTCGCGCAAGGCGGCGACGGACTTCTCCTTCTTCCTGGCCATTCCCACACTCATCGGTGCCGGCGTGTACAGCCTCTACAAGGAGCGCGCGCTGCTCTCGGCGGCCGACCTGCCGCTGTTCGCCGTGGGTCTGGTGCTGTCCTTCGTCAGCGCCTGGCTGTGCGTGCGCTGGCTGCTGCGCTACATCTCCACCCACAGCTTCGTGCCCTTCGCCTGGTACCGCATCGCCTTCGGCATCGTGGTGCTGGCCACCGCCTGGAGCGGCGTGGTGCAGTGGGCCGAGTGACCTGCGCCAGCCAGCGCATCGAGAGCAGGTCGATCGGCAGCGTGACCACGGTGCGGCCCGGCTGGGACCGCCACTGCACCGCGCCGGTGTTCATCGAGGCCGTGAGCGTCAGGTCGCCGGCGTCGAGCAGGTGCCAGCAGCACGCAGGAGGCGGTGCCCGCGTAGTGGCGCGTGTCCGGGGTCCACTGCAGGAACACCAGCAGGTCGTGCGCGTCGGCCGCCAGCACGACCAGCAGCAGGAGCGGGGCCCGGCGGCGCACCTTGGCGCTGCGCCAGTGCGCCGCGAGCAGGGCGGCCGCGTCCACGCGCGGCATGCTCCACAGGTCTGCCCAGGCCAGGGCCGTGGGGAGCCAGGCACAGGCTTCCAGTAGCGGCGCCTCCCGGCAGGAAGGCGGCGGCGAAAAAGACCAGCAGCCAGCAGCGAGGTGTTGAGCGCCTCCCAGGCATCGGTGTCCGGCAGCGCCGCCAGGCCCGCCAGCAGCAGCCCGTGCCGGATCAGGTTCGACTCGCTGGAAACCTGCCTGCAGGACGCGGGGGACTCGCTGGGCCACTACTTCCCGAGGGTCCAGATGCGTTACGAAGGCAGCGTCGTGGGAGCCTGCACGACCGAACTGCTGCGCCGCAATCCCAAGGGGCTGGCGGAACGCTTCCTGGCGGCGCTGTCGCTGCGCCGCAGCGCGGCTGCACTCCCGGGGGGCTCCGGCTTCACCGCTCACTTCGATCCTCCGCGGCGGCCGGGCTGAGCACAGCCCGGTCCGGGGGCGTTCAGATGAGCTTGTCGTCGGGCGTGGAGATCTTGCGCAGCAGGCCATGCCGCTCGGCCGGCATCTTCAATGGATGCGCCGTGGCCGAGTCGTCCCACACCGGGTCTTCCAGGCTGTCGAACACCTCGCGCAGCTTCTGGCCCCAGCCCTGGTGGATCATGCGGAAGTAGGGATTGTCGGCGTCGATGCAGACGATCCTGTCCGTCTCCAGGCGCCCGGCCTCGTAGACCACCAGGTCCAGGGGCAGGCCCACCGAGAGGTTGGACTTCATGGTCGAGTCCATCGACACCAGCGCGCACTTGGCGGCTTCGGCCAGCGGCGTCTCGGGCGTGAGCACGCGGTCGAGCACCGGCTTGCCGTACTTCGATTCGCCGATCTGGAAGTAGGGCGTCTCGGTGGTGGCCTCGATGAAGTTGCCGGCCGAGTAGACGAGGAACAGGCGCATGCCTTCGCCGCGGATCTGCCCGCCGAACACGAAGCTGACGTTGAAGTCCACGCCGGCATGCTTGAGCGCCTCCGCGTCGCGGTCGTAGACGTGGCGCACCGCCGCGCCCAGCACGCGGGCGGCGTCGAACATGCTGCGGGCGTTCCAGATGGTGATCGGCTTGTCGCTGCCGGGTTCGTGCAGTTCCTCGACCTGCAGGATCTCGCGCACCGACTGCGAGATGCTGAGGTTGCCGGCCGACAGCAGCACCATCACGCGCTCGCCCGGCTGCTCGTAGACGATCATCTTGCGGAAGGTGCTGATGTGGTCGACGCCCGCGTTGGTGCGCGAGTCGGACAGGAACACCAGGCCGGCGTTGAGTTTGATGCCTACGCAGTACGTCATGCCCGTTCGCGGTCGTGCAGTTTCTTGAGCGAGTAGAGCGCGTCCAGCGCTTCCCTGGGGCTCATCGCGTCGGGGTCGAGCGCGGCCAGCGCGGATTCTACGGGGCTGTCCCGTGGCGCCTCGGCCGCCGGCGGCGGCGCGAACAGGTCCACCTGGGCACGCGTCTCGCTTTGCTGCGCCTCCAGTGCCTCCAGCGCCTGCCGGGCGTGGTTCACCACCGCCGCCGGCATGCCGGCCAGCCGCGCGACCTGGATGCCGTAGCTGCGGCTGGCGGGGCCGGGCTGCAGTTCGTGCAGGAAGACGATGTCGCGCCCCGACTCGGTCGCGCTCACGTGCATGTTCACCGCCGCGTGGTGCGAGGCCGGGAACTCCGTCAGCTCGAAGTAGTGCGTGGCGAAAAGGGTGAAGGCCTTGGCGCGGTCGTGCAGGTGCGCCGCGATGCCGGCGGCCAGCGCCAGCCCGTCGAAGGTGCTGGTGCCGCGGCCGATCTCGTCCATCAGCACCAGCGACTGCGGTGTCGCGCTGTGCAGGATCTGCGCGGCTTCGGTCATCTCCAGCATGAAGGTGGACTGCGCGTTGGCCAGGTCGTCGGCCGCCCCGATGCGGGTGTGGATGGCGTCGATGGGGCCGAGCCGGCAGCTCGCCGCCGGCACGAAGGAGCCCATCGAGGCCAGCAGCACGATCAGCGCCACCTGCCGCATGTAGGTGGACTTGCCGCCCATGTTGGGGCCGGTGATGACCTGCATGCGCTGGCTCGGCCCCAGGCGCGTGTCGTTGGCGATGAAGGCGCCGGCCGAGCGCTCGGCCAGGCGCGCCTCCACCACCGGGTGGCGGCCCTGGTCGATCTCGATGCAGGGGTGGGCGACGAAGCCGGGCGCGCTCCAGCCCAGCGTGTGGGCGCGCTCGGCCAGGGCGGCGAGGGCGTCGAGCGTGGCCAGCGCGTCGGCCAGGCGGGTCAGCGCCGGCACGTGCGCCTGCAGGGCGTCGAGCAACTGCTCGTACAGCCACTTCTCGCGCGCCAGGGCGCGCTCCTGCGCCGACAGCGCCTTGTCCTCGAAGGCCTTGAGTTCGGGCGTGATGAAGCGCTCGGCGTTCTTCAGCGTCTGGCGGCGGCGGTAGTGGTCGGGCACCTTCGAAAGGGCGCTCTGCGTCACCTCGATGTAGAAGCCGTGCACGCGGTTGAACTGCACCTTCAGGTTGGCGATGCCGGTGAGGTTGCGCTCGCGCGCCTCCAGCTCGATCAGGAAGCCGTCGGCGTTCTCGCTGATGGCGCGCAGCTCGTCCAGCTCGGCGTCGTGGCCGGGGGCGATGACGCCGCCGTCGCGCACCAGCGCGGCCGGCTCGGGCAGCAGCGCGGCCGCCAGCCGCTGCGCGCAGCCGGGCGGCGGCG
>JASGDG010000402.1:0-7355 GCA_047607325.1 Xenophilus sp. | reverse complement strand
TCCTGATCCTGATTCCGTGCAGCGTAGGCAAGTATGAGCCGGATCAGAGGCTCTTCCTTGGCTTTATGGCCGAACAGGGCGTGGGTGGCCCCATCAAGCCCCTGTCCTTGCCTTATCCTCTGGGTAACTATGACGGCAAGTCGTTCGCTCTGCCCGGTGCGGAATACAGCCCCGAGACAGGCACCCTCTATCTGTTCGCCAAGCAAGGCGTTCGTGCCGACTGCGGAAGCGCCGGCGAATGGCTGTGGATCGACGGCGCATTCCGGTTATCAAGCTTCACCAAACAGGATGTCTGCGGCGGAAGCGCCCCGCAGGAGTGGCTGACCGTGTACCGCAGCCGGCGGTGATGAGCGCGGGGTGGTCTTCACGATGTGCCGACCCTTGCTGCGCGGCAGTCTCTTGTTTCGAGCCTGGCGCAGGCAAGCCACCAACTCGCGCTTGAGCTCGCCCACGGGCTGGGCATGGTGCAGTTGTAGATCGTCTCGTGCGACACGCGGTACGGGTGGCCCTTGGGGTAGATACTCGCCAGTGTCAGGGCCATCTGCTTGGGCGACCAGCGCAGGCCCAGGCAATGGCGCATCACGCCGGACATGAATACGGGCCGTCCAACGTGTTGCGTCGCAACTTGCGGCTGATGGTGGCCGGCGAACGCCCCAGCATGCGAGCAATGACTCGCATGCTCAGCCCCTGCTGACGAAGGCTGGCGAGGCTCACCCGGTCTTGCGGCTGGAGATGGCTGTATGCCTTCGAAGTTTGGGGCACCAGTTCAGTTCCGGCCTCGCACCTTGATCCGCAGCGCCTCGATGCTGAAACCCCTGCTGCGCAGATGGGCCAGCAGCATCGGTGCCATCTGCCGCAGCTTGGAGGCTGTCGCGCTCCCTTCCGCCAGCAGGCACCAGCTTGCTTCCTCGACCGGCCCCGCCTGGACCGATGCGCGCATGCCTGCGGGCAGCAGTGGACGGATGGCCTGGAGGCAGGCCTGGGCCTCGCGCACACGCGCCATCAGCCCCGCCAGGGTGGGTGATGCCTCGGCCGCTTCGTGCAGGCTCAGTGCGGGCGGACGGCGGCGGGATGCGTGGGAGTGCGATGCCATGGAAGGCCGGTGACTAAAATGAGAAGCTCGCCGGCCACTGCCGGCAACGGCCCGACGACGCGGATGCCCCCCGGTGTTTCATGAGGTGGCGGCGCAACGGCCCGTCCCGTTCATCCTATCTTAGGCTTTTCGACCCGCCGTGCCGCACCATCAGGGCACGCGCCGATCCAGCATCCATGGCCACCAATCTCCTGACCCGACTGTTCGGCAGTCGAAACGACCGTCTCCTCAAGCAGTATCGCAAGGCGGTCGAACGGATCAATGCGCTTGAGCCGTCCTACGAACAGCTCAGCGACGAGGCGCTGCGCGCCAAGACGCAGGAGTTCCGCGACCGGCTGGCCAAGGGGGAGAGCCTGGACGATCTGCTGGTCGAGGCCTTCGCCACGGTGCGCGAAGGCTCCAAGCGCATCATGAAGATGCGCCACTTCGACGTTCAGCTGCTGGGCGGCATGGCGCTGCATGACGGCAAGATCGCCGAGATGCGCACCGGCGAGGGCAAGACGCTCACCGCCACGCTGCCCGTGTACCTGAATGCGCTGACGGCCAAGGGCGTGCACGTGGTGACGGTGAACGACTACCTGGCCGGCCGCGACGCCACCTGGATGGGGCGCCTGTACGGCTTCCTCGGCCTGACGGTGGGCATCAACCTGCCCAACATGCCGCGCGAGGAGAAGCAGGCCGCCTACGGCGCCGACATCACCTACGGCACCAACAACGAGTACGGCTTCGACTACCTGCGCGACAACATGGTCTACGAGCCGGCCGATCGCGTGCAGCGCCGGCTGAACTATGCCATCGTCGATGAGGTGGACTCGATCCTGATCGACGAGGCACGCACGCCGCTGATCATCAGCGGCCAGGCCGAGGACCACACCGACCTGTACCTGGCGATGAACAAGGTCGCGCCGCTGCTCACGCGGCAGGAGGGCGAGGCCGACCCGCGCACCGGCGAGGGCATCATCACGCCGGGCGACTTCACGGTGGACGAGAAGTCGCACCAGGTCTACCTGACCGAGGACGGGCACGAGAAGGCCGAACAGATCCTGGCCGAGTTCAAGCTGCTGCCCGAAGGCGCCTCGCTGTACGACCCGGCCAACATCACGCTGATGCACCACCTGATGGCCGCATTGCGCGCGCGCAACCTGTACCACCGCGACCAGCATTACGTGGTGCAGAACGGCGAGGTGGTGATCGTCGACGAGTTCACCGGCCGCCTGATGAGCGGACGCCGCTGGAGCGACGGCCTGCACCAGGCGGTGGAGGCGAAGGAGGGCGTGCAGATCCAGGCCGAGAACCAGACGCTCGCCTCGATCACCTTCCAGAACTACTTCCGCCTGTACGCCAAGCTGGCGGGCATGACGGGGACGGCTGACACCGAGGCCTACGAGTTCCAGGAGATCTACGGGCTGGAAACCGTGATCATCCCGCCCAACCGGCCGAGCCGGCGCGACGACCAGCTGGACCGCGTCTACAAGACCACGCGCGAGAAGTACGAGGCCGCCATCGCGGACATTCGCGAGTGCCACGAGCGCGGCCAGCCGGTGCTGGTGGGCACCTCCTCGATCGAGAACTCCGAGATCATCGACGGCCTGCTGACCCAGGCCGGCCTGCCGCACCAGGTGCTCAATGCCAAGCAGCACGCGCGCGAGGCCGAGATCGTGGCCCAGGCGGGGCGGCCGAAGATGATCACCATCGCCACCAACATGGCCGGCCGGGGCACCGACATCGTGCTGGGCGGCAACGTGGAAAAGAGCATCGAGGCGATCGAGGCCGACGAGACGCGCGACGCCGCCTCGAAGGAGGCCGAGGTCGCCGCCCTGCGCACCCAGTGGCAGAAAGACCACGAGCGCGTGACCTCGCTGGGCGGCCTGCGCATCATCGCCACCGAGCGCCACGAGTCGCGCCGCATCGACAACCAGCTGCGCGGCCGTTCCGGCCGCCAGGGCGACCCGGGCTCCTCGCGCTTCTACCTGAGCCTGGACGATCCGCTGATGCGCATCTTCGCGGGCGACCGCGTCAAGGCGATCATGGAGCGGCTGAAGATGCCCGACGGCGAGGCCATCGAGGCCGGCATCGTCACCCGCAGCATCGAGAGCGCGCAGCGCAAGGTCGAGGCGCGCAACTTCGACATTCGCAAGCAACTGCTGGAGTACGACGACGTCGCCAACGACCAGCGCAAGGTGATCTACCAGCAGCGCAACGACATCCTCGACGCCGCCGGCATGAGCGCGCAGATCGCCGCGCTGCGCGAGGGCTGCTTCACCGACCTGGTGCGCCAGTACGTGCCGGCCGAGTCGGTGGAGGAACAGTGGGATCTGCCCGGCCTGGAGCGCACGCTCGCGGAAGACTGGGGCATCGAGCTGCCGCTGGTCAAGGAGGTGGATGCGGCCAGCGCCATGTCCGACGAGGACCTGGTCGAGCGTGTGGTGGCGGCCGCCAACGAGGCCTACGACGCCAAGGTGGCGCTGGTCGGCCAGGAGAACTTCACCCAGTTCGAGCGCATGGTGCTGCTGCAGAGCATCGACACCCACTGGCGCGAGCATCTGGCGGCGCTGGACTACCTGCGCCAGGGCATCCACCTGCGCGGCTACGCGCAGAAGCAGCCCAAGCAGGAGTACAAGCGCGAGGCCTTCGAGCTCTTCGGCCAGCTGCTCGACTCGGTGAAGAACGAGGTCACGCGCCAGCTGATGAACGTGCGCGTGCAGTCCAGCCAGCAGCTGGAGGACGCCGCCGACGCGATGGAAAGCCGCGGCGAGAACATCTCCAACATCACCTACACCGCGCCCACCGAGACCGGCGAGGCCGAAGTGCGCGTGGACGAGGAGAGCATCGGCCGCGCCGCCGTGGGCGGCCTGCCGGCCGGTGCGGCCGCCTTCGCCCGCGTGGGCCGCAACGACCCCTGTCCTTGCGGCAGCGGCAAGAAGTACAAGCATTGCCACGGCAGGCTGAGCTGAATTCGCCGCCAGACCGTCCCCGCCTCTTCTTTTCGGAATCGCCATGCCCGTCCATCTCAGCGCCCCGAACCCCGCACAACTGCTGCCCGTGCCCGGCATCCGCATCGGCGTGGCCGAGGCGGGCGTGCGCAAGGCCAACCGCAAAGACCTGACGGTCATGCTGCTCGACGAGGGCGCGGCGGTGGCCGGCGTCTTCACGCAGAACCGCTTCTGCGCCGCGCCGGTGCAGGTGTGCCGCGAGCATCTGGCGCAGGGCGCGGGCATCCGCGCGCTGGTCATCAATACCGGCAATGCCAACGCCGGCACCGGTGCCGACGGCCTGGTGCGCGCGCGCGCCACCTGCATCGCCCTGGCGCGCATGCTGGAGATCACGCCCGAGCAGGTGCTGCCTTTCTCCACCGGCGTCATCATGGAGACGCTGCCCGTGGACCGCATCGAAGCCGGCTTGCCTGCGGCGCTGGCCGATGCGTCCGAAGCCCATTGGGGGCGTGCAGCCGAAGGCATCATGACCACCGACACCGTGCCCAAGGCCTTCAGCCGGCAGGTGCAGGTGGGCGGGGCCACCGTCACCATCACCGGCATCAGCAAGGGGGCCGGCATGATCCGGCCCAACATGGCGACGATGCTGGGCTTCCTCGCCACCGACGCACGCATCGCGCCCGGATTGCTGGCGCCGCTGGCGCGCCGCCTGGCCGACGCGTCCTTCAACCGCGTGACCATCGACGGCGACACCTCGACCAACGATTCCTTTGTCGTCATCGCCACGCAGAAGGCCGGCCATGCGCAGATCGACTCGCTCGACGGCGCGCAGGGCCGCGTGCTGGTCGAGGCGATGCAGGACGTCGCCCGCCTGCTGGCGCAGGCCATCGTGCGCGACGGCGAAGGCGCGACCAAGTTCATCACCCTCCGCGTGGAGGGCGGGCGTGACGCGGCAGAGTGCCGGCAGGTGGCCTATGCCGTGGCGCATTCGCCGCTGGTCAAGACCGCCTTCTACGCCAGTGACCCGAACCTGGGCCGCATCCTCGCAGCCGTGGGCTACGCCGGCATCGCGGACCTGGACCAGGCGGGCATCGAGCTGCATCTGGATGACGTGCATGTGGTTACGCGCGGCGGCCGCCATCCTGGCTACCAGGAAGAGGACGGCCAGCGCGTGATGAAGCAAAGCGAGATCACGGTGCGCATCGGCCTCGGGCGCGGCGAGGCGGCCGACACGGTGTGGACCTGCGACCTGAGCCACGACTACGTGTCCATCAACGCCGACTACCGGTCCTGAACCCGATGAACGAGAAATTCGAGAAGCTGGTCGAGCGTGCCGAGCAACTCATTGGCCGAATCGAGTCCATCCTTCCGCAGCCGCTGGCCGCACCGCCCGACTGGAACGCTTCGATCGCCTGGCGCTACCGCCGCCGCAGCTCGGGCCACGGCTCGCTGGAGCCGGTGCGCCACGTGGCTGCCATGTCGCTCGGCGCGCTCAAGGAAATCGACGTCCAGAAGGAGAAGATCGAGCGCAACACGCGCCAGTTCGTCGAAGGCCGGCCGGCCAACAACGTGCTGCTCACCGGCGCGCGCGGCACCGGCAAGTCCTCGCTGGTGCGGGCCTGCCTGCATGCCTTCGCCCCGCGGGGGCTGCGCCTGATCGAGGTGGACAAGGCCGATCTCATCGATCTGCCGGACATCGTCGAGGTGGTGTCGGGACGGCCGGAGAAGTTCATCGTCTTCAGCGACGACCTGAGCTTCGACGAGGGCGAGCCGGGCTACAAGGCGCTGAAGTCCATCCTCGACGGCTCGGTGGCCGCCGCCACGCCCAACGTGCTGATCTACGCCACCAGCAACCGGCGCCACCTGCTGCCGGAGTACATGAAGGAGAACCTCAGCTACACGCACACGGAGGACGGCGAGGTCCATCCCGGCGAGGTGGTGGAAGAGAAGATCTCGCTGTCGGAGCGCTTCGGCCTGTGGGTGAGCTTCTACCCCTTCAGCCAGGCCGAATACCTCACCATCGTGGCGCAGTGGCTGCGCTCCTTCGGTCTGGACGAGGCGGCCATCGCGGCGGCACGGCCCGAGGCGCTGGTCTGGGCGCTGGAGCGCGGCTCGCGCAGCGGCCGGGTGGCCTACCAGTTCGCCCGCGACCACGCCGGGCGGGGGGGCACATGACGCGCCAGCACACCGAGGTGGCGGTGGGCGTCCTCATCGCGCCCGACGGTGCGCTGCTGCTCGCCACCCGGCCCGAGGGCAAGCCCTACGCGGGCTACTGGGAATTCCCGGGCGGCAAGCTGGAAGCCGGCGAGACGGTCGAGCAGGCGCTGCGCCGAGAACTGCAGGAGGAACTGGGCGTGACCATCGGCGCCGCCGAGGTCTGGCGCGTCACCGAGCACGACTATCCGCACGCGCTGGTGCGCCTGCACTGGTGCAAGGTGCGCGAGTGGTCGGGCGCGTTCGAGATGCGCGAGGGCCAGTCCATCGCCTGGCAGCAGTTGCCCCTGACGGTGTCGCCCGTGCTGCCGGGCGCGCTGCCGGTGCTCCGATGGCTGGCTGCGGAGGGCGCGCCCTACTGATGCACCTTCGGGTCGCCGAAGGGTTCGTCGTCCGGCGGGCCCTCGGTGGGCATGCGGAACTGTTCGCTGGCCCAGGCCCCCAGGTCGATGCCCTTGCAGCGCGCGCTGCAGAAGGGGCGGTAGGGGTTGGCGGGCGCGTAGATGCTGCCCTGCCCGCAGGCGGGGCAGGCCACGACGCGGGCGGTTGGCGCCGGGGCCGGCTGGCGAAGCCTTGGCGTGCTCACGGGACTCCCCTCTGTGCCGCGCGCTGCGGGTGCGAGCCCTTTCGGAGCGGCCGGGTGGTGCTCATAAGGCAACCTCCTTCTTGACGCTGCCTTGGACAGGTGCTGAGGTGGCGATCCGACTTCCGTGCCCTCGTGGTGACTGCCCGCAGCGCTGGCTGTTCGACAGCCCGCATGAGACCTGCCGCACCCGAGGTGCCGGAAGGCCACGACGGGCCACCGGATGTAGCGCCACGCCTACCCAGCTGGAGCGCCAATTTATGAGCGTCCCGCCATGCCTTCCGACACGGACAGTCTTAACCCAAACCAATGGAGGTTGTCCATGACTCGCAGTGTCTTTGTCGGCCTGGATTGGGCCTACCGTTCGCACGCGGTGTGCGTGATCGACGCTCAGGGCAGCGTGCTCAAGCACTTGACCATCAACCACGATCGCAACGGGCTGGGTGAACTGCAGAATGCACTCGCTGCCTTTGGCAAAGCCTTGCCCATCGCCATCGAACGGCCCTCGGGCCTGATCGTGGACGCCCTGGTC
>JASGDG010000401.1:0-4658 GCA_047607325.1 Xenophilus sp. | reverse complement strand
CCGCGGCCGGTGGTGGGGGGCATGTGCCACGACATGCAGTGGTAGCTGAAGTCGGCCAGCGGATGGCCCAGCGTGGACAGCTCCCAGTCGAGCACCGCGATGATGCGCGGCTCGGTGGGGTGGAACATCACGTTGTCCAGCCGGTAGTCGCCATGCACGACCGAGACCTTGCTCTCGTCGCGCGCGCTGTCGGGCATGTGTGCGGGCAGCCAGTCGATCAGCCGCTCCATCGCGTCGATGGGCTGCGACATCTCGCCGGCGCCGTCGGCCGAAGCCTTGTACTGCTTGCTCCAGCGGCCGATCTGGCGCTCGAAATAGTTGCCGGGCCTGCCGTAGTCGGCCAGGCCCTGTGCCTTGTAGTCCACCGTGTGCAGGGCCGCGATGACGCGGTTCATCTCGTCGTAGATCGCGGCGCGCTCGGCGTTGCCCATGCCGGGCAGGGACTGGTTCCACAGCACACGCCCGTCCATGCACTGCATGACGTAGAAGGCGCGTCCGATCACCGACTCGTCCTCGCACAGCGCCAGCATCCGCGGCACCGGCACGTCGGTGCCGGCCAAACCGCTCATCACCTTGTACTCGCGCTCGATGGCGTGCGCGGAAGGCAGCAGCTTCGCCACCGGGCCGGGCTTGGCGCGCATCACGTACTGGCGCCCGGGCGTGATGAGCTTGTAGGTCGGGTTGGACTGGCCGCCCTTGAACATCTCCACCGACAGCGGGCCGCGGAAGCCCTCCAGGTGCTGTGTCAGCCAGGCCGACAGGGCCTCGGTGTCGAAGGCGTGCTGGGGCGACACGGTGCGCGTGCCGACGAAGGCGCTGTAATCCTGCTGCTCGGTCATGTCTCTCGTTGCTTCTCAGTCATCGGCCTGCGAGACGCGCGTGAGCGCATCGCGGTCCAGCACCACCAGGCCGGCCGGCTCGATGCGGATGGCGCCCTCGCGCTCCATGGTCTTGAGTTCCTGGTTCACGCGCTGGCGCGAGGCGCCCAGCAGCTGCGCCAGTTCTTCCTGCGCCAGCTGCAGGCCGATGCGCATCTGGCTGCCGTCCGCCAGGTTGGGCGAACCGTAGCTGCGCACCAGGTGCACCAACTGCTTGGCCAGCCGCGCCCGCAGGGGCAGGGTGTTGAGGTCCTCGACCAGCCCGAAGAGGATGCGGATGCGGCGCGCCTGCAGCCGCATCAGCGCCTCGTACAGCTCCACGTGCGCAGCCAGGATCTTCTGGAAGTCGGCCCGCGCCACGCACAGGATGGTGGTCTCGCCGTGCGCGTAGGTGTCGTGCGTGCGCCGGTCTCCGTCGAACATCGCCACGTCGCCGAACCAGATGCCCGGCTCCACGTAGGTCAGCGTGACCTGCTTGCCCGACACCGCCGTCGAACTCACCCGCACCGCGCCCTTGGCGCAGGCGATCCACGATTCCGGCGGATCGCCGCGCGCGGCGATCAGGTCGCCGTCCTTGTAGCGTTTGACGAAGGCGCATCGGAGGATGTCGTGGCGAAGGGAAGGGGAGAGCGAGGTGAACCAGCGACCACTGTTGATCGCTTCTCTTTCGTCGATGGTAAGAATGGGGTCGTCCATGGTCTGTCTTTTGAGTGACTGGGGCGGCGGCTACTTGTCGCGCGAGCGACCGGCTCACCGGTAGCGCGGCGTGCGCTTGTCGAGGAAGGCCGCGATGCCGATGCCGGCGTTCGGGTGGTGCAGGTTGCGCATGAAATGCTCGCGCTCGCGGATCATCTGCGACTCGATGCCTGCGGCGGGGGCTTCGGCCAGCAGTTCCTTGATGCTGGCCAGCAGGTTGGGCGCGGCGTCCGCGAGCCGGGCCGCCAGGGCCAGGGCGGCGTCGAGTGCGCGGCCCGCATCCGCCAGTTCGTTCACCAGCCCGAAGGCATGCAGCCGCTCGGCGTCGACGCGGCCGCCCAGCATGAGCCACTCGCTGGCCAGTTGCCTCGGCAGCGCGCGGCCAAGCTGCCAGCTGAGGCCGCCGTCCGGCGACAGGCCCACCTTGCCGTGCGACGCGGCGAACACGGCACTGCGCGCGGCCACGACGAAGTCGCAGGCCAGGGCGAGCGCGAAGCCCGCGCCGGCGGCGGCGCCCTCGACGGCGGCGATCACCGGCTTGGGGAAGGTGCGAATCGCGTCGATCCAGCCGTGCATCGCATCGATGCTGTCGGCCTGCGCCTGCGGGTCGCGTTCGCGGTCGGTGGCCAGCCGCGGCAGCGGGCCGCCGGCGCAGAAGCAGTCGCCCTCGCCGGTGATGACGACGCAGCGCACCTCCTGGCTGTTCTCCGCGCCTTCCAGCGCCTCCACGCCGGCGGCGTAGATCTCGGGGCCCAGGGTGTTGCGCTGGCCGGGATTGGAGAGCGTCAGCACCATGGTGCCGCCTTCGGTCGTGCTCTTGAGTTCAGCGCTCATTTTTCAATCTCCTGTTGCGCGATGCACTGTCTGCGGCCGCTCGCATGCTGCGGGGCTTTGCCGGGCCGCGGGATGCGCCTCCCAGAGGGCGTCGGCGAAGCGGAACGGAGTCCGGGAAGACAGGGGTGTTTCATTCTTCTTCGTGCTTCAGGCTCAGGCCCAGCGCGCCGCGCCGGCGCAGCCAGGGGCTGGGGCGGTAGCGCGGGTCGCCGTAGACGGTCTGCAGGTTGAACAGCACCTCCAGCAGGTTGGTCGGGCCGTACAGGTCGCCCATCGCCAGCGGGCCCTGCGGATAGCCCAGGCCGAGCATGACGGCCGTCTCCAGGTCGGCCGGCGTGCAGATGCGCTGCTGGCAGATGTCGGCCGCGATATTCACGATGCCGGCCACCACGCGCTGGGTGATGAAGCCGCCGCTGTCGCGGATCACGCTCACGGCCTTGCCGTCGCGGGCGAAGAGCGCGTGCGCCGCGTCGCACATGTCGGGCCGCGTGGCGGGGTTGGTGGCGAGCACCCGGCGCTTCGTTGCGGCGTCGTCGGCCAGCAGGTCGATGCCGACCGTGCGCGTCGGGTCCAGCCGCTCGACGGCGGCGACGGTGGTGACGTCGAAGCCCAGCGGCGCGACCACGATCAGCGCACTGGCCGATGGCGCCGCGCCGCTTTCCAGCGACGCGCCCAGCCCATGGACCAGGCGCAGCAGCTCGGCGCGCCGCGTGGCGCGTGCAGGCACCCATACCGGAGGCAGCGCGGCCGGCGTGGGCACGGGCGGATCGGGCGGCTGCTGCGCCACGCCATCCACGTAGCGGTAGAAGCCTTCGCCGCTCTTGCGGCCGAGCACGCCGGCGGCCACGCGCTGCGCGCCGATCACGCTGGGGCGGTAGCGCGGCTCCTCGTAGTACTGATGGTAGACCGACTCCATGACCGGATGGGAGACGTCCAGCCCGGTGAGGTCCAGCAGTTCGAAGGGGCCGAGGCGAAAGCCCGCCTGGTCCTTGAGCACGCGGTCGATGGTGGCGAAGTCGGCCACGCCTTCGCCGGCGATGCGCAAGGCCTCCGTGCCGTAGGCGCGGCCGGCGTGGTTGACGATGAAGCCGGGTGTGTCCTGCGCCTGCACGGCGCGATGGCCCATCTGCGCCGCGTACGCGCGCAGGCGCTCGCACACGGCCGGGTCGGTGCGAAAGCCCGATACCACCTCCACCACCTTCATCAGGGGCACCGGATTGAAGAAGTGCAGGCCCGCCACGCGCTGCGGATGCGCCAGGCCGGCGGCGATGGCGGTCACGGACAGGGAGGAGGTGTTGGTCGCCAGCACCACGTCGGCGCCGAGGGTCTGTTCGAGTTCGGCGAAGAGCGCGCGCTTGGCGTCGAGCCGCTCGACGATGGCCTCGATCACCAGGTCGCAGCCGGCCAGCTCCGCGGCCGATCCCACCGGCTTCAGGCGGGCAGCGAAATCGGCCACCTGGTCTGGCGTCAGCCGGCCCTTGTCCGCCAGGCGCTGCCATTGGACGCGAATGGCTTCAGCGGCCTGCGAGGCCGCGCCGGGCGCGGCGTCCAGCAGGCGCACCTCGCTGCCGGCCTGCGCGGCAACTTGCGCGATGCCCCGGCCCATCGCTCCCGTTCCCACGACACCAAGCCGCGAAAATTTCAAAATCATATTTAAAAAGTACTCAATAAAAGAGCGAATCGAGCAAAGATGTCAAAATATGTTTGCTTTTTTATTCTTTGTTAAAGTGCTCATTGTGCGATTCCGTCACGCTGCGGCGACCCTGTTTGTACTCGGGTTCGTGGTGCCTGCCTGGGCTTTGACGCTGGGGCGTGTCCAGGGCACTGCATGGATCGGCAAACCGCTGGATGTAGCCATCCCGTTGAATCTGGACACAGCGGAGGCGAGCGGATCATTGTGTCCGGGCGTGGAGGTGGTGCAGGGCAACGTGGCCATGGACCCGCTCCGCGTGACGGCGTCGCTGGAGTCGGGCAGCCGCCCCGAGACGTCATTGCTGCGCATCCGCACCACGGGGCCGGTCGAGGAGCCGATTGTGACCTTGACCGTGCGCGCCGGCTGTGCCGCCACCTCCACGCGCAGCTATGCGCTGCTGGCGGATCTGCCGCCGGTCGAGGCCGAACCGTCCGCCGTGGCTGCCCCCATCGCTTCCGCGCGCCCGGCCGGGAGGCAGCCGCCGGTCGTGGCTCCACTTCGGCCGGCGACGCGTGCGAGCCGGGGCCTTCGAGCCGAGGAGCGCGGCGGGGCGCGGG
>JASGDG010000400.1:0-2859 GCA_047607325.1 Xenophilus sp. | reverse complement strand
GCCCGCGGGCCAGCGTCCGGTTTTTCCTGGGGCCCGGGGGGTTTTCCCGGGGGGGGGGGGGGCGCCCTGGCCCCCCCCCGCCGCGTGCGGGACCGGAAAGGCCGCAGTTTATTTGTTCGCGGCCTGGAATTTGACCAGCAGCTCGTTGCCGCGCCGCACCGCGTCGTCCAGCGCCTGCTTGGCGGTCTTCTTGCCGGTCCAGATCTGTTCGGTTTCCTCGTCCTCGATGGCGCGGATCTGCGGCATGTTGCCCAGGCGCACGCCGCGCGACTTGTCGGTGGTCTTGCGGATCATCTGGTTCACCGCCACGTCGGTGCCCGGGTTCTTCTGGTAGAAGCCCGACTTCTGCGTCAGCTCGTAGGCCGCCGTCGTCACCGGCAGGTAGCCGGTGCGCATGTGGCTCTCCGACTGCACCTTCGGGTCGGACAGGAACTTGAAGAATGCCGCAACGCCCTTGTAGTGGTCGGCCGGCTTGCTCGACATCACCCACAGGCTGGCGCCGCCGATGATGGTGTTCTGCGGCGCGCCGGCCACATCCGGGTAGTAGGGCAGCGCCGATTCGGCGAACTGGAACTTCGCGTCGCGCTTGATCGAGGCGTAGCTGCCCGAGGAGCCGATGAACATCGCGCATTCACCCGAGGTGAAGGCCGAGATCGGCTTGCTCGCGCGGCCGCGGTACTGGAACAGCCCCTGCTTGGCCATGCTGGCCAGGTTCTCGAAGTGGCGCACGTGCAGCGGCGAGTTGAACTCCAGCCGCGCGTCCAGGCCGCCGAAGCCGTTGTTCTTGCTGGCGTAGCTCACGTTGTGCCAGGTCGAGAAGCTTTCGAGCTGGGCCCAGCTCATCCACGAGGTGGTGAAGGGGCACTGGTGGCCGCCGGCCTTGAGTTTGGCGGCTGCCGACACGACCTCCGGCCAGGTCGCGGGCGCCTTCTCGGGGTCGAGGCCGGCGGCCTTGAAGGCATCCTTGTTGTAGTAGAAGACGGTGGTCGAGCTGTTGAAGGGGAAGCTCAGCATCTGGCCGTTGGGAGCCGTGTAGTAGCCGGCCACCGCGGGGATGTAGGCCTTGGCGTCGAAGGGCACGCCGGCCTGCTTCATCACCTCGGCCACGGGCTTGATCACCCCCTTGGAATACATCATGGTGGCGGTGCCCACCTCGAAGACCTGCAGGATGTCCGGCGCGTTGCCGGCCCGGAAGGCGGCGATGCCGGCGGCCAGCGACTGGTCGTACTCGCCCTTGAACGTGGGGACCACCTTGTACTGCTTCTGGCTGGCGTTGAATTCCTTGGCCAGATCGTTGACCCAATCGTTCAGGCCGCCGTCCATCGAGTGCCACCATTGGATTTCGGTCTGGGCCTGGGCCGGAAGGGCGAAGGCGGCAGCCAGTGCCGCGGCGCCGGCGAGCATCGGAAGTCGCATGCAAAACTCCTGCTGGAAATGACAAAGCCGCGCATGCTATGGCCTTTGTGTGACAGCGCGGCGGCGCCTGTTTTTCGCATGGGCGGGGCCGGCCCGCGCAGCGGGGAAACCCTTTTCGGGACGAGGCCGTGCATGACCGCACCGCCGGTGTGCTGCGGCGCACCATGCTAGGCTGCGCACCCTTTTGGATTCACCTGCCCGCCGGCTGCGCCATGACGACCAAGACCTCCCTGGACAAGAGCAAGATCAAGTTCCTGCTGCTCGAGGGCATCCACCCCTCCGGCGTGGAGATCATCCAGGCGGCGGGCTACACCCAGGTGGAGCGGCTGCCGGGCGCGCTGGACGGCGAGGAGCTCAAGGCCCGCGTGGCCGACGTGCACTTCCTGGGCATCCGCTCGCGCACCCGGCTCACGCCCGAGGTCTTCGCCGCCGCCCGCAAGCTGGTGGCGGTGGGCGCCTTCTGCATCGGCACCAACCAGATCGACCTGGAGGCGGCGCGCGAGCACGGCGTGGCGGTGTTCAACGCGCCGTATTCCAACACCCGCTCGGTGGCCGAGCTGGTGCTGGCCGAGGCGATCCTGCTGCTGCGCGGCGTGCCCGAGAAGAGCGCCGTGGCGCACCGCGGCGGCTGGCTCAAGAGCGCCGACAACGCCTTCGAGATCCGCGGCAAGACGCTGGGCATCGTGGGCTACGGCTCGATCGGCGCGCAGCTGTCGGTGCTGGCCGAGGCGCTGGGCATGCAGGTGGTCTTCTACGACGTGGTGACCAAGCTGCCGCTGGGCAACGCGCGCCAGGTGCGCAGCCTGAACGAGCTGCTGGGCGCAGCCGACATCGTGAGCCTGCACGTGCCCGAACTGCCCTCCACGCAATGGATGATCGGCGAGGCGCAGATCGCCGCCATGAAGCCGGGCGCCATCCTCATCAACGCCTCGCGTGGCACGGTGGTCGAGATCGAGCCGCTGGCCGCCGCCATCAAGGCGAAGAAGCTGCTGGGCGCCGCCATCGACGTCTTCCCGGCCGAGCCCAAGAGCAACAAGGACGAGTTCGTCTCGCCCCTGCGCGGGCTGGACAACGTGATCCTCACGCCGCACATCGGCGGCTCGACGATGGAGGCGCAGGCCAATATCGGCGTCGAGGTGGCCGAGAAACTGGTGAAGTACAGCGACAACGGCACCACCACCAGCAGCGTGAACTTCCCCGAGGTGGCGCTGCCCGCGCACCCCGGCAAGCACCGCCTGCTGCACGTGCACCGCAACGTGCCGGGCGTGCTGTCGGCCATCAACCGCGTGTTCGCCGACACCGGCATCAACATCTCGGCGCAGTACCTGCAGACCAACGAGAAGGTGGGCTACGTGGTCACCGACATCGACGCCGGCTCGTCCGAGGCGGCGCTGGAGAAGCTGGCGCAGGTGCCGGGCACCATCCGCAGCCGCGTGCTGTTCT
>JASGDG010000399.1:0-8737 GCA_047607325.1 Xenophilus sp. | reverse complement strand
GCCTCGTGCACGCGCGGCAGGAACAGGCGCACGCTGAACACCGAGCCGCGCCCGGGCTCGCTGCGCGCCCGCATCTCGCCGCCCATCAGGTCGGCCAGCATCTTGGCCATCGTCAGGCCCAGGCCCGCGCCGGCGGCGCCGGCCGCGGACTGGCCGCGCGCGAAGGGCTCGAAGATGCGGGACAGCTCAGCCTCGTTCATGCCGGGGCCGGTGTCCTCGATCTCCAACGTGGCGATCTCGCGCGCGTAGCCGGCGCGCAGCACGACCCGGCCGCGCGCGGTGAACTTGATGGCGTTGCCCAGCAGGTTGATCAGGATCTGGCGCACGCGCTTCTCGTCGGCGCGCACCAGCTCCGGCAGCGCCGGGCCGGGCTCGAAGCGGAAGGCCAGGCCCTTCTCGCCGGCCTGCAGCTCGAACATCTCGGCCAGCTCCTGCAGCAGCCCGACGAAGCGCATCGGCCGCGCGGCCAGCGTGAGCTTGCCGGCCTCGATGTGGGCCAGGTCGAGCGTGCCCTCGATCAGCGAGAGCAGGTGCTCGCCGCCGCGCTGGATGACGGCCACCGCCTGGCGGCGGTGCGGCGGCACGGCGGCGTCCTCGCCCATGAGCTGCGCGTAGCCGAGGATCGAATTGAGCGGCGTGCGCAGCTCGTGGCTGATGGCGCTGATGTAGCGGCTCTTGGCCTGGTTGGCGGCCTCGGCGGCGCGGCGCGCTTCCTCGGCGTGCTGCCTGGCGGCCTGCAGGGCGCGGTCGGTCTCGCGGTGCAGTTCGATCTCGCGCATCAGCAGGTGGGTCTGGCGGTTCGACTCCTCCTGCGCCACCTTGCGGCTTTGGTGCGCCAGCACCAGCCACCAGGCCACGATGCCGGCGATGAGCAGCAGCGCCATGTAGGCCTTGAGGAAGCCGCCGCGCAGCGCGCCGCCCGCGCCGGCCGGGAGGCCTCCGGCCAGGGCGCGCAGTTCCTGCTGGTAGAGCACGCCGAACACGGCGGCCAGCAGCGGCACGACGATCAGCATGAGCAGCAGGAAGTGGCCCAGGCCGGTTTCCACATAGGGCCACACGCGGCGCGGCAGCAGCCAGCGCAGCGTGCCGGACCATTGCGCGGCCAGGCTCGCGTGCGGCTTGCACAGGTCGCCGCAGCGCGCGTCGAGCGTGCAGCACAGGGAGCAGATGTCGCCCTGGTAGGCCGGGCAGTGGGCCATGTCGGGCCCCTCGTACTCGCGTTCGCAGATGGTGCAGCGGCGCACGGCCAGTTGCAGCGGCCGGCCTGCTTCCTCGCCGGCGAAGAACATCGGCTGCACGGCCGTCCGCTCCTGCCGGGCCAGGTAGTAGCGCCCCTTCGTCGCCCAGGCGATCAGCGGCGCCGCGACGAAGGCGGTGGCCAGCGCGATGACGGCGGAGAACGCCTCCGCCATCGGCCCGAAGACGCCCAGGTAGGCCGTGATCGAGAGCAGCGAGGCCAGCGCCATCGCACCGACGCCGACCGGGTTGATGTCCCACAGGTGGGCGCGCTTGAACTCGATGCCCGGCGGCGACAGGCCCAGCGGCTTGTTGACCACCAGATCGGCCACCACCGCCATCATCCAGGCGATGGCGATGTTGGCGTACAGGCCGAGCACCGCGCCCAGGGCCTCGAACACGTTCATCTCCATCAGCATGAAGGCAATGAGCGTGTTGAACACCACCCACACCACCCGGCCCGGGTGGCTGTGCGTGACGCGGGAGAAGAAGTTGCTCCACGCCAGCGAGCCGGCATACGCGTTGGTGACGTTGATCTTGAGCTGCGAGATCACCACGAACAGCGCCGTGGCCGCCACCGCCCAGCCGTGGCGCGGGAAGACGTACTCGTAGGCCGCCAGGTACATCTGGTTCGGGTCCACCGCGCGCTCGGCCGGCACCCCGTGGCTGATCGCGAGCCAGGCCAGCAGCGCGCCGCCCAGCATCTTGACCACGCCCAGCGCCACCCAGCCCGGCCCGCCGGCCAGCACGCCCAGCCACCAGCGGCCACGGTGGGCGGCGCCCCGCGCCGGCATGAAGCGCAGGTAGTCGGCCTGCTCGCCCATCTGGGTGATGAGCGCGATGCCCACCGTGAGGGCGGCACCAAAAAGAGGCATCCTGAAATCCGCCGAGCCACCCCACTCACCCCCGTAGTGCGCGATGCCCGCGAATGCACCGGGATCACGCACCAGCACGAAGGCGAAGGGCACCACCAGCATCAGCAGCCAGACCGGCTGCGTCCACACCTGCAGCCGGCTGATGGCCGAGACGCCGTGCGTGACCAGCGGGATGACCACCACGGCGCAGACCAGGTAGCCCCAGGCCGGCGGGACGCCCAGCGCCAGCTCCAGCGCGTAGGCCATCACCGCCGCCTCCAGCGCGAAGAAGATGAAGGTGAAGCTGGCGTAGATCAGCGAGGTGAGGGTCGAGCCGATGTAGCCGAAGCCGGCGCCGCGGGTGAGCAGGTCCATGTCCACCCCGTAGCGCGCGGCGTACGCGCTGATGGGCAGCCCGGCCAGGAAGATGATCAGCCCCGTCGCCAGGATCGCCCAGAAAGCGTTGGCGAAGCCGTACTGCACCAGCAGCGTGGCGCCCACGGCCTCCAGGATCAGGAAGGAGGCCGCGCCGAAAGCGGTGTTGGCCACCCGCCATTCCGACCACCTGCGGAAGCGCTGCGGCGTGAAGCGCAGGGCGTAGTCCTCCAGCGTCTCGCGTGCCACCCAGGCGTTGTAGTCGCGCCGCACCTTGACCACGCGCTGCGGGGCGTCGTCGCGGGCCGCGTCGGGCGGTGGACTGGCGGGGGCTGACTCGAAGAGCACACCAGCGTGGTGCACTTTTCATGCCGTCGTCACGCAGGCGCTTGCTTCTGAAATGCCGGACGCAGGCTTTTCACCGCTTTCGCAGATTGCGCACCATCGCCCCACGCCGCAGCACACATTCGAGCGCCATCACGGCCCCGGAACACAGCAGCCCCGCCAGCAGCGACGGAAAGTCGCCATTGCCGTCCAGCTTTCCAGCCCAGGCAGCAAGGTAGACCGCGAGCGAGCCCGCCAAGCCTGCTGCCAGAATCCGCAGGGCCTGGTTGCGCGACAGTTCCCACCTCATGAGCAAAGCTGCAAACAGCGCCGCAACGCCACCGATATAGACGATGTTCACCGACACCATGGTTGCGACGATGCCCTGCCCACGCGCGGCCAGCGCCGCGCCAACGGCAAGGGCGCACAGCGCGAGCCATGGCGAGCGCGCCGGCCGGTGCGTGGCCGAGGCAAGGGCACTCGTCATCGCCCGGAGAATCGCCGCGCCAGAACCGAGCGCCGCACCCGACAGGCCGAGCAGCAGGATCTTTCCGGCAAGCGCGCCCCAGGGCGATGCAGCCTTGGCCAGCGCCAGCGGGATCACCTGCTTGGCACTTTTCAACTCGTCCAGGCCGCCCCCCGCCTGCAGCGCCAGCACCACCGCCACCGGCAGAAAGCTCACGGCAGCCAGGCACAGCGCGGCGAGCAGGCAACCCGTCACTGCGGCAACGGGCCGCCGGCCGGCAAGTACGAACTGGTGGTAGTCCGCGCCGGTGCAGACCAGGGCCACGATGGCAACGGTCATCGCCAACAGTTCGCCACTCGGAAAAGTGCCAAGGTCGGACACGAACTGCGCCGGCCCACGCAGATAGAACGCGCCGCCGCCGGCGGCCAGCAACGCCTGCACGAGCACGGCGCCGCTGGCCAGCAGGAAGAAGGAGAACACCATCGACGCGACCCGGAGGTCGAGCCGTGCCGCCACATAGATTCCCGCCAGCACCGCGCAGTAGGCCACCCACTCCTGCGCGCCCAGCAGCGTGAGGATGGCGACGCCGCCGTGAATCTGCGCAGCCAGCACACCGGCCATCCAGATCACGGACAGCAGCGCTACCGCGCTGCGCAGCCCTGTGCCGTACGCCTGGCCGAACCAGTCCCAAATCGGCATCCCGCCGCGCCACAGCGGCGCCGCGAACGTGCCCAGCAGCAGCATGCCGAAGGCCGTCGCCACGCCATAGAGCGCGCCACCCATGCCATGAGTCAGCGCCATTTCGCCGGAGCCGAACAGGAAACCGATGCCATAGCTGGCAGAGACAAGCAGCGCGGCGACCTGCCATGCGCCCAGCGCTCGCCCTTGCGTCATGCGGAAGTCTCCCGCACGCCCCGCCAGTTTGCGACGACGGCATCTGGCCCGAAGAAATAGGAGCGGCTGACGTTCGCTCGATCTCGGTAAAGGGCTGTGCGTGCGAACAGTTGCTGTGCGTTCGGCAGGTAGTAGTAGGGCATGGTGAGATAGTCAGGATCGCTTGCACGTACACCCAGGCCCATGTGGTGCTTCAGATGCACCCACGACAGTGGCGGATGTCGTTGAAGGCGACCGGAGCGAACGGCACGGAAGCCATTGCGTCGTTGATTGCGGGACCGCGATGCAGATTCATGTGCCCGGCCTCATGCACACTGTTGCCGATGGCGCGCTGCCGGTTCGCAATCACCAGGACCGCCACGGCCCGGTGTTGGATGCCGAGCGCAGACAGCGCTTGGCGAAGGGCCCGCAAGTCGCGGACCACGCCTGGATTCGAGATCATTGCCGTTACGCCCTTTGGCACCGGCTTGGTGCACCCAGCCGGCCGGCCGGCCGCATCATACGGCGACCGGCAGCCTCATTCTCTTGAAGCGAGACGGCACGGGTGTTGCAGGTCAGAAAGGCTCTCTATCATTCCCGTCCCATGGAACTCACGCCCCGAGAAAAAGACAAGCTGCTGATCTTCACCGCCGCCCTGCTGGCCGAGCGGCGCAAGGCCCGCGGGCTGAAGCTGAACTACCCGGAGGCCGTCGCGCTGATCTCCGCCGCCGTGATGGAAGGTGCCCGCGACGGCAGGACGGTGGCCGAACTGATGAGCGAAGGCCGCGCCGTGCTCACCCGCGACGACGTGATGGAGGGCGTGCCCGAGATGATCCCCGACATCCAGGTCGAGGCCACCTTCCCGGACGGGACGAAACTCGTCACCGTCCACCAACCCATCGTCTGAACCCCGGAGACTTCACGCCATGCGCCTTGCCCGTCCCACCCTCGCCCTGCTGCTGGCCGCCGCCGCGCTGCCGGCCCTGGCCCACACCGGCGCCGATGCCGGCGCGCACCACCACGGCTTCCCGGCCGGCTTCATGCACCCGCTCACCGGCCCCGATCACCTGGCCGCGATGCTGGCCGTCGGCCTGTGGAGCGCGCTGGCCGCCCGCAACGGCCGCGAGTTGCTGGCCGCGCCGCTGGGCTTCGCGGCGATGCTGCTGGTGGGTGCGCTGATGGGGCTGGCCGGCGCCGTGCTGCCGGCGGTCGAGCCGATGATCGCCGCCTCGCTGCTGGTGCTGGGGCTGCTGGTGTTCACGCGCAAGCGCCTGCCCGCCCTCGCCTCGGCGGCGCTGGTGGGCGTGTTCGCCGTCTTCCACGGCCTGGCGCACGGGCAGGAACTGGCGGGCGAATCCGACGCCGCCCTGACGCTGGCCGGCATGCTGGCCGCCACCGTGCTGCTGCACGCGGCCGGCATCGCCCTGGGCTGGGCGCTGCGCCATGCCCCCCGCTGGGTGCCGCGCCTCGCCGGCATCGCCGTGGCCCTGCTGGGCGCCGCGCTGCTGGGCGGCGTGGCCTGAGCCGGAGCACGGCCAGATGATCCCCGGCGAACTGCTCGTCGACGACGGCGACCACGCGCTCAACCCCGGCCGACGCACCCTCACGCTGGTGGTGCAGAACACCGCCGACCGGCCGATCCAGGTCGGCTCGCACTACCACTTCGCCGAGACCAACGGCGCGCTCGACTTCGACCGCGGCGCCGCGCGCGGCATGCGCCTGAACATCGCCTCCGGCACCGCCGTGCGCTTCGAGCCCGGCCAGCAGCGCACCGTGGAACTGGTGGACTACGCCGGCAGCCGCACGGTGTACGGCTTTCGCGGCCTCGTCCAAGGAAAACTCTAGATGGCAACCATCGGACGCCGCGCCTACGCGGAAATCTTCGGCCCCACCGTGGGCGACCGCGTGCGCCTGGCCGACACCGGCCTGGTGATCGAGGTCGAGCAGGACTACACGCTGCGCGCCGGCGGCCACGGCGAGGAGGTGAAGTTCGGCGGCGGCAAGACCATCCGCGACGGCATGGCGCAGGGCCAGCGCACGCGGGCCGAGGGCACGGTCGACACCGTGCTGACCAACGCGCTGATCCTCGACCACTGGGGCATCGTCAAGGCCGACATCGGCATCCGCGACGGTCGCATCGCCGCCATCGGCAAGGCCGGCAACCCCGACACGCAGCCGGGCGTGAACATCGTCATCGGCCCCGGCACCGAGGTCATCAGCTGCGAGGGCCACATCGTCACCGCCGGCGGCATCGACAGCCACATCCACTTCATCTGCCCGCAGCAGATCGAGGAGGCGCTGGCCAGCGGCGTGACCACCATGCTGGGCGGCGGCACCGGCCCGGCCACCGGCACCTTCGCCACCACCTGCACGCCCGGCCCCTGGCACATCGAGCGCATGCTGCAGGCGGCCGACGCCTTCCCGATGAACCTGGGCTTCCTCGGCAAGGGCAACGCCAGCCTGCCGGGCGCGCTGCACGAGCAGGTGCACGCCGGCGCGATCGGCCTGAAGCTGCACGAGGACTGGGGCACCACGCCCGCGGCCATCGACAACTGCCTGGCCGTGGCCGAGCAGGAGGACGTGCAGGTGGCGATCCACTCCGACACGCTCAACGAGTCGGGCTTCGTCGAGGACACCATCGCCGCGACGAAGGGCCGCGCGCTGTGCGCCTTCCACACCGAGGGCGCCGGCGGCGGCCATGCACCCGACATCCTGAAGGTGGTGGGCGAGGCGAACTTCCTGCCCTCCTCCACCAACCCCACGATGCCCTACACGCGCAACACGCTGGACGAGCACGTGGACATGCTGATGGTGTGCCACCACCTCGACGCGGCCATCGCCGAGGACCTGGCCTTCGCCGAATCGCGCATCCGCAAGGAGACCATCGCGGCCGAGGACATCCTGCACGACATCGGCGCCATCAGCATGATGAGCAGCGACTCGCAGGCGATGGGCCGGGTGGGCGAGGTCGTCATCCGCACCTGGCAAACGGCGCACAAGATGAAGGCGCAGCGCGGCGCGCTGCCCGAGGACAGCGAGCGCAACGACAACTTCCGCGCCAAACGCTACGTCGCCAAGTACACGATCAACCCCGCCATCGCGCACGGCATCGGCCACGAGGTGGGCAGCCTGGAGCCGGGCAAGTGGGCCGACATCGTGGTCTGGAAGCCGGCCTTCTTCGGCGTCAAGCCCTTCTGCATCCTCAAGGGCGGCAGCATCGCGCTGGCCGCGATGGGCGACCCCAACGCCAGCATCCCGACGCCGCAGCCGGTGCACTACCGCCCCATGTTCGGCGCCTTCGCGGGCAGCAACGCGAGGAGCAGCCTCACCTTCGTCTCGCAGGCGGCGCTGGCGGCCGGCGTGAAGGAGCGCTACGGCCTGGCCAAGACGCTCAGCGCGGTGAAGAACATCCGCAAGGTGCGCAAGAAGGACCTGGTCCACAACGGCCTGACGCCGAAGATGGAGATCGACCACCAGACCTATGCCGTGCGCGCCGACGGCGTGCTGCTGACCTGCGAGCCGGCCAGGGTGCTGCCGATGGCGCAGCGCTACTTCCTGTTCTGACGCATGGCGGTGGACCTGCGCATCCGCCTGGACGACCTGCGCGACCCGCGCATCGCGGCCTTCCTGGAAGAGCACCTGGCGGACATGCGCCGCGTCTCGCCGCCGGAGAGCGTGCATGCGCTGGACCTGGACGCGCTGCGCCGGCCGGGCATCCGCTTCTGGAGCGCCTGGATCGACGGGCCAGCGGGCGAATCGCTGGCGGCGAGCGCCGCCCTGAAGCAGCTCGACGGGGCGCATGCGGAACTCAAGTCGATGCGCACCGCCGCCGCCCTGCGCGGCCGGGGCGTCGCGGCGCGGATGCTGGACCATGTCATCGCCGAGGCGCGTGCGGCGGGCCATTCACGGCTGAGCCTGGAGACCGGCACCCAGCCCTTCTTCGAGCCGGCCCGCACGCTCTATGCGAAGCACGGCTTCGAGGCATGCGGGCCCTTCGGCGGCTACCGGATCGATCCGTACAGCTGCTTCATGACGCTGCGGCTGTAGCGGCGTCCGGCAGGGTCTCACGCGCTGTGGGACCATCCCTCCTTCGTGCCTTTCCGACATTCCTCAGCCATGCTCACCGCCAACAAACTCATGCCCCAGGGCCGCGGCCTCGCGCCCGTGCTTCTCAAGCGCGCCGCCACGGTCGAACTCGACTGGGACGTGCGGCAGAAGAGCCGCTTCGACGCCACCGACTCGCAGGGCCGGCAGATCGGCGTCTTCCTGCCGCGCGGCACCGCCGTGCGTGGCGGCGACGTGCTGGTGGCCGAGGACGGCTCGCTGGTCCGCGTGGTCGCGGCGCCGCAGGCGGTGCTGCGCATCACGCACTGCCGCGAGCACGGCACGCCTTTCGACCTGACGCGCGCCGCCTACCACCTGGGCAACCGGCACGTGCCGATCGAACTCACGCCCGCGCACCTGCAGATCGAGCCCGACCACGTGCTGGCCGACATGCTGCGCGCCATGCACCTGATCGTGCAGGAGGTGCAGGCACCCTTCGAGCCCGAGGGCGGCGCCTATGGCGGGCATGTGACCAACGACGGACATGGCCATCACCACGACCACG